>CAYYDO010000008.1:0-28184 GCA_964470595.1 uncultured Burkholderiaceae bacterium | reverse complement strand
TTCTCTCCAAGATTCTCAGCCATTAGGTTCGTGTGGGGCGCGGGCTCGTGGCGTCCCTGGTGCAACAAGCGAGCCGTTGATCATGCCCACTTTCAAGATTGCCGCCATCCCCGGAGATGGTATTGGCGTCGAGGTGCTTCCCGAGGGACTCCGGGTCCTTGACGAGGCCGCGCGTCGCTTCGGAATCGATCTGGACATTCGCCACTTCGATTTTGCATCCTGCGATTACTACCTCAGGCATGGCGACATGCTGCCGCCTGACTGGAAAGAGACGCTTGCCGATTGCGATGCCATTTTCTTTGGCGCAGTGGGCTGGCCGGCCACGGTGCCCGATCATGTATCGCTCTGGGGCTCACTGCTGCGTTTCCGTCGCGAGTTCGATCAGTATGTGAATCTGCGGCCTGTCCGGCTCATGCCAGGGGTACCGTGTCCGCTGGCTGGGCGGGTCCCTGGTGACATCGATTTTTATGTGGTCCGCGAGAACACCGAGGGTGAATACTCCAGCGTGGGTGGGACGATGTTCGAGGGTACCGAGCGCGAGATCGTCATGCAGGAGACGGTCATGAGTCGCGTGGGGTGCGAGCGCATCCTGAAGTTTGCCTTCGATCTGGCCCAGCGCCGCCCGGCGCGTCACCTCACATCGGCCACGAAGTCAAACGGTATTGCCATCACGATGCCGTGGTGGGATGCCCGGGTAGCAGAGATGGCGTCGCGTTATCCGGACGTCCGTGTCGACAAGTTCCACATCGACATTCTCACGGCACACTTCGTGCTCCATCCCGACTGGTTCGATGTCGTCGTCGCCAGCAACCTTTTCGGCGATATTCTTTCCGACCTGGGCCCTGCCTGTGCGGGCACCATAGGCATTGCGCCATCAGCCAATCTCAATCCCGAGAGAACCTGGCCCTCGCTATTCGAACCTGTGCATGGTTCGGCTCCGGATATCGCTGGCAAGGGGATTGCCAATCCCGTCGGCCAGATCTGGTCTGCAGCGCTGATGCTCGATTTTCTTGGGTTTCCCGCTGCACATGACCTGATCGTCCGCGCGATCGAGGACGTGCTGGCAAATGGCCCGAAAACGCGTGATCTCGGAGGGCGGGCCACGACCGTGGATGTTGGCAAGGCGATTGCGAATGCTGTCGCACATGCTCCCATCCTTACCCAATCCAAGGAATCCCGATGACGAGCGATCAGTTGTTGCGTCAGAGTTTTCGGGCCGCTGTCGCGGCAGCCGATCCGATGCGTATCGTTGCCCCGCATCTGCCCGCTCCGCCCAGGGGCCGTACCCTCGTCGTCGGCGCCGGCAAGGCGGCGGCCAGCATGGCGGCCGCAGTTGAGGCGGTCTGGCCGGATGCGGCGCCCCTCTCCGGTACGGTGATTACGCGCTATGCGCATGGTCTGCCGCTGCGGCGCATTCGTTGTGTCGAGGCGGGACACCCGGTGCCCGATCAGGCGGGTGAGCATGCTGCCGCGGCGATCCTTCAGGCGGTGCATGAACTCGGCCCCGATGATCTGTTGATTGCCCTGGTATCGGGTGGTGGTTCGAGTCTGCTCGCCCTGCCGGTTGATGGCGTCGGCATGGCGGATCTCAAAGTCCTGACTCGGGATCTTCTCGCCAGCGGCGCACCGATTACCGATATGAACATCGTGCGCAAGCATCTCTCCAGGATTCAGGGCGGTCAACTCGCACTCGCCTCGCGCGCGCCGGTATGCAGTCTGGTGATCTCCGATGTGGTGGGCGACGATCCTTCCGCGATCGCTTCGGGGCCATGTTCTCCCGATCCATCGACATTCGCTGATGCGTGCGATGTGTTGACCCGTTGGGGTGTTCGGGCCCCGGAGTCGATTCAGCGTCACCTGTTGGCGGGCGTGGAAGGACGGGTACCCGAGACCCCGAAACCCGGCGACTCCCGCATGTCACATGTTCAGGGATCGGTGATTGCTACCGCTCGCGCGAGTCTTCTGGCTGCAGCGGATGTATTTCGCGAGGCGGGTATCCGACCGGTGATCCTTGGAGACTCTGTAAGTGGAGAGGCCCGTGATGTAGCGCAGGTGCTCGCATCCTGGATTCGCGAACTCGCGGTGTTCCCTTCTCCCGAGTTTGCCTTGCCGATTGCCCTGATCAGCGGCGGCGAGTGCACGGTCACGGTTCGCGGCAAGGGCAGAGGAGGCCGATGCGTCGAGTTTCTTCTGGCGTTGGCTCTTGCTCTTGACGAACTCGGTGTGGCCGACAGGGTCTGGGCGGTCGCTGCCGATACCGATGGAATCGACGGGGTCAGTCCTCACGCAGGCGCCATTCTTCGCCCGGATTCCACATCGCGCGCCCGGGATCTCGGCCTGTCCATGCGTCGCCTGCTCGACAACAACGACGGACTCGGGTTCTTCGAGCCGTTGAATGATGTCATCACCACCGGCCCGACGAGAACCAATGTCAATGATTTTCGAGCAGTGGTGGTGCGCTGATATGGACCAAATGATCATTACCCGTCCCGACGACTGGCATCTGCACTTGCGTGACGGCAAGCAGATGGCATCGGTCATCCCGTATACCGTGCGTCAGTTTGCGCGAGCGATCGTGATGCCGAATCTCCGCCCACCCATCACCACGACCGCACAGGCGATTGCCTATGCGGCCCGTATCCGGGAAATGATCCCGTCGCGGATGGTGGAGCAGGGCTATGGATTCGAACCGCTCATGACGCTCTACCTGACGGACAACACGAGTGCCGAGGAGATTCACCGGGCGGTCGACAGCGGTGTGGTGCGTGCTGTGAAACTCTATCCGGCCGGGGCGACAACGAACTCGGACAGCGGTGTCACCAACCTCGCTCATTGCGCTGGAGCCCTGGACGCCATGCAACGGTCAGGTCTTCCCCTGCTGATGCACGGCGAGGTCACGCACGCAGACATCGATGTATTCGACAGGGAGGCCGTCTTCATCGACGATGTTCTGATTCCCTTGCGTCGCGATTTTCCCGAGTTGCGTGTGGTGTTCGAGCACATCACCACGCGCCAGGCGGCGGAGTATGTGCGCGATGCGTCCGGACCTGTTGCCGCGACGATCACCCCCCAGCATCTGCTCTACAACCGGAATGCGCTCTTTCAGGGTGGGCTGCAGCCCCACTGGTATTGCCTACCGGTTCTGAAAAGAGAACCTCACCGGCAGGCGCTTCTTGCTGCTGCCACCAGCGGGAATCCCCGTTTTTTTCTCGGGACGGACAGTGCGCCGCATGCCAAATCCGCAAAGGAGGCATCCTGCGGGTGTGCAGGGTGTTTCTCGGCGCCGTATGCGCTGGAGTTGTATCTGGAAGCGTTCGAGTCCGTGGACGCTCTCGATCGTTTCGAGGCGTTTGCAAGCTTTCATGGTGCGGATTTCTATCGCTTGCCACGTAATACCGCGCGCATCATGCTGTGGCGTTCGGAACAGCAAGTCGAGGATTCCCTGCCCTTTGCAGATGAGCCGATCGTGCCACTGGGAGCCGGTCGCCGCCTTGCCTGGCGATTTGCGGGCCTTGCCGATCAGGCGTGAATCGGGAACCCTGGGCGACAGCCTTCCCGGCGCAGCGACTGACTGCTCACCGCTGTCTGCCCTTCCCGGATCTGCTTGTCGCCCTGAACGAGGAGGCGACCCACAGGGGGCTGGTGACCGGCGCGGGTCGTGAATTGCGCTTCGTTCCACAGGATCAGCTTCCCCGCGGGGTGGCGTATGAGAGCTGGATTGCTGAAACCGGTTGCGTACCGATGCGCGACAACGCTCACGATCGCTACAGCGCTCTGATCTGGATGTCATATCCCCATACCAAGGCTGCTTTGAATCAGCGTCAGGCGGACGCCATCGCCGTGCGAGGCGTCAGCGGCTCCAGAGGTGCGGTTCGGGATGCAGCCACGCTATGGGACGAAAATCTTCTGGTTCTCGTGGCGGACTCTCACGCTGATGAGCTTGTGTCCTGCCTCGGGTCAAGGAAGTGGTCGCAACTGTTTGTGGACCACCGTAACCGCTGGCACGACATCTGGCACCCTGCGGTGTTTGGTCACGCGCTCCTCGAGAAACTGGATCGCCCTTTCAAGGCGATCACGGCGCACGGCCTGATCGTGACCTCCTTGCGTGGCGACTGGACAGACCTGGATCGCAGCCTCGCAGCCCGTATTCTTCCGGGTTGCGAGTTTCCGAGCTTCTACCCCGTTCCAGTCTTCGGGATCCCTGGGTGGCATCCGGAAAATGGCGCTCCGGACTTCTATTCCGACACCAGCGTATTCCGCCCTGCCGTGTGTTGATCAGCAGTCTGAAGCCGGAGTTCGTGCAGTTGCGTTGCTCTGATGCGTTCTCGTTGTGGCCGCCCCGATGCCACTGAGACGATGTGACAGTTCGCTCAGATCCAGCGGCTTGATCAGATGCACATCGATCCCCGCTGCCCGGGACTGCGCGATGTCTTCAATGAATCCATGGCCGGTGATGGCGAAGATCGGGCTCGCGGACGACAATCCTCCGGATGAACGGATGGTCCGGGCAACGTCTCGACCGCACATATCGGGCAGACGAATATCGAGCAGGATCAGATCAAAGTACCGGGAGGCAGCAAGCCGGATCGCTTTCCCGCCGCTGTCTGCCTCCCAGGCGTCATGTCCCTGCATGTCGAGCCACCGCTGCAATGCCGTGCGATGCGTATCCATGTCATCGACAACAAGAACAGTCAGGCGGCGCATGTCGTCCATCGATGTCACCGATTGATTGCACGGAGCCGGTGCCTCGGGGGTTGTCGGGTCGCAGGTCCGCAACCGAACACAGAAGCGTGATCCGATGCCCTTGCGGGACTGCAGTGACAGTTCTCCGCCCATGGCCTGCACGAGTGCGTGCGTGAGTGACAGCCCGAGTCCGTGGCCACCAATTGAGGAGAGCGGGTTGCTCGCCCCCCGAATGAATCGGCCAAAGACGAGGGCCTGCTCGGACTGGCTCATGCCCGTGCCCGTGTCCTCCACGATGATTTCGACCCAGGATGATTTTTCTCCGCTCGGGTTGCGATCCTTGGTGGTGACCGTGATGCGGATGCTGCCCTGTTGGGTGAACTTCACTGCATTCGACAGCAGATTGCGCAGAATCTGACCGAGTCGAACCGGATCGGCAAGGACCATTGTCTGCTCGTCGATCAGGATATGGACCTGCCAGCGAAGGCCTGCACAGGCGAGAGGTTCGAAAAGCCGTGCGTTGAACCGCACTGCGTCGACCACAGCGACCGGCCCCATGTGGAGGCGCAGCCGGCCCTCGTCGATGGACGCCAGGTCGAGAAGATCGTCCATCAGTGCACGAAGCTCGTTGCCACAGCGGATCAGTTGATCGGCGTCGTGCCGATTGGTCGGCACGAGGAGCCTGTCGCGCAGCGCGCTGGCCAGACTGATCAGCCCCTGCAGCGAGGTACGAACCTCGTGGCTGAGGTCGGCGAGAAACCGGGTCCTGGCCAGGTCAGTTGCCCGGGGGGAACGAAGGATGTCCATGGACAGCAGACTCGCGCCGAGCATGATCAGAACTGCAGATCCTGCGATCAGAATCGATGCTGCGTCTGTCCTGGTCTCGCCGGTTGCCGCAGCGATGTCTGCGGGGAGTCGCATCATGGCGATCCAGCCATCGGCAAGAGCGTTGCTGTGGTTTCCAACCGGGGTGAATCCCACCAGGTAGTCACGACCATCGGGCCATGTTTCCCTGATCCATCCATGATTTCCATTGCGGGCCTGACGGAAGCTCCGCAGCAATGTCAGATCGTGTTGCCCCACCGTTGGGCTCGCCAGACGCACGCGCCCTTCTTTGTCAGCAATAACGACATCGGTTGCCCCGCTCGGGTGGGATGACGCGTCGAGCCGCTGCATCTGCAGTCCCAACCAGTCCGGCTTGAGTTGGGCTACGAGGACTCCAAGGAATTGCCTGTCATGGTTTCGCACGGGAATCGCGAGATCGATCGGGCGCATGGCTTCGGGACGGCTGCCTTCCTCGGTTACGGTCAACGCGACTGCGGAATGGGCGTCGGCGGCCATCGCGTTCTCCACACCTCTCCAGAACCATGTGTGATTGAGCGCACTGGTACCGATCGCGAGGGTATTGCTGGCCGCCTGAACGGTACCAGCCGAGTCCTCAAAACCGATCCAGCCGTAGTCCGACGGGTGGTTGTGCATGATCCGGAACCAGTCGGCAAGATGTTCATGACGGTTGTGATGGGTCAGTGTATTCAGCCAGGCCGCATGGGATTGCAACTCGAGGACATGACGCTCCAGGGTGGTGTTCATGGCAGCAGCGATTTGCCGCGCTTGTCCTGCAAGCAGCCTGCCCTGATCATTTGCCTTGTCTGTCGGACTGTGAGCATCAATCAGCAGCGCCACCAAGAGCAGGCACAGGGCCGCCAGCGGTGCGAGAAAGTGCCGAAAGCGGGGGCGCTGCAGGGGCCGAGCTGATCCAGTTGCGGAACTCAGCCATCGGACAGGGCGATTCATATTGGATTTATATATCAGTTCTATTTTCGAGAACTGAATTTCAATCACAGGACAAACCCGCTATGATGCTTCGCAGCGAAGTGGGTCGGGCGGCCGCTGCTGCAGCGATGCAGGAGAGGAAGGTCCGGACTCCGCAGGGAAGGGTGACGGCTAACGGCCGTACGCAGCAAGCATTCCCAGGAATGCCCAAGGCGAGGAACAGGGCCACAGAGACGAGCAAGCATGGGCAACCGTGTGGACGTGAAACGCGGCAACCTCCACCCGGAGCAACACCAAATAGGCGCGCGATCGGTTTCGGCCGACAAGGGTGTCCCGCCCGATGCGCGCGGGTAGGTGGCTTGAGTCTGTCGGTAACGACAGGCCTAGAGGGATGGTCGTCATAGGCTGCCGCTCGCGTGGCAGCCCGTAACAGAATCCGGCCTACAGGCCCACTTCGCGATCGATATCGAATGTCACGGTGTGTGAATCCACCAGTTTTCATCGGAGCAATCGGGTCATGTCGGCGACCACCATCTGGTTTGTGCGTCACGGAGAGACGGACTGGAACGCAGCCATGCGTGTTCAGGGCAGTATCGACATCCCTCTGAACGCGACGGGTCGGGAACAGGCGCAATGCGTGGCGCGTCGACTGAGGGATGCCGAAATTGCCGCCATCTATTGCAGTCCGCTGTCGCGTACCGCACAGACTGCAGCACCGCTGGCTCAGATTCTGGGTATGGGTGTTCGCATCGAGTCGGCCATTGCAGAGCGACGCTACGGTGTCTTTCAGGGATTGACGCCGGAGGAGATTGCGCAGCAGCATCCTGAAGGCTATGCCCGCTGGCAGCGGCGGGAAACGGGTTTTGCGCCTCCAGGGGGTGAGTCGATGCTGGCTTTTCGTCAGCGCGTTCTGGATGGAATGACAGATATCGCATCAGCCCATCCAGCCCAGTCCGTGGCGGTGTTCAGCCATGGTGGTGTTGCCGATATGGTGTATCGCCTTGCGCACCGGATCGATCTGTCGCAGCAACGTCAGTGGCAGGTACCCAACGCGGGAATTCATCAGTTGCACGTTCACTTCGACGAGATTCGCGTCCTTGCCTGGGGTCTCGTCGATCACCTTGTTTCAGATGTCGTGCATGATGAACTGCGCGGGATTGCATAGAATCCGATAATGAAAGTCTTCAATCTGCGCTGCGGCGAGGGGCATCTCTTCGAGGGGTGGTTCCGCAGTCACGCAGCATTCGACGAGCAGGTCGATCAGGGTCTCATTCAGTGCCCCTACTGCGAAAGCCGGCATGTCGAAAAGGCGCTATCGGCCCCTCGCCTCAATCTTTCGGGTGCCGCGCGAGACCAGCACGACACCTCACGTACGGACGGGACAAGCGCCCAGCCGATGATGCATGCCGCTGGTGGCCCGGCTCTGGCTGCAGCCTTGAAGGCCATGCGTGATCTCATCGCATCGAGCGAGGATGTCGCGGACCGTTTCGCCGAGGAGGCGCGGGCCATGCATGCGGGCGAGGCTCCGATGCGCACGATTCATGGGCAGACCTCGGTGGAAGTCGCCAGGGAACTCGCCAGCGAAGGTATCCCTGTCGTGGCCATCCCGTTTGCTGGTCTGCTCAAGACACCCCTCCAGTAGGCCTTGTGCTCCCCGCCGGGGCGGGATAGTCCTGTCTATTCTCATAAATCACTTGATAAGTAATTTTTATCTTGTTGATTTATTTCATTTTTTATCTATCACTGATTCTCTGAAACGGCGCTAAGTCATTGTTTTAGAAAGAAAAAACCCTGCATCTCGCTTGACCGCCTCTGTCGTTTTCCCTAAAGTGGGAAAACGTGAACAAAAGTGGTTTTTTGTGGGGGAACTGGTTTGGCGTTTCACAGCCCGTATGCGGGAATCACGGCTCTGAGCCTCGATGCCAAGGGCCGCATGATGGTTCCTGCGCGTTACCGGGAAACCCTTCTGGCGGAGTCCTCCGGTGCCCTGGCCCTTCTTGAGAGCGACGACGGCTGCCTGTTGCTGATGGCGCGTCGACTCTGGGAGGAGCGGATTGCGGGCTTCACCGGTGGCGATGCCGATGCCGAGCAACGTCGTTTCTGGTTGGGTCTGAGCGATACGCCCGATATGGATGGACAGGGTCGGCTCCTGATCAATCCGGTGCTGCGTGATGGCGCGGGCATTCAGCGCGATGTGATTCTTCTGGGAGTCGGGACCCACTTCGAGATATGGGACGCCGTCACCCTCGATACCCACAAGCAGGCTGTCCGTGCACGCAAGCGCGGCGGGAGCTGATCATGACGGTCTCGAGCGTGCATCCGGCGGCAGCCGCCATGTCTGCGCAGGACCCCGACGCGTTTTCCGTGCATCTGCCCGTACTCGAGCAGGAGGCGCTCGATGCCCTCGCGATCATCCCTTCGGGCACCTATGTGGATGTGACCTTCGGTCGCGGTGGTCATGCCGCTGGAATCCTGCGATCCCTCGGTCCGGCGGGCCGTCTGATTGCCTTTGATCGTGACCCCGAGGCGGTTGCCGTTGCCTTGCGCATCAGGGATGCGCGGTTTCAGATCATTCATGCCCCGTTCTCGGAGCTTCGTGATCGTCTGGCTGCGATGGGTATCGCCGAGATCGATGGCCTGCTCGCAGACCTCGGTGTGTCCTCGCCCCAGCTCGAGGAGGCCGGGCGGGGATTCAGTTTTCGACTCGACGGACCGCTCGACATGCGGATGGATACGACCCGGGGTGAACCCCTGTCGGAATGGCTCAAGCGAGCCGATGTGCTGGAACTGAAGAGGGTGATTGCAGACTATGGCGAAGAACGGTTTGCTGTTCCGATTGCAAACGCGATTGCGGCTCGCTGCGCAGCTGCCCAACGCGGCGAGGTTCCGCCGCTGGAGTCCACGGCCGCTCTCGCCGAACTGGTTGCCGAGACATTGCGCCGCTGCAGGGCGCCAAGGGAGCGGGGGCAGCATCCTGCGACAAGAACATTTCAGGCTTTACGGATTCACATCAATGGCGAACTCGAAGAGCTCGCCGCGCTTTTGTCGACTGCCGTTGATCTGTTGCGCGAATCCGGGCGCCTTGCGGTCATCAGCTTCCATTCGCTCGAGGACAGGCTGGTCAAGCAGTTCATACGGCTTCGGTCCAGGGAGGACGATTCGTCAGTTTCGTCAGGATTGAGTCGCGGACAGCAGGCATTGATGCGTGGGCTCATGGACACGGGTGTCGAGGCCGGGAATCGCAGAGCGCCCCCCTGTCTGCGTGCGATCGGTCGTATTCGCCCTGGTGCCGCAGAACTTGCACGCAATCCGCGGGCGCGTTCCGCCACCCTGAGAGTGGCGCAAAAGATCGGACCAGGTGGACGGTCTTCCCGATGACAGCGCGTCAATGGTTGCTGGTGATCCTGATCACGGCTTCAGCACTTGCGCTGGTCAATGCGCGATATCACGAGCGACGTCTGTTCACGCAGATGGATCGTGCCGATCGGATGGGGCAGAAGCTCGAATCCGACCGGGAGGTACTGGAAGTGGAGCTCACCGTTCTTCGGAACCCCGGCCGTATCGATGCCGCAGCCCGTCGTGACTTGCGCATGGTCCCCCTGACGCCTTCCGACACCCTGTACCCTCCGCCGGGCGCGCTGCGGGAGGGTGCCCGTTGAGTGCTCCGGCGTCAGCCCTGGCCTCCGGAATGGCCGCCGCCGCTGTCAGACGGACGCGTGACCTCGATGGTGTCTGGAAATCGGCGCAGATCCGTTCTCGTGTGGTTCTTGCCCTGCTGATGCTGGGCTTTGCCGCAGTCATCGTGAGAGCCTTCATGCTTCAGCTGGTTCATGCTGATCAATGGCAGAGTCGTGCCGAGAAGCGTTTCGAGAGGCCGCGTGAGGTACCGGCAGCTCGGGGACGCGTCCTTGACCGCAATGGGAACGTCATTGCCACCAGTGTGCGCGAGGAGCTTCTCGGTATCGCGCCATCGAAGTTCAAGGGGGATCCGCGGCGCATTGCCATGCTGGCCGAGATCATTGGACGAAAGCCGGCGGAAGTCGGCCAGCGCATCGCCTCCGCGAAGTCGTTTTTCTGGTTGGCCAAAGGGCTCAACCTCGAGCAGGTTGAGCGTATCCGGGCCATGCGTCTGGAGGGCGTGGTGCTGGAGCCAGACTTCCGACGCTATTACCCCTACGGCGAGGCATTTGCCCACGTGGTGGGCTTCACCAACTCCGAGGAGCAGGGTTCGGAGGGACTCGAACTCAAGCACGATCAGGATCTGCGAGGCGTACCCGGTCAGGTGCGGGTGGTGGTCGACCGCACTGACATGGCGGTAAGCGAGCGGCTTATCGCCGATGCGACACCCGGCCGGGATCTCTCCCTGTCACTTGATGCAGGCATTCAGACCATCGTGCACGCCGCATTGCGTTCGGCGATGTCGACCCACCGGGCGAAGGCTGCCGCCGCGGTGGTGATCGATGCCCAGACCGGGGAGGTTCTCGCCCTGGCCAATGAACCCTCATTTGATCCGAATCATCGGGGCCGCCTTGCACCGGACAATGTGCGCAACCGCGCAGTGACGGACACCTTCGAGCCTGGCTCCACGATGAAGGTTTTCTCCATTGCCGCCGCGCTCGAACTGGGGCGCATCACGCCGAAGACCGAGATACAGACCGCACCGGGCAAGATCACCATAGGCAATCGCACGATTGGCGATTCTCATCCTCACGGACTGCTCACGGTCGAGGAGGTGCTCTCCAAGTCGAGCAATGTGGGTACGGTCAAGGTGTCGCAACGCCTGCAGCCGTGGGAGCTCCATGACTTTCTTGCGGCATCGGGTTTCGGACGCATTCCCGATGTGGGGCTCAATGGCGCGACGGGTGGCCGTCTGCGCGATGCGCGCAAATGGGTGGCGATTGATCAGGCGACCATCTCCTATGGTCACGGCGTATCGGTATCGTTGTTGCAGCTGGCCCGCGCGTACACCATCTTTGCCCGGGATGGCGACATCGTTCCGATTTCTTTCGTACCCCAGGAAGGTCCTGTGGTCGGTGTTCAGGTCATCTCTCCTGAAACAGCCCGGGCCGTGCGCCGAATGCTCGAGATGGCGACAAGTCCCGAGGGAACGGCGCCGCTTGCTCAAGTGGCCGGATACAAGGTGGCAGGCAAGACGGGAACGGCGCACAAGCCCGAACGTGGGGGCTACGCGAAGAATCGTTATGTCGCCTCATTCGTGGGATTCGCGCCGGTGGACAAACCTCGTCTGGTGATTGCCGTCATGGTCGATGAGCCATCGGCCGGCGAACACTACGGCGGACGGGTGGCCGCTCCCGTTTTCTCACGCATTGCGAATGACACCCTGCGGCGCATGCAGATCTCGCCGAATCCTTCCCTGCGCGTGTTGCCCGCGATGGCGCTCATCGGGGAGGGCTCCCAGTGATCCCGTCAGCCATGATTCCTGGCGGAGCGCCGAACGCAGCCATCCCACATCCGCTGGCGCTGCGTGATCGCCTGTCCGACGAGACGGCACAGTGGTTGCGCGAGCATCTTGGCCCTGCAGCACACATCAGCAGCGACAGCCGCCGCATCGCTGCGGGAGATGGATTTCTCGCCCGTTCCGGTGGCCATGGCCGTGCTGCGGATCATCTGAGGGCTGCAGTTTCGGCCGGTGCTGCAGCAATCGTCATCGACGCCAGCGATACGGCGGGGGATACCGGCGCCGGTGATGCCTGCCCTCCGATATTGCGTGTTCCGGGTCTTGCCAGCCGCATGGGAATGATTGCTTCGGCGTACTACGGTCGTCCGAGCATGGGTCTGCAACTCGTTGCCGTCACCGGCACGAACGGCAAATCCACGGTGACCTATGCCCTCGCTCGAGCGATGGCCCGCGCAGGATTCGCATCGGCAGCCATCGGAACCCTCGGTGTGGCGCTGTTTCCGCCAGGCTGCGCTGTGGATCATCTGCCTGCGTGGGATGTCGCGGCCACGGGCGGGCTGACCACGCCTGACCCTGTCGATCTTCAGCGCCTGCTGTATCGCCTGCGTCAGTCGTCGGTGGCAGTGGTGGCGCTGGAGGCGTCTTCGATCGGTATCGCACAGGGCCGCCTGCAGGGCTGCAGCATCAAGATCGCTGCATTCACCAATCTCAGCCATGATCACCTGGATCTTCATGGCAGCATGGACGCGTACGCTCAGGCCAAGTCGCTTCTTTTCCAATCACCAAGTCTTGCTGCCGTCGTGATCCATACGGATGATCCGTGGCACGACATCATGTGGCGCGCAGTGGATACCCATGTCGATCGGATCGCTGTCGGCCGCCACCAACCCGCGAATGCCCATTGGGGTCTTGCCGTCACCGCGATGCAGGCGCAGTCGACCGGCATGCGCCTGTCTGTTTCCGGTTACGGAGCAGCCCGGCCTTTGACCACCGACGTCGATCTTGCAGTGACGGGCCGACACAATGCGGACAACGCGATGGTTGTCGCCGCATGCATGCTTGCAATGAAGGTGGATCCGGCAGATGTTGCGCGAGGCCTTGCCGAGTTTGCTCTTCCACCGGGGCGGATGGAGATGATCGTCCGCGATGATGCACCGCTGGTGTGTGTGGACTATGCCCATTCACCCGAGGCATTGCAGTGCGTTCTCGAGGCACTGCGTCCGCTGGCGCAGCAGCGGCATGGCGCGCTGTTCTGCGTTGTCGGCTGCGGCGGTGACCGCGACCCGGGCAAACGTCCCCTGATGGGCAGAGTGCTTGGCGCCCTTGTCGATGGCGCGACGCTGACTTCCGATAATCCGAGAAGCGAATCTCCTGATGCCATCGTGCAGGCGATTGCCTCGGGCTTTTCGCAACAGCCGCCACGCGGTGTCGTCGTGGAACTCGATCGTGCCGCAGCCATTGCCGGAACCATCGCTGCCTGTCGTCCGCAGGACGTCGTGCTGATTGCTGGCAAAGGTCATGAAACGGTGCAGGAAATCGCTGGAACCCGGGTTCCTTTTTCGGATACCGTTCACGCCCGGCAGGCACTGGATCTCTGGCAGAGCCAGAGGGTAGACCTGCAGGCGGGGAGACACCATGCCCCGGCTTGATGAGTTTCTTGCAGCGGTGCCTCATGCCGCTCTGCATCCAGTGGACGGCGCATCCGACATCATCTTCACGGACGTCAGCACCGACAGTCGCAGTATCGGCAAGGGGGCGCTTTTCATCGCTCTGGTCGGATCGCGTTTCGACGGCCATCGTTTCATCGCGGAGGCGGCGCGACGCGGTGCGAGTGCAGCTGTGGTCAGTGTGCTCGATGATGCGACCCGCGCAGCAGGCATTCCCCTGGTGCAGGTGGATGACACCCTCGTGGCGCTCCAGAACTGGGCCAGTCACTGGCGTCGGTCATGGCATGGCGATGTGGTCGCGGTCGTCGGAAGCAATGGCAAGACGACGGTTACCCAGATGATCGGATCGATTGCAGCCAGGGCACTTGGTCGGAAGGCGACATGGGTCACGCGGGGTAACCTCAACAATCACATCGGAGTCCCGTTGTCGGTGCTTGGTCTGCGTCCGGAGCATCGGCTTGCGGTGTTCGAACTCGGCATGAATCATCCCGGCGAGATTGCTGGTCTTGCTGCCATCGCGTCTCCGCAGCTTGTGCTGATCACCAACGCACAGCGCGAGCATCAGGAGTTCATGAAGAGCGTCATGGCGGTCGCCATGGAAAATGGTCAGGCTTTTCATGCCCTTGATCCCGATGGCGTTGCCCTGTTTCCGCGCGACCCTGAGCACGAGCCCGTGTGGCGGCAACTGGCCGGCTCGCACCGGATGGTGCGTTTCGGTCTGGCGCATGATCCTGCTGGCGATGGGTACAGTGCCGGCGAGGTGATTGGTGCGCAGCACGCCTCTGCTCCCGAACAGATGGCGATCACCCTGTCCTCGGGCGAGCGCATCGATGTGGTCCTGCGCGGCGCTGGCGAGCATTACGCGCGTAATGCAGTCGCAGCAGCAGCCGCTGCCGATGCCGCAGGTATTCCTCCCGGGTCAATTGCTGCAGCGATTTCCGAGTTCTCGCCGCTTGCCGGCCGGGGTCTTCAGATCGCGCTGCACGGCGGAGGATTGCTGGTGGACGACAGTTACAACGCCAATCCGGATTCGGTTCGGGCAGCCACTGCCGCTCTTGCTGCACTTCGCGCGCCGCGGGCGCTCGTGCTGGGCGATATGGGGGAGGTCGGCGAGCAGGAGGCGGCATGTCACCAGGAGGTGCTTCAGGCGGCAGGATCGGCAGGTATCGAGTCGGTCTGGTTGCATGGCCCAGCCATGGGCCGTGCCAGCCGCGTATCCGGTGTTGGCCGCCACTTTGATGATATCGATGAGTTGATCGCCCGGTTGCGCGAGTGGGTGATCGTCATGCAGTCGGCGGGATCCCGTCCGAGCCTCTGGATCAAGGGATCCAGGTTCATGCGAATGGAACGCGTGGTGTCCGCCCTGGCACCGCCGAATCGCGAGGTGGCGCCATGCTGCTGATTCTTGCGGACTGGCTCGATCAGTACATCCGGGCCTTCAATGTGCTGAGTTACATCACCCTGCGTGCCGTCCTTGCTGCGCTCACCGCACTGGGTATCGGTCTGATTCTCGGGCCGATGGTGATACGCAAGCTTACGGCCATGAAGTTCGGGCAGGCCGTGCGTGACGATGGTCCGCAGACACATCTGATCAAGAGTGGCACTCCCACCATGGGAGGTGCCCTGATTCTGCTCGCAATCGGGCTCACAACGCTTCTCTGGGCCGATCTGAGCAATCGCTTTGTCTGGGCTGTCATGCTGGTCACCCTGGGTTTTGGTGCGGTCGGCTGGGTCGACGATTACCGGAAGGTGGTCCGCCAGGATCCCACCGGCTTGCCCGCACGCTGGAAGTATTTCTGGCAATCGGTGATTGGTGTGGTCGCTGCGGTCTATCTCGCGTTCTCGGTTCCTGCGCAGAGCAATGCACAGGCGCTGGAACTCTTTACACAGTGGGTGAGCAATGGCTTCAGCATCAACCTTCCCGAACGGGCGGACCTGATCGTTCCCTTTTTCAAGCAGGTCGCGTATCCGCTTGGCGTGTTCGGTTTCATGGTGCTGACCTATTTCGTCATCGTCGGTACGAGCAATGCGGTCAATCTCACTGACGGCCTGGATGGACTGGCCATCATGCCGGCGGTTCTGGTCGCGGGTGCCCTCGGTGTGTTCGCCTATGTGACGGGGAATGCGGTGTTTGCCAAGTACCTGCTCATTCCACATATTCCGGGCGCCGGCGAACTCACGGTTTTCTGTGCAGCGCTGGTCGGGGCGGGTCTTGCATTTCTCTGGTTCAACGCCTATCCGGCGCAAGTGTTCATGGGTGACGTTGGGGCCCTGGCGTTGGGTGGCGCACTGGGCACCGTTGCGGTGGTGGTCCGGCAGGAGATCGTTCTCTTCGTCATGGGTGGCGTCTTTGTCATCGAGACACTGTCGGTGATGCTGCAGGTCGGTTACTTCAAGTACACCAAGCTGCGCTTCGGTGAGGGGCGGCGCATCCTGCTGATGGCGCCACTTCATCACCACTTCGAGGTCAGCGGCTGGAAGGAAACCCAGGTGGTGGTGCGCTTCTGGATCATCACCATGATCCTCGTGCTTGCAGGCTTGTCCACACTCAAGTTGCGATGAGTCGACATACGCCATGAGTCAGCGCAACCGATCGAGAACCCCTTCCGCACTCCAGCGCAGCCACCGGCGCATTCCGGCGATTGCGGCCGATATCGACTGGAGCGCTCAGCATGCGCTGGTTCTGGGTCTTGGTGAATCGGGTGTGTCAGCCGTGCGATGGCTTCTTCGCCGTGGTGCACGGGTAACGGCCATTGATACCCGTGCCGAGACTGCCGCCGCCGCTGCGCTGGTCTCGACGAACCACGAGTCCCGACTGAGCGTGCATCACGCGGTGTCAGCACCGTTTGCCGATGACTGGGTCGCGGGGGTCACTCTGGTCAGTCCCAGTCCGGGGCTGTCGCCGCATCCCATGCATGGCGGCCCGGCGGCTGGTCTGCTGGCGCATGCGCGGCAACTTGGCATACCCGTCGTTGGCGAAATCGATCTCTTCGAATGGGCGATCGATCATGCAGCACGTGCCGGCAGCGGGGTGGGAGTCGGTCGCGATCCTGAACTGGCGCTGGAATTGCCGCAGGTCCTGGCCATTACCGGTACCAATGGCAAGACCACCACCACCCAGATGACGCTGGCGCTCCTTCGGCGGGCAGGTATCGATGCTCAGGAGGCGGGCAACATCAGTCCATCGCTGCTGGATGCCGTGATGGCACGCGAGGATGAGGGGCGATTTCCGTCGGTCTGGGTACTCGAGCTGTCCAGTTTTCAGCTGGCCATTGCGCAGCACTTTCATCCCACTGCGGCGGCATTGCTCAACATTACCGAGGACCATCTCGATTGGCATGTGGACCTGCAGGACTACGCCGCTGCCAAGCACCGGGTGTTCGGATTCGAGAAGGATGGCATGCCCCTGCTGGTGCAGCAGGTGGTCAATCGGCAGGATCCGAGAGTGATGGCCGCGATTGCCGGGCCAGGTTCATCCACACCTGGATCATGGATCAGCTTCGGTTCGGACCCTCCGGTGCGTCCTGGAGACCTCGGGCTGGTGCAGGAAGGTCTCGCCTGGATCGTGATGGCCGATGCGCAGGATCCTGCGCGCCTGCACCGACTGATGCCCGCTGATGCCCTGCGTGTCCGCGGTCGTCATAACGCATTGAATGCGATGGCAGCGCTTGCGCTGTGTCGCACGGTGACGCCCGGTCTGGCACCGCTGTTGCATGGGTTGCGGGACTTTCGGGGTGGTGCGCATCGCATGGAGTGGGTGGCCAATGTCGACGGTATTGATTTTGTCGACGACAGCAAGGGGACCAATGTGGGTGCCACGGTCGCCGCTCTCGAAGGCATGGATCTCCCGGTGGTGCTGATCGCAGGTGGCGACGGCAAGGGTCAGGATTTCACGGATCTCGCGGCGGCCATGGCGGGGCGAGTCAGGATGGCGGTGACGATCGGTCGCGATGGCCCTGCGATTGCCCGTGTGGCCTCGTCTGCGGGGGTGCCCTGCCGAAGTGCAGCGTCCATGGATGAGGCGGTGATGATCGCGACCGATGCCGCGGCTTCCGGTCAGGTGGTACTGATGTCGCCGGCCTGCGCCAGCCTGGACATGTTTCGCAACTATGCCGATCG
The DNA here is from genome assembly GCA_964470595.1 of uncultured Burkholderiaceae bacterium. Classification (GTDB taxonomy): domain Bacteria; phylum Pseudomonadota; class Gammaproteobacteria; order Burkholderiales; family Burkholderiaceae_A; genus Lacustribacter. Next base: position 10,523 of record CAYYDO010000008.1, on the reverse strand, counting down.
TGGTCGGGCCTTCCGCGAGGCGGTGGCGCGCGTGGCGCAGGACAGGGGTGTGACATGCTGACAGCACGCCTGCATGGCGCCGCAGCGGTTGGCCATGTTCCGAACCCGGTCGATCGATCGCTGATCTCCGTATTTGTCAGCCTGCTGCTGGTCGGTCTGGTGATGGTGTATTCGGCCAACCTGCCGCTTCCGAGCAACAACACCGAGTCCGTGTTCTGGCGGGCCATGCGGGGCCATCCCGTCCATCTTCTGGTGGGCTTGCTGGCCGCTTTCGTCATGACCCGTATTCCGGTGGCGATACTCAAATCCCTGTCGACCCCGCTGTTCTTCCTCGGACTGGGCATGCTGGTGGTCGTGGCGGCGATGAAGTTCGCGCTGGGCCCTACGATTCTCAAGGATGGTGCCGTTCGCGCCATCCCGTTTGGTGTCTTCACATTGCAGCCCGCCGAGCTGATGAAGTTCTTCTCGCTGCTGTATGCGGCCGCATACGCGATCCGTCATCAGGATCGGATGCACACCTTCGTGCGCGGCCTGTTGCCGATCAGCTTCATGATGACCCTGGTGATGCTGCTGCTCCTGTATCAGCCCGACCTTGGTTCAACCATGGTGATCATGCTGATCGCCGCCTCGATCCTGTTCCTCGGTGGCATGAGTCTGCGGGTACTGATCCCGCTGATGCTGATGTTGCTGGCGGTGTTCGTTCTGATGGTCTGGTTCACCCCATGGCGCCTGATGCGACTGGTGGCCTATCTGAGTCCTTGCGATCCGGGTCAGGTTCAGGCGAGCGGATTTCAACTCTGCGGCGCACTTATCGCATTCGGTCGTGGCGGCCTCCTCGGTTCCGGGCTTGGTACTGGCGTGGCAAAAATGGGGCATCTGCCGTTGCCGCACACCGATTTCATCTTCGCGATGATGGGTGAGGAAATCGGTTTTGTCGGAGTGACGCTGGTCGTCATTGCCTTTGCCTTCATTGTTCGTCGCGCCATCGAGATCGGCAGAGTGGCGATGTTCCAGGGTGATCCGTTTGCCGGTCTGGTGGCGCAGGGCATCGGCGTCTGGCTGGGCTTGCAGGCACTGATTCATGCCGGGGTGAATACCGGCCTGCTGCCGACCAAGGGCCTGACACTGCCCTTCATCAGCCATGGTGGCAGTTCCATGCTGGCGGTGTGCATTGCCATGGGCACCCTGATTCGAATCGACATGGAGAATCGTGCCCGCGGTGGAAGGGTCCGACCATGACCGCACCTCGCGTTCTGATTGCGGCTGGCGGGACGGGAGGCCATGTCTTTCCTGCCCTTGCTGTCGCCGATGAGTTGCGCCGTCGCGGCTGGCATGCCGAATGGGTCGGATCCGATCGGGGACTCGAGTCGCGTGTCATACCTGCTGCGGGAATCGGATTGCACATCCTCCGCTTTGCTGGTGTGCGCGGACGAGGCCTGTTGGCCTGGATGAGCCTGCCGGTGCGTCTCATCGCCGCACTGCGCGATGCCGCACAGATCTTGCGGGCAGCCCGACCGCAGGTCGTGGTGGCGTTCGGCGGCTACGTCACCTTTCCGATCGGCCTTCTGGCCCGCTGGCGCAGGATTCCTCTCTGTGTTCACGAGCAGAACGCTGTCATGGGTACGGCCAACCGATGGCTCGCACGCATCGCACGCCTCGTGATGACGAGCTTTCCGACGACGATCCATGCACCCGCATCCGCAGTGGTGACGGGTAACCCGGTACGTGCCGCGATCGCCGCGACCCCCCGGCCCGAGGAACGGTTCGCCGGTCGTGACGACCGGCTGCGAATTCTCGTCATCGGTGGCAGCCTCGGCGCGTCTGCGCTGAATCGCGCGGTTCCCGAGGCCTTGCGTGCATCCGCTCTGGCTGCACGCGCATTGGATATCCGACATCAGACCGGGCCGCGGGATCTGGCGCAAGTCAGCGCGGCCTATCGCGAGGCAGGGCTTCAGGCTGAATGTGTTGCGTTCATCGACGATATGGCGCAGGCCTATTCGTGGTCCGACCTGCTCATCTGCCGTGCCGGCGCATCCACTGTCAGCGAGGTCGCCAGTGCTGGGGTTGCAGCTCTGTTCGTTCCGCTTCCGGGCGCCATCGATGACCACCAGACAGCCAATGCCCGGTATCTGGCGGATCAGGGCGCAGGTTGGCTGCTGATGCAGTCCGCTCGACTTGCCGATGATATGGCGGCATGCATGGCCCCACTGGATCGACCGACGCTGCAGCACGCCGCATGCAGGGCGCGCGATCTCGGAAGACCGGATGCGGCCAGGAATGCGGCCGATCTGATCGAGGCCGCCACCGGGATTTCGGGGGGGCGGCCGTGAGGCACAAGATCGACACCATTCACTTTGTCGGCATTGGCGGATCGGGCATGTCCGGTATCGCCGAGGTGCTGCTCAATCTCGGCTATGCCGTGCAGGGCTCGGATGTATCGCGTAATGCCGCGACGGATCGCCTTGCGGCCCAGGGTGCGACGATCTATCTGGGCCATGCCGCCGAGCACCTGGGCCGTGCCAATGCCGTGGTGATTTCGAGCGCGGTGCGCAGTGACAATCCGGAGGTGCTGGCTGCCCGCAGTCGCCGTATCCCTGTCGTGCCGCGGGCCCTGATGCTGGGCGAACTGATGCGCCTCAAGCAGGGAATCGCCATTGCCGGGACACATGGCAAGACCACCACCACCAGTCTCGTGGCGAGCGTCCTGGCGCAGGCCGGCCTCGATCCGACCTTTGTCATCGGCGGACGCCTGAACAGTGCAGGTGCCAATGCACGCCTCGGACTGGGTGATTACATCGTTGCCGAGGCCGATGAGTCGGATGGCTCCTTCCTGAATCTTCTGCCGATGATGGCGGTGATCACCAACATCGATGAAGACCACATGGAGACTTACGATCACGACATCGCAAGACTCAAGCAGGCATTCATTGCGTTTACCCAGCGCCTGCCGTTTTATGGAACGGCAGCGGTGTGTGTGGATGATCCGCATGTAAGGGAGATCGTTCCCTTCATCTCCAAGGCTCTCGTGAGTTACGGATTTTCCGACGACGCCCAGGTCCGGGCAGTCGATGTTCATGAGCACGGGAGTGCCATGGCCTTCACCGTAGTGCGCGAGGCCTGCGATCCCCTGCAGGTGGTGCTCAATCTGCCGGGTCGGCACAATGTCCAGAATGCGCTTGCTGCCATTGCAGTGGCCACCGAACTCGGCATCCGGGATGAGGCCATCGTGTCGGCATTGCGCGAGTTCAAGGGGGTGGGCCGTCGCTTCCAGATCTGCGGCGAGTATCCCTGCATGGGCGGATCCTTCACCCTCATCGATGATTACGGCCATCATCCCGCAGAGATTCGCGCGACCATCGCCGCGGCCCGGGGCGCTTTCCCCGGCAGACGTATCGTGCTTGCGTTTCAGCCGCATCGTTACAGTCGCACCCGCGATCTTTTCGAGGATTTCGTGAAGGTGCTCGGCGAGGCGGACGGCCTGCTGCTCGCGGATGTCTACCCTGCCGGGGAGCCGCCTCTGACCGCCGCTGATGGCAAGGCGCTTGCTCGTGCCGTCCGCGTGGCGGGCAGGGTGGAGCCGGTTTTTGTCGAGGCAATCAGCGACATGTCGCAGGCCATCGTGTCATTCGCTCGTGGCGGTGACGTGGTGTTGTCGATGGGCGCCGGCTCGATCGGCTCGGTGCCGGCAGCCATTGCGCTCCTGCAACAGGACGGTATGCGGGAGGCGGGCCGGCCTGCAGGACCTCCCGGGGAGTCCGGCCGATGAGTCGCGATCTCGGGAAAGTGGCTGTCCTGATGGGCGGACTCTCCGGAGAGCGCGAGATATCCCTGCGCTCCGGTTCGGGTGTCATGGGCGCCCTGCAGCGCAGAGGTGTCGATGCGATCGCCTTCGATCCCGCCAGCCGGCCATTGCAGGATCTGGTCGATGAGGGTGTGGCGCGTGCATTCATCGCGCTGCACGGGCGGTTCGGCGAAGACGGGACGGTGCAGGGCGCGCTCGAGTTGCTGGGTATCCCCTACACCGGCAGTGGGGTGCTCGCCAGCAGTCTTGCCATGGACAAGATCATGACCAAGCGCGTGTGGGCGCAGGCTGGTCTTCCGACGCCCCGGTTCCGTCTGTTGGGCGAAGCGTTCGATCCCGTGTCGGTGGTGGAGGATCTCGGTCTGCCGCTTGCGGTCAAGCCGGTCTGCGAGGGCTCCTCGCTCGGCTTTCATCGCGTGGATCACGCAGATGATCTGCAACAGGCCTGGGTGTCGGCCTGCGGTGTCGATCCCGAGGTGATGGCCGAACAGTTCATCCGGGGTCGGGAGTTCACCTGTGCCGTCCTGGAGTCCCCATCCGCGCAGGCGCTTCCGCTGATCGAGATCGTGGCGCCCGAGGGGCGGTACGACTATCAGAACAAGTACTTCGGTACGGCAACCCGTTACCTCTGTCCGGCCCCCTTGCCTGCGGACGTGACCTCCAGGATGCAGGCCCTGAGTGTGGCTGCCTTCAGAAGCATCGGTTGCAGTGGTTGGGCGCGGGTCGATCTGATGTGGGACGGCAGTGGCGAGCCCATGCTGCTCGAGATCAACACCTCGCCGGGAATGACGGACCACTCCCTGGTGCCAATGGCCGCGCGGGAGATCGGACTGGATTACGACGAGCTGGTGATCCGGATTCTGCGATCGGCTGCTCTGAAGATCAGGAGGGCGCAGCCGTGATTGCCGCGTCCTTGCGCGACTTCTGGAATTCGCCCGGTCGTATGAACCGGGTGGCCGGTCTCCTGTTGGCGTTGTCTGCGCTCGGGGGAATCGGACTTCTCGGCGTATGGACCGCGCAGCGACAGACATTTGCCATCGAGCGGGTGATTGTCGATGCGGCTCGGGGCGAGTTGCGGCATGTCTCCGCAGCCGAGGTGCATGCGGCCATCGTCGAGGTGCTCAACGGCACGGTGCTGTCGGCCGACCTGGACCCCATTCATCGATCCGTCCAGTCGATTCCCTGGGTGCGCAGGGCCACGGTTCGCCGTATCTGGCCCAATCGTCTGCTGGTGCGGATCGAGGAGCACAAGGCGGTTGCGATGTGGACCGATGGGCGTCTGGTCAACGACGCTGGCGAGATTTTCCCCGGCCAGGCCGCCGATCATGAAGACCCGTGCCTGCTTTTGCCGATTGCGGGGCCCTCCGGAAGCGAGCGTCTGGTGCTCGAGCGTGCCCGGCAACTCAGCGAGTGGTTATTGCCACTCAACCGTCCGCTGCAGATGCTGACGCTCTCCGAACAGTACGCATGGACCGCACGACTTGCCGGAGGCCTCACGCTGGAACTGGGTCGTGACACGCTTGCCACGCCGGTCGAGGAGCGCGTCCGCATGTTCGTGAAGACGCAACCCTGGCTTGGCCGACGCCTTGCCTCTTCCGGCGAGAGCGGGGGTCTGGTGCGAGCCGATCTGCGATATGCCACCGGGTTTGCCTTTCAGACCGCCAGTGTCGCTCCTGAGCAGACGGCGCCTTTGTCTTCCGCACCACTGTGCATCCGACCGCAGGCATGACCGCCATGGCAGACGATTTTCCAAGGAATCTTCAATGACACGCGAATCCAAGAACCTGATTGTGGGACTCGACATCGGGACCTCCAAGATCGTCACGGTAGTCGCCGAGATCAGCGATGACGGCAGACTGGAAGTGATTGGTCTTGGCCAGGCCGATTGCGAGGGTTTGAAGAAAGGTGTGGTCGTCAACATTGACGCCACGGTGCAATCGATCCAGAAGTCGCTGGAAGACGCCGAGCTGATGGCCGACTGCAAGATCGCCGCCGTATGGACCGGAATCGCCGGTAGTCACATCCGAAGCTTCAACTCGACCGGCATGGTGGCGATCAAGGACAAGGAGGTCAGTCAGACCGATGTCGATCGCGTGATTGAGACGGCCACAGCGGTCAGCGTTCCGGCCGATCAGCAGGTGCTGCATGTATTGCCGCAGGAATTCATGATCGACGGTCAGGAGGATGTGCGCGAGCCTCTGGGGATGAGCGGTGTCAGGCTCGAAGTCCGGGTGCATATCGTCACCGGATCGGTGAGTGCGGCGCAGAACATCATCAAATGCATTCGCCGCTGCGGTCTCGAGGTCAATGAGCTGATTCTGCAGCCTCTGGCATCGAGCCACTCGGTTCTGACGCGCGATGAGAAGGACCTCGGCGTGGCCCTCGTGGACATTGGCGGTGGCACCACCGACATCGCGATTTTTTCCGGAGGAGCGATCCGTCACACCGCCGTGATCCCGATTGCCGGAGATCAGATCACCAACGACATCGCCATGGCCCTGCGCACACCCACGCATGAGGCCGAGATGATCAAGATTCGTCACGGTATCGCCAAGCAGGCGCTCGCAGACCCGCAAACATGGTTCGAGGTGCCGGGCCTTGGTGATCGGGCACCCAGGCAGCTTTCGCGTCAGGCCCTGGCGGCAGTCATCGAGCCACGGGTCGAGGAGCTTTTCTCCCTGGTTCAGCATGTGATCCGCGAGTCGGGTTACGAGGAGTTGCTGTCCTCTGGGGTGGTCATCACAGGCGGCAGCGCCATGCTGGAGGGCATGGTCGAGCTTGGCGAGGACGTTTTTCTCAAGCAGGTGCGTGTCGGCACGCCCGCCTATCGGGGCAATCTGTCGGACGTCATCAGCAATCCGCGTTTCTCCACGGCCATGGGGTTGCTGGAGGAGGCGCGGACGCAGTGGATCCGGGGCCGCAAGGATGTGCAGAGCAGTGGATCGTTCAAGGACACCCTTGCGCGGATGAAGGCATGGTTTGTGGGTAATTTTTAATTTCTGATCAGGAGGCTGTATGACGTTCGAAATGCTGGAGACAGAGACGCGGGGCACCATCATCAAGGTGGTGGGTGTCGGCGGCGCGGGTGGCAATGCGGTGAACCACATGATTTCGCGTGGGGTGAGCGGCGTGGAGTTCATCTGCATCAACACCGATGCGCAGGCACTCGCGAAATCCAAAGCGGGCAACACCCTCCAGATCGGAGGAACGGGGCTTGGAGCGGGCGCCCGGCCCGAGGCTGGACGTCTTGCAGCGGAGGCGGATCGCGAGCGGATCGCCGATGCCCTGCGCGGCGCCCATATGGTGTTCATCACGGCAGGTATGGGTGGCGGTACCGGAACCGGGGCAGCGCCGGTGGTGGCCGAGGTGGCCAAGGAACTCGGGGCTCTGGCTGTGGCCGTGGTCACCAAGCCCTTCAGCTTCGAGGGGATCCGTCGTGAGAATGCTGCCGAGCATGGTCTGGCTGAGCTCGAGGGGCGGGTCGATTCCCTGATCATCGTGCTCAACGAGAAACTCGAGGAGGTTCTGGGTGAGGACATCACCCAGTTCGAAGCCTTTGCAGCCGCCGACGATGTGCTGAACAACGCCGTGGCCGGCATTGCCGAGATCATCAATGTCGAGGGTCTGGTCAATGTGGACTTCGAGGACGTCAAGACCGTCATGGGCGAACAGGGCAAGGCCATGATGGGGACCGCGACGGCCAGTGGCGACAATCGTGCTCGCGAGGCGGCCGAACTTGCCGTGCAAAGCCGGCTGCTCGAGGGGGTGGACCTCTCCGGTGCGCGTGGCATTCTGGTGAACATCACGGCAAGCCCGAGTCTCAGACTCAAGGAGACCCGAATTGCCATGGAAACCATCCGCGAGTTTGCGGCCGAGGACGCCACCATCATCATGGGTACGGTGTACGACGACAGCCTGGGTGACAAGGTTCGCGTCACGGTCGTGGCCACAGGTCTGGGTCGGACGTCGCGCAAGCCGGTTGCAGCACCAACCCTCGTGCATACGGCTCCGGCAGTGATAGCCCGCACCGGGACCGACAACGTGGGCTTTCCGGTGGGTCCTGCTGCGGGAATGTCGGCGCAGTCCCACCAGATGGCTCCGATTGGATCGGTGGCGGGTGCGACGCCCGGCCCGTCGACCGACTACAGCAAGTATGACCAGCCCACGGTGTGGCGTGATCCCCGCAGTCAGGCCAGCGCGCGGGTGGAGGCCATGACCGAGAGCGGAATGGCGCGCCTGGATATCCCTGCCTTCTTGCGCAAGCAGGCGGACTGAGTCCACCCGCGGGGCCTGAGCGCCCGCCCCTGCGACGGCCTGATCAGCGTCGCGGGGACGTGGCGTCCGCTCCGCATGCGTCCGCATGCCCACAGGGGGAGGTGTCCCTCCTGAGGAAAGACCCGATGCCCCCGGGTCTTTTCTTTTTTGGCATAGTCCTGCCTTTCCCAACAGGAGGTTCATCATGCCAATCCAAGTCGGTCAGTCGCTTCCCAATGCCACCCTGTACGAATTCTTCGACGAAGAGACGGGTGGTTGCAGTATCGGCCCCAATGCCTTTCAGGTCGCTGATCTGGTAAAGGGCAAGAAGATCGTGATTTTCGGCCTCCCCGGTGCCTACACGCCGACCTGCTCGGCGCGCCATGTGCCAGGCTTCGTGGAACATGTCGACCAGTTCAGGGCCAAGGGCATCGACGAAATCTGGTGTGTCAGCGTCAATGATGCCTTCGTGATGGGTGCCTGGGGTCGCGAACTCGGCGCCAAGGGCAAGGTGCGCATGATGGGCGACGGCAATGGCGAGTTCTCCAAGGCGGTCGACCTGACCCTCGACCTCACATCGCGGGGTCTGGGTGTGCGCTCCAACCGTTATGCGATGGTGGTGGACAACGGCATCGTGAAGTCTGTGTCTGTCGAGGCGCCCGGCGCATTCGATGTCAGCAGCGCAGAGGCGGTGCTCGCCACCATCTGATGCTGCGGCAGAGAACCCTCGCACGTGCTGTGCAGGCCCGGGGGATCGGGTTGCACAGCGGAGTCCCCGTCGCCCTGTGTCTGCGGCCTGCTCCCGTTGACCACGGGATCGTGTTCAGGCGAACCGACGTGAGCCCTCCCCGCGAGATCCGTTCCCGCGCGGGCGCCGTGGGTGACACGCGCATGGCGTCCACCATCTCCGATGGCGAGATCAAGATTGCCACCGTTGAACACCTCATGTCCGCGTTGTCCGGGTTGGGTATCGACAATGCCGTGGTCGAGGTCGATGCGCCCGAGATTCCCATCATGGATGGCAGCGCGGCCACCTTTGTCTATCTTCTGCGTTCTGCCGGAGTGGAGGAGCAACGGGCGCCCAAGAGGTTCATCGAGGTCCTTGCACCGGTCGAGGTTCGCGAGGGCGAAAAGTGGGCCCGGCTGGAGCCGTTCTTCGGCTTTCGGCTGGATTTCACGATCGACTTCAATCACCCGGCGGTGGACACCACCGGCCAGCAGGTCAGCATCGATTTCGCCAACACATCCTTTGTGGACGATATTGCCAGGGCACGCACATTCGGTTTTGCTGCCGATGTCGACATGCTGCGGGCGCGGGGTCTTGCGCTGGGCGGCAGCCTCGACAATGCGATCGTCATGGATGAGGTGCGTGTGCTGAATCCGGGCGCCCTGCGCCAGCCTGACGAGTTCGCCATGCACAAGGCTCTGGACGCGATTGGCGATCTCTATCTGCTTGGCAATCCCCTGATGGCCAGTTACAGCGCGTTCAAGTCAGGTCACGCACTCAACAACCAGTTGTTGCGCCAACTCATCGCCACCCCCGATGCCTGGCGCGAGACGACATTTGAAGACCTGCAGCATGCGCCGGTGGCCTGGGCGCGTCAGTGGTCCTGGGTCTGACGTCGCGCGACCGAGTGGGCGCCAAGCCGTTGCAGTGCCCTCCTCAGCGGACCATCCGGGAGATCGGCCGCCATCGAGCGGATCTGCGTGCGCACCGTTTCCGGTATCGGCTGTCGGGCGGCCGGAGCAGCAGCGCTGGCGTCAATCCCCTGGTGTCTGCGTGCAATGACCTGAACCGAACTGATACCCCATCCCGCGGCCTGCAGTTCGTCACTCCAGTCGGAGAGCAGCAGGCGCATCTTGGCGGCAGCGGCAGTGCTGCGCATCACCACGACGACCTGACTGCCCCGGATTCCACGTGCCGGATCGCTGCGCCGGATCTGCAGAACCTGATCCGCGATCCCCGAGGGGACCTTGCGCAGCAAGGCCTTGTGCAAGCCCTCGCTGTCATCCCACGCGCGTCGAATCGTGGCCCAGTCCTCAGAGCCGGTCAGGGTTGCAGCAAGGCTGGTGAAGGAGGTGCGCGACATACCCCCATGCTAAGATCGTCGGCCCATGATTGACCACTTTTTAAAGAAAATTTTTGGCAGCCGCAACGATCGGCTCGTCAAGTCCTATGGCCAGCGGGTGGCTGCCATCAATCAACTCGAGGCCGGCGTGGCCTCCCTGTCTGATGAGCAGTTGCGGGCCCGCACCGCGGAGTTTCGCCAGCGGATCGATAACGGCGAGAGCCTGGAGAGTCTCCTGCACGAGGCCTTTGCGGTGTGTCGCGAGGCCGGGAAAAGGTCGCTGGGCATGCGCCATTTCGATGTCCAGCTCATCGGGGGCATGGTGCTCAACGACGGCCGGATTGCCGAGATGCGCACCGGTGAGGGCAAGACCCTGACCGCGACGCGTGCCGTGTATC
>CAYYDO010000007.1:26855-29132 GCA_964470595.1 uncultured Burkholderiaceae bacterium | reverse complement strand
AGCGTTTTCAGCATGGCATTGAATGCATGATTCGACAGCATGTGAACCTCGTCGATGACATACACCTTGAAGCGGCCCGACGTCGGGGCAAAGCGCGCCTGCTCGAGGAGTTGCTGGATTTCTCCGACACCGCGGTTCGAGGCCGCATCGATCTCGATGACATCCACAAAACGCCCTGCATCGATCTGCTGGCACGGCCCGCAGACACCGCAGGGGGTCGAACTCACCCCGCGATCGCAATTGAGGGCCTTGGCAATGATCCGGGCGAGTGTGGTCTTCCCCGTTCCCCGGGTACCCGTCAGCAGATAGGCATGGTGAAGACGACCCGCATCGAGGGCATGCGCCATCGCCCGCACGACATGATCCTGACCGACCACGCTGGCAAACGCACGCGGGCGCCACTTGCGTGCCAGCACCACGGGCGCCGGCGCGGCAGCCGAACCCGTCAGGGTCGCCTGGGGCTGCGCATCACGCTCTTCGGGGAACAATGCATCGGACATGGCGAGGCCGGCTAATGAATGGGGAGGCGAGCCGGACCCCCGGCACTTGGGAAATTCAGCCTTGGCTGCTTCGTTCCCGACCTGACCAGTTGTGCCGACTCCCAATGCGGGGCGGCCCGCCTAGCATGAGTGTACCAAGCGGCCGGCAATGAGTTCCCACACCTCAGCCCTTGCCGTGATGATGAGGGCCCGGATCTCGGCAGCGGGTCGTCGGCTTCGGAACACCCCGGCGTAACTCGCGAGCTGATCCGCATAGGCCTTCTCCTGGGAGGGAAGGACCTGCCATTTGAAATCCACGACGCACCAGACTTCGGGCGCTGACGACAGACGAACCACGCGATCGGGGCGAACGACGGGAGAGGACTCACCGGGAACGCCAGGCCACTCGCTTTCCCGGAAGGACAAGAGACGATTGTCGAGGTACAGGGCAGTCCGCGGGGTGCGATGGATCAGATCTGCAGCCTCAACCACCTCGCGCCGAGCTGCCGAAGGCAGAGCAAACTCCGCCAGGAGAAGGTCCACCGCGACCGGCGAGCGGCAATCGCCGTGCTCGAGCAGACGGTGCAATGCCTTGCCCCGGCGGATGGCCAGCGTCTCGACACGCGTTTCCGGAGATATCGCCAGACCGCTTCCGGCCTCGGGCGGGCGTTGTCCGGCACACTGCCCGGCCGGTTCGATGGATGCCCACCAGTCGCGTGGTGCCGCGCCATCGTCACCCGACAACATACCCGAGTCCCCCGAGACATCAAGGAGATCACAGTGTCCCGCGAGTTCGCGATACCACCCGGAGGGGCGTGTGTCACCCGTGGCATCCAGCTGCTCGTCGCCGGCCTCCCGGGAAGCGTCACTGCCGCGCGCAGTCGCGCTCAACAACAGCACCCGCCGGGCTCTGGTGATCCCCACATAGAGCAGGTTGAAATTCTCGTCGTTTGCCTGACACGCATGGTCATGGCGGGCTTTCACAGTCGCTGCCGTGGGCGGATCGTGCCGACTCCAGGCATCGACACCCAGGATGGCATCGCGCCCTTCCGACCAGTGAACCAGCCACTGCAGACCGCTATCGGACATCTCCCGATCCAGAAGACCCGCCATGACGACAACATCTGCCTCGAGACCCTTGACCCCGTGGATACTCGAGATCCGGACCGCCTGTGCTGCCGGCAGAGAGCCCAGGGACGGCGCCTCGCTGACATCGGCCCTTGCCCAACGTTCGAGCTCCCTGATGAACCGGGACAGGCTTGGAAAGCGACCGGTATCCAGATCGAGGGCCAGTTCGGTAAAGGCTTCAAGGTTGGCCAGACACTGCACACCGCGTCCACCCCCGAAACGTGCGACAAAACGCGCCAGCACATCAGGTGACGAAAAAACGCGATGCAGCAGGTCGTGAACCGGGAGTCGGTCGGCCCAGCCGAGCCATCGGGACAGCTCCTGCGCTGCATGCACGAGAGGAGGTGGAGCACCGGAATGCGCAGCACTGTTCGACAGACGCGAGAAGAGCGTCATTCGGGCTGCACGCGTCGGCAGCTCCATCTCCGCCAACCGGTCTGCCGGAGTCGGACTCGATACCGGATCGACAGCAAAAAGCAGATCGACCAGGACCTCTTCGGGCATGTCCAACAACGGGCTCCTGAGCACCTGGGCACAGTCCCGATCCGACCAGGGGGCGGAAAGGAACCGCAGAAGTGCCATCACATCGCGAACCTCGGGCGTATCGAGAAGACCTCCCGGCCGATCGCTCACAAACGGAATACCTGCGCGCGCAAAGGACTGCTCCAGC
>CAYYDO010000007.1:21530-26845 GCA_964470595.1 uncultured Burkholderiaceae bacterium | reverse complement strand
AGCTGCGCCATATGGGTACGCGTGCGCAGAATCACACGCATGGACGACCAGGGAATGTCCGGGTGCTGCCCTCGAATCCGCAACAGCGCCCGCGCGATCCAATCGCCCTCCTCCGATTTGCTCGCAGCGAGGGGCAGTCGCCAGACGGCCCCTGGCTTGCGATCGGCCAGGGTGTCATGAGGCGCATAGCGACCCGCGGAATCCAGGGCCGGCATGGCACGATTCAGAAAGTCGACAATCTCCCGACCACAACGCCGTGTGAGATTGGTTCTGAGTGCTGACGCACCGAACCTTTCCACCAGCCAACTGGTCGCAGCCCGGAACACCCGGGGATCAGCCCGCCTGAACCCGTAGATGGACTGCTTCGGATCTCCCACGACGAACACCCTTGGAGCCTGTTCACGCACCGAGAGGTCGTCCTGATCGTACTGAGAGAGCCAAGATCTCAACATGGCCCACTGGACCGGGTTGGTATCCTGGAATTCGTCAACCAGCAGATGCCGCACGCGCTGATCGAGACGGGCATGAAAAGCCGCAGACGCCTCGCCAGCCATCAGCTCCCAAGCCATGCATTCGAGCCCGGTAAAGTCAATCTCATGGGTCGCCGCCATCACGTCGTCGAGACACTTCGCGAGTCGCTCTCCACAGGCCCACAAGGCCTGAGTCCGGGCGCGGGCCAGCCGGGCGTCCACGATATCCAGCAGTGCATTGATGTCTGCGAGAAAGCCAGTGAGCTCGGACGCGACATCGACCTTGAAGGATGCCCAATGCTTGCGGTCGTCGCGCCGAATGAACTGACGGCCCCTGCGGAATCTGAAACGTGCCGAACCCTCCGACAATGGCTCATCCGTCGATACCGGACTGAGAAACGACCGCCGGAGCGCGTCGAATTCACTCGCGTCCCACCGCTCAAAAATCGTCTGCAGGTCATCACGGCCCGGCAGACCCCGGAAGGCCTCGGCGAAAATCGATGCCCGATCTGCCTGGACAACATAGAACGCCTGTATGTCACGCTGTGATTGCTGCTCCACCTGCTCGAACAGCACACGCCAGTGGTCCCTGGGACATGCAGGGCGCGCAGCGGCATCAGCAAGTGCGTGCCACTCTGCCCGTGCCTTCACCCACTGTTCGACGGCCTGTCGAATGGCGGCGTGACCATGATGTTGCAGCAACTCCCTGTAGGGAAGAGATACCACCTCACGTTCGAAAAAAAGCCGCCATGCGCGCTGAAGCAGGTCCCATGGCTGCGGCGACATGACTCGCGTGGCCCAACCTGCAATTGACAGCGGCGCCATCGCGGCCAGCCGGGCATACCAGCTGTGAAAAGTGGAAATCACCGGTGGCTGTGGATCAGCCAGAAAGGCTGCAAATGCAGCGGGTGACCGCTCCATGGCCGCTTCGAGACCTTCGGCCCTGAATCCCAACTCGATAAGCCTGGCCCGCCGTGCCCCGGAATCGGCATGGGAAATCTCGCGAAGAAAGCTGACGACTCGATTGCGCATCTCGGCAGCCGCTTTGTTCGTGAACGTGAGGGCGACGATCTCCCGGGGCGGCGTGCCCTCCAGAAGCGCCCGAACGATGCGCGATGCCAGCAGCCAGGTCTTGCCGCTGCCAGCGCAGGCCTCAACCACCACATGCCGGTCAGTATCGAGAGCCGCATCCTGATCGAAACTCATGACGGGCTGCCATCTCGAGTCGAACCTGCCGGGGAGGACGCATCGATCGCCAGAGGGCTGTCATCTCGCCGACAGACACCCCGCGCGGAGCAGTATTCACAGATGCGTGCCACACGCTCGCGACCAAGCGGCAGGATTGCACCACCGGAAATGACCCGCATGAGTTCTTCCTCCACACGTCCGACAGCCCGTGCCCCGATGGACGCCACGTTGTCCGCCTCCGAGCCCTCCAGAGCCACCGCCTCGCAGCCCTGGGGATTCAAGGACAGGTAGAAGGCCTGGTCACCCGTACCCCGGAGTTCGGTCATCCAGGCGTACAGGGCGAGCTGAAGATCCTCGGGATCGCCTTTCAGACGCTTGCGGAGTTCCTTCGCGGATGTGGTCTTGAAATCGATCACATGGGTCTGATGAGGATGACGCTCGCGACGATCGATTCGCCCTTTCACGCGCATCGCGACATTCGGCAACGCGCGCGATAGCGGCAACTCCGCCTCGATCACGGGGGCGTGGCTGTTAGCTGCAGTTCGCCCCTCGAGCCAATCGGCAAGAGCAGGCAACAGCGCCAGGGCTTCGGCACGAAGTCTCTGCCGGATGTGCTCGGGCATGGGGAACCGGATCGCCTCCGGAGTGCGCCGCGATTCCGCAGGCGAATCCAGTTGCCTGTCAATTTCCCGGGCCAGCTCCTGTTTCCAGTCCGGTTGCGGGGTGACACGGGTCGCGCAGCCAGCAAGCACACGATGCAACAGCGCGCCCAGATCGGAGGGCGGTGGCTCATCCACGATGTCGCCGAGCGGACGCAGGCCCATGAGACTCTCGACCATGAAGCGATACGGGCAGTCGACCAGAGTCTGCAACTCCGACACCGACAGGGCCTCGGGCAGCGGTCTGGTCCACGATATCGCAGCGGCGGGCGGCTCGGGGTGCTCGCCCATCGGGAGTGCGGCAACAGGAATCTGCGATGCAGCCGCCTGAACGGATAGCCCATCCGGGCCGATGAGCATCTCCAGCCAGGGGGAGAACACCACCTCCGAATCGGGGCTTTCACTGCATGCAACAAAGCACATCGGGACGACCTGCTGGAGGATGGCGGCAAATCGGGCCAGACCGTCTGCCTCCTCATCCTCTGGTGCAAGCTGCAATCCCATGTCGGCAAACCTGCCCGCATTGAAAAAGCGGGCGGGCTGCCGGCCGGGAAGCCTGGCAGCATCGGCACCGATCCAGATCACCGCCTGCGCCTGCCGCCACAGGAGAGAGGCCATGGAACACACCCGCACGGACGATCCCGGATTGGATTCGACGAAACGCGACTGGTGCAGCAGGGAATCGAGTACCGAACTCCACAGGGGTGCCGACACCACGGCGCCGGGATCCTCCAGAGATGCCTGGGCCTTGAGCCGCTCGAGAGCGGCCACGAGTGACTGGCCGGCAGCATCTTCGAGAAGCAGATCGAGAAGACCCATGGTGTCGGCCACATTCAGCAGGGATGCCACCCACTGATGCAATGGTTGACGGACTGGGGGTGCCGAGGTCGGGAGCCCGAAGTCAGGGAGCAAGCCACGAGAGACCAGATCGGAAATCCGGATGGGCGCCACGCGTCCCGAGGCGCGCAGGATCGTGTCGAGCGACTGTCTGCTGGGGATATCGACACCATGGCGATGCAACAAGGTCCGGGCAATGATCGGAGAGTGAATCCACTCCAGAAGCGAGCGGGTGGACATCTGCTCCCGCAGACAATCGTTGAGTCCGACCAGTGCAGTCGCCACCACCGAGGTATCGAGCGCCCAGCCCGAGCGGGCGCCCATCCGTTCGCCAGCGCTTTCGAGAAGCGCCCGCAGACGCCTGACCACACGACGATCCAGGGCAACCACCGCGATGTCGTCCAAGCCCTGTCGGCGCCAGTTCATGATGGTCCCGGCCGCAGCCCGGGCCGTCTGCTCGAGCGTCACCGCCGAGATCAGGGTGGGCTGCCTCATACCAACGCCCTTGAATGACGCTGCGAGATTCGCGGCGTGTGGCAACCGCCAGACCGTGATCCGATCCGGGCTGGTGCCCCACAGCACGCATGCCATGGCGACCTCGCGCGCGGAGACACCTCCGCCTGTCAGAAACCAGATCGCAACCGGCTCCGGATCCCGGATTTCGGTTGCATCGCCTGTCGACGTCGCACGCAAGCGCGTCAGCCACGTGCTTGCCCACTGGGCACGATCGCGCGCGCTGCGATGTTCGCGCTGCAACTCCGCCAGAATGTGCATGTCGTTCCCCGACTGGATGCCGTTCATGCTGGCGCCAGCGGCCTCAAGCCATTCCCAGCCGTCAAAAATGCCAACCCACTGCCCAGCGAGGTCGAGTGCGGCCGAGGGCGACTGACCAAGGGACTCCGCGATCCCGGGAGCGTCGAGCAGCAGTTGGGCAAGGTGAACCGCCCGGATGGTCGTCTCCCTGGGAATCGGCGCATCGACCTCGGTGATGGCCCGCAGGGACTGCTCCGACCACGCCTGCTCGAGCGTGCCGCACCACGGCAGGGGGTGCCCTGTTTCGCTACCCGGCCAGCGTCCGGACTGCGCGATCGCAGACTTGACGGCCGGAATCGCAAGGGCCGAATCGACAACCAGCATCGGGCAGCGCGCCGTCTCGGGCAGGGCCGCCAGGGCCTCGGCGATGTGCCCGGCAAATCTCCCGGGCGGGCAGGTCATGTTCTTGATGCCGGTCATCGGATTTATGCTACATTTCCCGTCGTGAAATGCCAGTCTTCACCGGCATTGCAACATCGGGCTGGCTCATTGCGTGAGCCTTGAATGTTCTGTCCGAACCCCTGAAAACCGCTTCTCGACGCCGCGGTACAGACCCGGCGGGAACAGTTCGATCCCTGGAGACCAGGAAACCATTCCCCATCACGACCATTGACGGTCCCACCCATCCCACGAAACACCATGAGCCAACACGTTCTCTCCGTATCCGACGCCTCGTTCAATGCCGATGTCCTGCAGTCTGATGTCCCCGTTCTGGTCGACTTCTGGGCGGAATGGTGCGGTCCCTGCAAGATGATTGCACCGACCGTCGAAGAGATCGCCCAGCAGTATCAGGGGCGCCTGAAGGTGTGCAAGATGAATGTCGAGGAGAACATGGCCATTCCTGCACAGCATGGCGTCAGGGGGATTCCCACACTGATTCTTTTCAAGGGCGGCAAGGTGGCATCGCAGCGCGTGGGAGCGGCAGCGAAACCCCAGTTGACCGCCTGGATCGACAGCACCCTCGGAGCCTGACCGCCACGATTTTCCGTCCCGAACCGGTACCGGCACGTGGGCGACTGCCCGCATGCCGACAAAGCACCCGGTCGGGAATCTTCACACCACCTACAGAGCGGGCTCGACCGAGCCCCGATCCCCACCCCAGCCGCAAGCCCTGCGGCCCATCCGTGAGCACCCCGAATGCACTTATCCGAACTCAAAGCAATGCACGTGACCCAGCTGGTCGATCTGGCCATGGGACTCGAGATCGACAATGCGAGCCGACTTCGCAAACAGGAGCTGATGTTCGCGATCCTGAAAAAAAAGGCGAAACTGGGAGAAATAGATAAAATATTAATGAAAATTATTAAAATATCTTAGTCTAATAAAACTGAATTTTTAAACTTAAGTT
>CAYYDO010000007.1:697-21520 GCA_964470595.1 uncultured Burkholderiaceae bacterium | reverse complement strand
CGGTGTCCTGGAGGTGCTTCCTGACGGTTTCGGTTTCCTGCGGTCTCCGGAGTCCTCCTATCTGGCAAGCACGGACGACATCTATCTGTCGCCGTCACAGATTCGCCGGTTCAATCTGCACACGGGCGACTCGGTCGAGGGAGAGGTACGCACCCCAAAGGAGGGTGAGCGCTATTTCGCTCTGGTCAAGGTCGACAAGATCAATGGCCAGGCACCCGAGGCTTCCAAGAACAAGATTCTTTTCGAGAACCTGACGCCCCTGTTCCCGGATGAGCCGCTCAAGCTCGAGCGGGACATGAAAGGCGAGGAGAACATCACCGGCCGGGTGATCGACATGATCGCGCCAATCGGCAAGGGACAACGCGGACTGCTGGTGGCTTCTCCCAAAAGCGGCAAGACGGTGATGATGCAGCACATCGCTCACGCGATCACCGCGAATCACCCGGAAGTGGTCCTGATCGTGCTGCTGATCGATGAACGTCCCGAGGAGGTGACAGAGATGCAGCGATCGGTGCGAGGCGAAGTGGTGGCCTCCACCTTCGATGAACCTGCCACGCGCCATGTTCAGGTGGCGGAGATGGTGATCGAAAAAGCCAAGCGATTGGTTGAACACAAGAAAGACGTGGTGATCCTTCTGGATTCCATCACCCGACTTGCGCGGGCCTACAACACGGTCGTTCCAACCTCGGGCAAGGTCCTCACAGGGGGCGTGGACGCAAATGCGCTGCATCGTCCCAAACGGTTTTTTGGCGCTGCACGCAATATCGAGGAGGGTGGGTCGCTCACGATCATCGCAACAGCCCTGATCGATACCGGAAGCCGGATGGACGAAGTGATCTACGAGGAGTTCAAGGGCACCGGAAACATGGAAGTGCACCTGGCCCGTCGCCCCGCCGAAAAACGGGTCTCCCCCCCCATCACCACCACCCCCCCGGGTACCCGTCGCGAGGAACTGCTGATCAAGCCGGATGTGCTTCAGAAGATCTGGATTCTGCGCAAACTGCTCCACGACATGGACGAACTGCAGGCCATGGAGTTCCTGCTCGACAAGATGCGTCAGACCAAGAACAACGGTGAATTCTTCGACATGATGAAGCGCGGGGGATGACACGACCGGAGCAGCGCTCCGACAAGGCCTCTTAGGCTATACTAGAGAGTTTGCAGGGCACGTAGCAGTGCAGATCGTCCAGCATCTGGGCACCATTGCCGGCGGCCTCAACCCAGAAAGGAATCACCCATGAAAACAGGCATTCACCCTGAATACCGCGAGGTCGTTTTCGTTGACCTGTCCAATGATTTCCGCTTCATCACGCGCTCGACAGTCCACACCCGTGAAACAGTCAAGTGGACGGACGGCAAGGAATATCCGCTGTACAAACTCGATACGAGCTCCGAGTCCCACCCCTTCTTCACGGGCAAGCAGAAACTCGTCGACACCGCCGGGCGGGTCGAGAAGTTCCGCCAGAAGTTCGGTAGCAAGACAGGCAAGAGCGCTTCGAAGGCTGGCTGAACAACCACCTGGGCGCATGCAACCAGGCGCCGCGCCAGAGATCATGCAAAGCAGTTGCCATGCATGACCGCCCCAAAGGCAGCCCCCGGGCTGCCTTTTCCATTTCCGGGGATTCCGCACTCGCGCCCTTGCCGGGCCTGGCTGCAAGTGCGGCCAGCCGTCTCCCGCTCTGGCTTCTGATCACCCTGGCACTTGCGTATATCGGTCACGGTCTGTTCGGACGGGGGCCATGGCGCGGAGATGACCTGATCGGTATCGCGCTGGCGCGCTCGACTGCCGAGGCACTTTTCATGGGTGACTGGCGGGCCGTGCTTCTTCCGCAGATGGAGGGCGTGAGCTGGAACGCCAGCGGCCCTCTGTGGGCTGCAATCCTCGGTGCGTTTGCGCTCCCCGTAGTGGCATGGGCCGCATGGCTCGGGCAGGCATTGCCGGCGGGACTGGTCGATGACGCTGCCCGCCTTGCCTCAGGCATCTGCATGCTGCTCGGTCTGATGGCGCTCTGGAGAGCCACGGACCGTTTTGCCCGCCGTCGGGAGGCGCAACCTCTGGATCCGCTTGGAGTGGGTCCGAACTCACGCGACTTTGGTCGAACGCTGGCCGACTGCGCAATCCTGCTGTGTGTTGCGACCCTCGGCGTGATTCATCCCTGGCATCAGGCGGGTCCGGCTGCCGTGGGATTCCTCCTGCAGGGGTTGCTGCTGTGGTCGCTGGCGACCGCACCCGAAACACCGCACCGTGCAGGTCGTCAGTGCGGATTGGTTGGCGCAGCCGCGCTGCTTGCCATCGGACCGGGCCATCTGATTGCAATCACAGCAAGTCTGATTCTGATCATGATGCTGGTGAAGCCCTATCGGATGGTCGCGCGCGAGTTCATCTCCCAGTTCGTACCCGTCACACTTCTGATCATTGCCGTATGGATGTCGATAGCCGCATGGTCATACTCTCCGGACCGTGTCACGGCCTGGTGGAGTGATCAGATGACACACTGGGGACTGAGTCGCTGGATTGGACTCGAATCCGGTGGTTTCGAAAACATCCAGCAATGGATCGCAGAATCCCTGTGGCGTTGGTGGCCCCTTTGGCCCATAGCTACTTTCGGAATCTGGCGGGCAGGCCGTGCCCATCGACTCATGGCGCCTCACTGGGCAGTGCCGCTGCTGATCTGTTTGACTCTGATCGCAGCGGGCCTCCTGGGACCCTCGGGTTGGCGAACCCACCAGTCCCTGCCCGTTGCAGGTCTCGCCATGACCGCCGCCTTCGGGCTGCTGTCCTTGCCCAGGCCTCTGATCAATCTGATCGACTGGTTCGCAGTGACCCTGTTTTCGTCGCTGGGAATATTCATCTGGCTGTATTGGTCGGCCCTCAATTTCGGTCTTCCGCAGGCACTTGCGGTCCGCGTCGAGATCCTGGCGCCGGGCGTGACGGGCAATGCCAACACCGCGGAAATCCTGGTGGGGATCATGGCGAGCCTCGCCTGGATCGCGCTCGTGCTCTGGCGTGTGCGTCGCGGCCAACCGAGACTCTGGCGACCCGTCGTGCTCAGCGCCGGCGGGCTGACCCTGTTGTGGATCCTCATGATGACCCTCTGGATGCCTGCCATCGACCGCATGCTGAGTCCGCAGACGCTGGCGCTGTCACTCGAAAACGGCTGGCTCAGGGCTGCCGAGACCCGCTCGGGTATCGCCGCGACTCGATTGAAAGCAACCATGGCATCGTCTCCGATCCGTCCGGACCAACTGCCGGCAGGGCGCGGGGATGCCTGCGTGCGCCTTGCGCAGGATAGTCCCACCCTCAACGCGATTGCCATCAGCCTGACAGGCTTGCCTCTTTCAGAGTCATCCGACTGCGCCTGGCGGCTCGCACTTGCCGGTCCTGATCTCCGGCGTATGACCGTCGATGACCACGCTGTCGGCTCGACTCGCTGGAAGGTGGTCTGGCAGAGCCGGGCCTACGAGGATCGACGAAGCGGCGAGCGTTTCGTGCTGCTGGAGCGGATTCCCTGAGGCCGGCCGGGGAGCCGCGCTACGGTGGCCAGGCGCTGCTGGGTCTGGCCTGGCCGATGCTGGTGGGCCAACTCGCCGTACTCGGCAGCGGTGTAATCGATACGGTGATGGCGGGGCAGCGCTCTGCCGCAGATCTCGCGGTCGTCGGGCTTGGTGCGAGTATCTATGTCAGCATCTTCATCGGCTTTCGGGGTGTCCTGACCGGACTTGCACCCATCGTTGCCGGTCATTTCGGAGCCGGTCGACTGCGCGAGATTGGTGATGACGTGGGCCAGGCCTTCTGGGTGGCCATCATGCTGGTGATCTTCGGGCTACCCCTTCTGCTGTGGACCGACCCCTGGATGGCCCTGATCCGCCCGGATCCTGTGGTGAGGGAACCTCTTGGAAGTTACCTCAGCATTATCGCCGTGGCCCTTCCGGCGACCATGCTCTTCAGTATCTTCTTCACGCTGAACAGCGCCACATCGAGACCGGCGATCACCATGACCGTCAATCTGGCTGTGCTGATCCTGAAGTGGCCTCTCAATACGCTGTTCATGGACGGGGTCCCGGGTTGGATACCCCCGATGGGAGCCGTGGGCTGCGCCGTATCCACCGCGATACTGGCATGGGTATCACTTCTGGCGGCAGTCATCTTGCTGGCGGCGGACCGAAAATATCGCGAATTTCATGTCCGCATCGGTCGACCGCAACGACGCCGCATTGGTGAGCTGCTGCGCATCGGAATACCGATCGGGATCGGCACGATGATCGAAGTCACATCCTTCACGCTCATGGCACTGCTGATCGGGGGATTGGGAATCGTTGCCAGCGCCAGTCATCAGGTCGCTGCCAATGTCGCCACCATCGTGTTCATGATTCCGATGGCGTTATCCAACGCATCGAGCGTCCTCGCTGCGCAGGCGATTGGCGGTCGGCAGGAACAACGTGCGCGCGCCTGGGTATTCACGGGAATGCGATGGGTACTCGGTATCGCCACCGCATCAACGGTCGTGATTCTGCTCATGCGCGAAACGATTGCCGCCTTCTATGCGGAAAGCCCCGATGTGCGCCGACTGGCCAGCGAGTTGATCACCCTGGCAGCGCTCTGTCACATTCTGGATGCGCTTCAGTGCCTGCTCTACGCAGCACTGCGCGCCTGGCGAATCACCTTGCGGCCGATGCTGGTGTATGGAATCAGCCTCTGGGGATTGGGCGTCGGCGGAGGCTGGGTGCTCACCTATATGGTCTTCGAACCTGGCGCCGAAGCGGCCCGGGGATTCTGGCTGGGAAACTTCGCCGGTCTCTCATGCGCCTGTATCGGACTGTGGCTGCTGCTCCGAGGTCGTCTTGTCGATCCAGTGCGTGCGATAAAACCGTAACTCCTCGATGGACTCCTGGATATCGGCCAACGCCGTATGCGCACCTTTTTTCTCGAACCCCTTCATCACCGATGGATTCCATCGACGACACAATTCCTTGATGGTGCTGACATCAATGTTGCGGTAGTGGAAAAAAGCCTCGAGCTCGGGCATGTGGCGTTGCATGAAACGTCTGTCCTGATGGACGGTGTTGCCGCACATGGGAGACTTTCCCGCTGGCACATATGAACGCAGAAAGTCGAGAAAGATTCCGCTCGCCTCAACCTCGCTTGTGACCGACAACTTGACCTTGTCGATCAGCCCCGACTTGCCATGCGTGCTTCGATTCCATGCGTCCATGCCGCCGAGTATTTCGTCGGACTGATGCACCACTACGACAGGCGCAACCGCAATGGTATTGAGCTGAGGATCGGTAACGATCATGGCCACTTCGAGGATCCGGTCGTTGTCTGGAGACAAGCCCGTCATCTCCATATCGACCCAGATTAGATTCAGATCATTCAGTTTCGACATAAGGACGCCATGATCGCACAAGCTATGATGAGGCCATGAAACCTGCAGGCACAGCGCGCCTTCTGAGTCACCACGGCCGACAGGCCTGGGTGCTGTGCGATTCCGGCGAACGTCGGCTATGCGTCTACAGGGGGCGGGATCTGCAGCCGGTTGCCAATGACCGGGTCAGCGTCGACCTGTCTGGCCATCCCGGCGTGGTGAATGCGATTCTGCCCCGGCGCAATCAGATCACGCGCAGTGAGTCCCATCGCAGCAAGACACTTGCCGCGAATATCGATCAGGTGCTGATCGTGATCAGCGGATCACCACTTTTTTCCGACGAACTGCTGTGCCGGATGATCTGCGCCTGCGCCGCGGAGTCGATGCCAGGAGTCATCGTGCTGAACAAGACCGATCTGCTGGCGGAAACCGACAGAGCGCGGCATCTGCTCGACGCCTTCCGCGACTGCCTCTCCCTGCTCGGGTGGACCATCATCGAGACAAGTACCCGGCAAGAGGACGCCAGCGGCCAGGGCCGACCCACGGCAGGAATCGGGACTCTTTCCTCAGCCATTGCCTGCAAGGCAAGCCTCGTCATGGGGGCCTCGGGCATGGGCAAGAGCAGCCTGATGAATGCGCTTGTTCCAGGGTTGAACACCCAGACCCGCGAAATTTCCGAAGCGCTTCAGACAGGCAAGCACACCACTACGGCAGCGTATGTGGCATGCGTTGCCGAAGACACCTGGCTGATCGATACCCCGGGATTTCAACTCTTCGGGCTGCACCATCTGTCGATCACCCAACGGGCTCTGGGTTTTCCGGAGTTTCAACGAATCAGAGAGATATCCGGCGCATGCCGCTATGCCAATTGCCGCCATGATGCGGAACCATTCTGCAAGGTGAAAGAATCCCTGGAAACCGGGCTGATCGCGCCACGACGCTGGGAATTGTGGCGCTCATTGCTTGCTGACTGACTCATCGTCGCTGATGCGCGCAGAGATGGGCATCAGCGAGACACGGTGCGTTCGATCCAGCACACCCCCTCGTGCCATCTGGACTCCTGCTGCTCCCGGCGGGCGCGCCGCAAACTTTCGTAAACCGACTCGAAATCCCTCTCGGCATCCGGGGCGGGATCGAACAGTTCGCACCCCGCACGGAAATGATTCAGGTTGTATCGCTCTCCGACATTGACAACACGGAGAGAGAAAGGCGCCGATGACTGCTGAAACCAGGCGAACCTGCAGCCTGCATAGACGGTCCCCACCGCCATGGGATGCGTTGCACGAAACTCCAGACCCAGCCCCTGCGGGCCGATGTCGATGATCCGGGGCTGAAACGCGGCAGTGAAATAATCGGCCATCACACAGCGCAGCAGTCTGTCCTCGGGTGGGGCTTCACGCACCCATCGCCGACGCTGTATTGCGAGTACCTCCGGCGGGAAATCGCAAGTCACCAGGTCGTAACTGCCGAACACCACGTTTGACACCAGGAACTGTATTTTTTGCTCCCCGGTCACGAGTACCACCCAGAGATATCTGGCTTCGCGAAAATCCGCAGGGACCTCGCAGCCTGGGTGCATGGCGAATGCCAGACCCGCGACAGGATCCGCTTCCACACAGCGCACGATGAGCCGCCGTCCGAAATCCTTGAGCGGCATGATGGCCGCCATGGGACGGGCATCGAACTCCCGGGACAGCAGTTTGCGGGCCACTTTGTTCTCGAGGCGAAACCTTGAGACAAGATCCGGATCGAGGTCAGGGGTAAATGTTTGAGGCGTCACGACCGTACGTCTAGTTATATCGTTGTAAATAACGAAAAATCATAGGCTTAGCGAACAAAGTTATTCTAGGATATCCTTAACTCGCCCTAAAATCATGGGCAATCGAAGGAAAAGGACAGACGATTGAAGTCTGGAGATACGCCCAAACTGAAAATTCTTGTCAGCAACCAGAAAGGTGGCGTCGGCAAGAGTTCACTCAGCGTGAATCTGGCTGCGTACTTCGCAATTGAGCGCCAGATGGACACCCTGCTGATCGATCTCGACCGGCAGGGCACATCCTCGTCCTGGATCAAGAACGCCATTCAGCACGACCGGCTCAAATACGACCACTCCAGCCATCTGATCCAGGGTGGTAACCGGCTGGGTATTTTCAATGTACGGTGTCATGTCCGGGATGCATCTGCGCTGCACGATGTCGTCATCACCGATGTCACCTGGTCGCCCGCAGTGGGCTACGAGTTACTCGAAGTCTTCGACCTCTGGATCATCCCGACATCACTCTCCGAACTCGAATTGCTCAGCACGATCGGTCTGCTTCGCGATCTGAAACCCGCCCTGGACCGACCACGATCGCCCAAGGTCCTGATCGTCCCCAACAAGATTCACCCCTTTCAGCGCAAGTTCGACTCGATGGCGGCGCAGCGCTTTCCAGTACCCTTCCTGCTGACACCCCCGGTGACTGCATCCAAGGATTTCGAGACGCTCTACCTGAGAGACTTCGTGGTTTCAGCGGCCAAGGACGAGGTCAAGGCACGCTTTCTCCTGTTCTGCGAAGCCGTATGGCAGGCGAGTCGGATCAGCCTGATGGAAGCGCAGACCATTCGCCCCAGATCGCCATCGCCGGTCTCGTCCGGCGTGACAGCGGCAAGTGCTCTACCCGCTGCGGCTGCTCCCGAGATACTGCGTGTACCGGACATGATTCGGGCACAAACGGACGCCCCCGTCTGATACTGCTCAGGCATTCAGACTCGGACGGGCATCCATTCCCGGTTCTGAATGAGGTGACTCTGGCGCGGTAACGCGGTAGACATACAACTGGCTTCGCCGGGTATCGTCCGCCTCCAGAACTTCGATTGGCGTGATCTCCGGGACCGGGAAACTGTTCGATACCAGCACGGATCCCTCGCGCATCTGGGTGCAGACCTTCTCCCACAGACCCGGCATGGGCTCCGTGGAAAGAAAGGCGTAGACGAGATCGTACTCTGCAAGGTCGATTGACCAGAAATCGCCGCGTATCAGGCGTGCATTGGAGATCCCGGCCAGACGGGCGGAAGCGATCAGATGAGGCAACCAGGCGGCCTCGATTCCATCAATGCGGCACTGCGGACAACGCCGCGCAAGCCCGAGCACCATACTGCCGGTTCCCGAACCAAAATCCAGCACGCGAGGAGATTCCCCGGCGCGCGGCTTCTTCAGATACCGCTCGATGATGGAAGACATCAGGGCGACAGTGGGCTCAGAGGAGAGATACAGGGGCACACGGCTGCGAACCGCCGGGCCGAACAGAAGCAGCAACAGGAGAAACCCCGTCAGATACCAACCAGGGGCGATCCCGAGAGCATGAACGGCTGCAGCTGTCGGAACGAAAACGGCATGAATCAGGAGCCACCATGGGTCCGATCTCAGCCACCAGGCCAGCATGACGGCAAGCAGCGCCTGGAGGGCCACGAGAAGCGGAACCGGTATGGCGTGGCTGGCGAAGACAGTGGCTGTCACGGCCGTCAGGGCCACCGCACCCAACTGCGCGAGAACGGCCTTGGTCAGAACACCAAGACGCATGGGGTCAGGTCGCGCGGGCAGGCTCGGAGTCGAACCTGGGCAGATCACCGATCTCCGGGAGGTCGGTCTCACCCTTGGTACCGCGCTTGAGTTCGTACGCCCAGGCCAGAACCTTGGCAACGGCCTCGAAAAGCTGCTCGGGTACGGGCTGACCGATTTCCAGTCGTGCATACATGAGTCGAGCAAGCGGAGGCACCCGGGCAATCGGTACCGAATGCTCCCGGGCAACATCCTGGATTCTCAATGCGAGGTTATCGAGCCCCTTGGCCACGACAACCGGTGCCGCCATACTGGCCTGGTCGTAACGCAGCACCACGGAGTAGTGATCCGGGTTGGCAATCACCACATCGGCCCGCTCGATTGCGGACATCATCCGACTCTGGGCAATCTGCCTCTGACGCTGCCGCAGTTTCATCTTGATTTCGGGAGAGCCCTCGGTCTCCTTCATCTCCTGCTTGACCTCTTCGCGACTCATACGCATCTCGCGCATGAAGTTGAAACGCTGGAAGATGGCATCACCCACCGCAATGAAGATCATCGGAACCATGAGAATCAGTGCTCCGTTGAAGATCAGCTGACTGGTATTGACCACCGCGACGCTGAAGTCCTGATTGATCAATGTCGATACGTTCCCGAGCAAGGCTATGAGGTAAGCCATGCCGACTGCAAGGATCAGGAAGGTCTTGAGAATCGTCTTGATCAGTTCCGCAAATGACTGCAGGGAGAACATGCGGCCGATACCCTTGATGGGATCCAGACGATTGCCCATGAACTTGAAAGCAAACACGGGGCGGAACCCGGCCAGACTGATGGGCGCAACGATACTGACCAGCAGGACTGGAACGATCAGTATCGCCAACAGGCCAATCAGGCCGAGTACCGAACCGCCAAGCCACGTAAGGACGTGATCGACCCACCGGTCGGGTGCTGAAAAAGTCAGTCCATCACGAACCACCAGGACCATTTGCTGAACCAGCAACGGCCCCGAGGCGAAGATGAAAAGGAGAAATGTCAATAGAAGAAGAAGTGTGGTGAGATCCCGTGACTGAACAAACTGCCCCTCCTCGCGCGCCTTTTGCAGGCGTCGTTCGGTAGGGTCTAAGGTTTTTTCTTCTTGGGAATCTTCTTCCGCCATCGCGGCAGTTTAGCGGCAGGCCCCGATGATGACCAGCGGTTTGGCGTGCAGGCTCAACCCTCGGGATTCTGCTCGAGAATGATCTGGAGCCGCTCCGCCTGCTGACGCTCGATCAGGTTCAGACGACGATAGACCCGCTCGGCGGCCACTCTGCCCGCCGTGCTTGCGGAGAGTTTGTACCAGGCGTACGCGCGCGGGAGATCTTCCGGAACGCCCTCTCCCGTCTCGTACATCATGGCCAGCTTGTACTTGCCGATGGCGTCACCCGCGATGGCCGCTCTGCGAAACCATGTGAATGCCACGATCGGATTTTTCTCGGCATTCACACCTGCCTCGTGACGGCCACCGATCTCGACCATGGCTGTGGTGTTGCCATTGTTGGCTGCGGCAAGCATCCACTTGCCGCCCATCATGGGATCCACTGCGGTTCCGATACCCTGCAGGTACATCAGCGCGACCTCGTACTGCGCTCTTGAATCGCCCTCCTTGGCGAGTTTCTCGAGCATCTGCAGTGCCTCGGTGAAGTTGCCGACCTCGTAAGCCCTGCGTGCATTCTGATAATCCGAGCATGCCGTGAGCACGAGGGCCGCAAGCACGATCAGGGTGAGGTGACGAATCCGTTGCATTGCCGATTATTTCTTTGGCGGCGGCAAGGGTGCAACAGGTGGCGGTGGAATATTGGCAGGCGGGGGTGCAAGCGAGGGAGCCGCTGGGGCAGGCTGGGATGCCGGGGCCTGCTGCGCGGACTCTTCCTCGGCCTCAGGCCTGGGGGGCGGAGGCGGAGGAACGTAATAACTTGCGCCGAGATCACCGCCAATGAGCCGCGCGAAGCCGCCGATGTAACGTCGGCCGAGATCGGGGTAGAAAGGTCGATCCGGCAGGTAGCCCCTGGATCGGATGCAGGCCGTCTTGTTGGGGGAATCCTCGCAGCTGGCAACGGCAGCAAGCCTGCCCACCTCGAACTGCTCTCCCAGAAAGAACAGAAACACGATAATGAAGAGCGGGATGACTGCGAAAATCAGCAGCCGCTTCATCAATGCGTTCAGACGCTCAAGAAGCTGTGCCATGTGAATTCCTTTCTAGGGGCGGGCACGCCCATCCGCTGCAACGGCAGCGGTAGGTCGGACCGATGCCGACGGCTTCGTCGCCGGTGCCTCCGCTGCCTGGGCCTGCGGCTGCGGCTTGGTAATCGGCCGCCACAGATTGGGCGGCTGCTTGTTGTAGAGGCGCATGTGCATCTCGACGATCATGGGATCCTGGGGATGCCCTGTTCGAAGCATCCCTGCGTACGCCCGGAACGCTTCGTTGCGGTTGCCCCGAATGTAGTACTCGCGGGCAGCGCAATAGAAAAACACCAGGGCGGGAATATCCGGCGGACCCAGACGCTCGAACTCGATCACTTCGCCCATGAGCATGCAGGACTCGGGATGGCTCGCGTATGCAGCTGGATACAGCAGAGCCTTCGCCCGCCGCGTTTCCCGATCGGACAGGTCCAGAAGCTGGGCTCCGACCCGACGGTATTCATCGTCCTTGAAGTTGCCATAGATCTGAAAATGACGCTCGAACCGCTTCGCCTCCTCGAAGGCGATGAGGCCAGCGTAATAGGACGCATCATGGTAGCCCTGCGCCGCGTACGCCTCGATCCCCTTCTGAATGTTGTACGCCGCTTCGATGTGCCGGAAATAATCGCTTTCATCGCTGATACAGGTGCGACTGCGAATGCACAGTTCGCCCTTGGCAGCCAGCCCCTTTTGCTCGACAAACTGGCGATACCACTCCGCAAACTGGGCAGCAGTTGGCGTTGTCGCCGCCTGGGCGGCAGCGGCCTGCTGAGACTTCGCATTCCGATTCCCGGACGATTTGGCAGGCGCTGCCGACTTGGCCGGTGATGAGGCGACAGCGGGAGCGGTCGGCGCAGGCGATGGGGTTGACGCAATCACCTGAGCAAATGGCAGTAGCGGACCGAGACCGAATACCAGAAGGAGAAACACAGGTGAGTGAAAGGTTCGCATCATGATGGAGTCCTCACTTCTTCTGCGGAGCGGTTGTGGAGGGACTGATCTGTGGCCTTGCAGGCAGGGTCAGCACCGGCGTGCGACCGCTCTGCTCGGTCGGCACCGAATCGGCCGGCATCACCGGGCCGGAAGCGGGCTGCTGGGCAGGAGCCGCCGGGCGGGGCGCAGGTGCACCCTTGGCAGGTGCCGGTGTTGAAGGCGCTGCAGGTGCGGGGACTGGCGCAGCCGATGGCGGCGCAGCAGGGGCTCCCTTGGCCGGTGGTGCTCCCTTGACCGCCGGTTGCCCAAAGGGCGAATTGACCGCAGAGGGTGATTCGGCAGTCTTGTTGTTGAGCACCATGATGGAGATGCGCCGATTCAGGGGATCCTTGGGATTGGCGGGATTGAGCTTGACCGAATCGGCATAGCCCACGACCGCCGACACCTTGTTCTCGGCAAGACCGCCTTGCGAGAGCTGACGGCGCGCCGCGTTGGCTCGGTCGGAGGAAAGCTCCCAGTTGGTGGTCCCGGCAGCGCCGCCCCCGTAGCGAAGGCTGTCGGTGTGCCCCTCGATGCGCACCTGATTGGGCAGATCCTTGAGCACCCCACCGATGGTCTGCAGCAGGCGCTGGCCGAAAGGCTCGACATCGGTGCCACCGACAGAAAACATGGCGCGCTTCTGGTCGTCGACAATCTGGATGCGGAGGCCTTCGGCGGTGACGTCCATGAAGACCTGGTTGTTCATCTTCGCCAATTCGGGATCTGACTGAATCTCTTTCTGTATCTCCGACTTGGCCTGCTGAAACTTGGTGTAATTCATGCGACTGTTCTCTTCGTCCTCGACGCGCGAATCACTGACCCGACGCTGATTCGAATCCGAATCGGCCTTGGCCTCCTCGCCCGCCTGACGAAAGATCTGAGGGCCACCGCCCTTGACGATCGCTGTCTGATCCCCTGAACCCTGGCCACCCGCAAGCGTCAGACGAAGCGGGTTCTGGAAGTAGGCCGAGATACCTGCAAGGTCACCCGTGGTGGTCGATCCAAGCACCCACATCATCAGGAAGAACGCCATCATCGCCGTCACGAAGTCGGCGTAGGCAATCTTCCAGACACCGCCATGCGCGCCAGCCGCAACCTTCTTGACGCGCTTGACGATAATCGGCTGGTCCGACTTGTTCTGGGCCACGGCCGTTCACTCCCCTCAGCGACCCTTGACGGCCTTGGTTTCCTCGTCCAGCTCGGTAAAGGTGGGGCGCATGTCCGAGAACAGAACCTTGCGACCGAACTCGACCGAAGCCTGCGGAGAGAAACCATTGAGGTTCGCCAGCAGAACAGCCTTGACAGCCAGGAAAGTCTTTCCTTCCACCTCTTCGTTCTGCTCCAGAGCGCTGGCAATCGGGCCAATGAATGTGTAGCAGAGCAAAATGCCAAGGAACGTTCCCACGAGAGCGGCGCCGATCAGTTTGCCGAGTTCTGCAGGTGGCAGACCGATCGATCCCATGGTGTTCACCACCCCCATCACCGCCGCCACGATTCCGAAAGCAGGCGAGGCGTCGGCCATGTTCTTGACGACATGCACCGGAATATGCGCCTCCTGATGATGAATCTCGAGCTCCTGTTCCATCAGGGCCTCGACCTGCTGCAGATTCACCGACCCGCCCAGCATCATGCGCAGGTAGTCGGTGATGAAATCGGTGAGGTGATGGTCCTTGAGGATACTGGGATACTTCTGAAACAGCGTGCTTTTTTCCGGCTCTTCAATATCAGCCTCGAGTGCCATCAGACCGTCACGACGGATCTTCTGCAGCACCTCGAACAGCAGGCACAGGAGATCGAGACATTTACGCTTGGTTGCACTGGGAGATTTGAACGCTCTGGGAATTGCCTTCATGGTGGACTTGAGATTGCGTCCGCTGTTGCTGGCGATGAGGAATCCAACGCAAAGCCCGCCAATCATGAGCACCTCGGTGGGCTGCCAGAGCACACGCACATTGCCGCCATGGAGGGAATATCCGAGCAGGGCGCAGCCCATGCCGACAACGACGCCAATTATCCAGAGCATGTTTCCGACCTCTTGTTCGTTTTATCTCGTGCGCTCATGGTCAGCCCAGGCGCTGAAACAGATTGGATGCCTCAAGCCGGGCAAACACCGAACGCGCAGCTTCAAGCAGGGTTTGTGACCGCACAAGACCCGCAGATGCCTCTGCGATATCCGTATCGAGCAGACGTGAACGGTAGTTTTCCAGTTCGGTGGACTTCGTCTCAAGCGCACTGATGGCAGCATCCACGCGGGCTCCGATGACGCCAGCCCGAACCTGCGCCTGCAGAACCTGATCCCCGGCTTTTTCCATATTGCTGATTTTGCCCGTAAACCCCGCCGGTAGCGAACCGCTCTGGGCAGCCGACTCCAGATCCTGAACGAAGGCCAGGGCATCGGCGAGGACATCCCGGGATGTGGAGCCTGTCGTACCCAGCACCTGCCTGAAACTGATTCCCTCGGGCACGAAGACTCCCGGCTCGATCTCCATCTGCTTGAGTTCAGCATCGGCCCGGAACCTGACAGTATCGCCGGTTGTCATCCGGGCAGGGTCACCCACCACCGACATGGAGAGATCATAGAACTTCGCGGGAACTTCAGATGAACTGCCGAAATTCAGCGTGGTGGTCTTGCTGGCGCTGTTATAGGCCACCCCACCGTCAGCAACAGAGACCGTCTTCAGCGCCTTGCCATCGAGCTTGAGGGTGGCCGAGACAAAATCCTTGGCGCTCGATACGGTCTGGATATCGTCCAGGTAGAGATCGACTCCGCCAGCGACGGCCGATGTGTTGGTGGAGGAGACCTCCAGTTTGTAGCGGCCATCGGTGGGAATGCTGAAATTCACGACCTCCCAGTCGGTAGCGCCGGTGATCGCCCGCGTGAACGGCGCAGGACTGAGCAATGCACCGGTATCGACATTGCGCAGATTGACGGTGACGGATGCGTTGGTGGCCCCCCCCGTCGGCTCGGCACGCCAGCGGAAACTGATCTGATCGGCGGTGCGCTTGGAATCGGGATCGGCGTTGTAGAGCGTGACTGGATCGTTCGAGGCGAGGACCGGAGTGCTGCCGCCAGCGGCAAGACCCGTCGAGCGCATGCGCAGTGACTTGCCATTGCCAAACATGGTGTTGTCGGAGAACGACAGGTCGTGTGCGCCAGCGACCCCCTGGGTATTGGCAGTCCAGCCCTCGATCTTGATGGCGGTGACATCAAGCCGGACCGCTGTATCCTTGAATCCGACATTCCCGAATTGATCGCCCTTGTTCAGAACCACCTCGTAATTGCCACTGGAATGAAGACGCGCGGCAGAGTTGAGCTCCACAGTGGCAGGCCGGGCATCAAACTCGATGGTGGTGAGACTGTCGGGGGTGCCCTCGATGGCGAGTTCGAGGTTGAAAAACTGGCCAGGCTCCTGCGGGAATCTCAGCACGCCGTCTTCGTACACGCCCATGAAATACGTGTTGCCCGTTCCATCCGGACCCTTGCCATCGATCCGCAGGCGTGCCTCGGTGATGTACTGCGGGGGGTCACCGCCCAGAGATCGGGTGCTGAATCCGTCGATGGTGTAGCGCCCTTCCTGCACCAGGATCGCCTTTGGAGAGATCTCTGCCGAGGAAATAGCGCTGATGTTGGCCACCGACTCGGCCCTGCTCAAGGTGGCACCACCCCCGGAAACCAGCATCGCGGAGGATGCAGCGAAAGGAATGCCCGGCTGATCCGCCGTAAGCGTGATGGTGTCGCCGGCAAGTGTCGGTACGACCGATGTGTGCGCAGGATTGCCGCTGCTGGTGAGCGCTGCAAACAGTTGCGACATGACATTGGTCCGGGTTGCCGCATCGGAACCCCCGATATCCGCTGGTTGCACCGCATAGGTCACCGGCACACCATTGAGATTCAACTGGACCACATCGCCCGCCCAGATGGAGCCCGCCAGGGTGATGGTGTCCACCTGAGCGACAGCCTCGGAGCCGCCAAGACGGGTCTTGGGCTGGTCGAGCCGGGCAACACTGGTGTCGCGAAGCAGATAGCGCTCATCGTCGGCATCCATGGCAACCGCCTTCTGCTTGAGGTCCTCATAGGCCGCCCGCGCCTTGACCGCAAGCGCCTGAAGACCGGTCTGGGTGACCGACGTGGCCCGCGCCTGCACCGAGATCTGCTTGAACTCCTGAAAGATATCGTTCATGCCCTTGAGTTGCGTATCAGCCTTGGCCATGCGCTCGGCAACGAAATCCTGATTGGCCTTGAGCATCTCGAAACGCGACTGATCGAAGCGGATCTCGACACCACGGGTCACGGCCACCGAGCCCTCCGATGCCTTGGCGTAGCGATCGCCTGAGGCGATCTGACGCTGCCACTTCATCGCATCGACAGACTGCTCCTGTATCGAGCGGATTCCGGCATCAAGAAGTTGATAGCTGCTGACTCTCATCTCGGGTCACCTCATCAGGAGAGCATGGCAAGCAGTGTGTCGAACATCTGACCACTGGTCTGGATGATCTTGCTCGACGCAGCATAGAGTTGCTGGAACTTCACCATATTGGCGGCTTCTTCGTCCAGATTGACCCCGGAAATCGACTCCCGGCGGTCATTCAGGGTCTTCATGATGGCGTCATTCGCCGATTTGTCATTGGCCCAGGTCGCAATCGTATTCGCCACCGTTGCAGTGACATCGGCAATCGGTGCAGTGAAGCGGGAGCGCAGTGCCTCCAGTTTCTTGGCATCGTCGGCACTGATGTTCCAGTTGTTGGGATTGGCAGGGGCCAGCGACACCAGATTCTGGGCTTTCAGTTGTGCGAGTTCAGGCTTGTAATTCGTTCCATCAGGGTTCAGACGGTCGCGAATGGTGTAGATGTCGTTGGCCGAGCCGACGGTCGGGATCGTGCTGACATAGGGATCCTTGGCAGTGTCGGAAACGACCTGCCCACTCGGCACCTTGAAGCCAAAGATGGGGGTGGGACTGGCCTCGTTGACGGTCTTGAGAAGGCCAATGGCCACGGAATCAAGCCGACGATTGAGATCGGGCACGAAATCACGAACGATCTTGAGATACGCACCTGCTTCGCCCCCCTGAATGAAGGAGGTGGCAATCACCGGTGTGGTGAGATTGTTCTGAGGCGGGACGAGAGAATCGGGAACAAAACTTTTCAGGGTCGTGTACTGCACCTGAATCTGATCGACATTGCCCTCGAGGTTGTTGGTCAGAAACATGTTGGCAAACGCGCCCTCGACGATGGGAATCCCCTGAAGGTAATGCGAGGCTGTGCCATCGGCATTGATTACGGACTGACCTCCAATCTTCTTCTGGAGGTCCATCAGGATGCGATCCCGCTCATCGAGATAATCGGCCGACGGATAGTAGCCGTTGGCGCTGCCGCCCTCGACGATCTTCACATTCATCTCGGTCAGGCGACCGGTCATCGCATTGACACTATCCAGGGTGCTCTTCAATGCCGTACGGGCATCACTTTCCACCTGGCGGATGGTGTCCGCAAGCCCGATCACCCGTTGCACCACGAGCTCCGCCTTGCCTGTCAGATTGGAGCGGTAAGCGATGCTGTTCGGCGCACCGATCATCTGACCTGCCGCATCAAAAAACTGCGATACCGCCCCTGCCACCGAATTGGCAGAATCCGCGATCATGACATCGAGCACCTCGGTCGTCTGGACCAGGGTCTCGGAATATGAAGTCTTGCCCTGCTGAACGAGTCGCTGGGACTCGAGCAGGCGGGAATAATCACGGGTGAATCCCTCGACGGCGAAACTGGTGCCATTGATCTCCGCGGCATTGGATGCCAGGCGGTTGATCACGGTGTTGGCATCACGACGCGAGAACCCCTCGACCGAGGCTCCCGCCACGTTCTGGGATGTGACCAGCAAGCCGGCCTGGGCGACCTGCAAACCGGCCTGGGCTGTGCTCATGATGGAAGTCGGCACGATCAGTTTCCCCTCGGGCGGTTAGCGCAACTCTTCCGGAATGGAAACGGCATTTCCGGAGGCAGGGGTTAGTCGGGCAGGTGGAGACGCCTGACTGGCAAGGGCTTCGGCCGGCGGTGCGATTCGGCCCTTGACCTGGGTCATCATCTGATCCACGAGTTGCTTCGCAATGCCGAACCCGCCCTGGCGGGTCATCAGAAATGCGAGCTGGTCATCCGACATGGCCTGATAGCTGGCAGCAGCACCCTCCTTGGGATCCAGGGACGACTTGCGGGCAGTTTCGATCCACTTGCGAACCATGAGATTCTCGAAACCCTTGGCAGCCTCCTCGAATTGGGCGCGCTGATCGCCACTGTTGCGCAGGCGACTGGCCTGCGCGGCTTGAGCCGACAGATCCCAGGGTGAGATGGCCTTGACGGGTTGCATGATCAGATCACCTCGAGTTCGGCCTGGAGGGCGCCCGACACTTTCAGGGCCTGCAGAATCGCCATCAGATCGCCTGGCTTGGCGCCAAGGAGGTTGAGCGCCCTGACCACATCGTCCAGTGTGGCACCTGCGGACACCTTGATCAGGCCGCCCTCGGTTCCACCCTGCTCGATATCGATCTGCGCCTGATTGGTCACAGCCGTCTGACCACGGGCAAGCGGATTGGGCTGGCTCACGGTCGGCTCGTTCTGGATCCGCACCGAGAGATTTCCGTGTGCCACTGCCGAGGGCGAGAGACGAACCGCCTGATTCATGACAACCGAACCCGTTCTGGAGTTGACCACCACCTTTGCACGCTCGGGGGTCGAGGTGACAGGCCGATTCTCGAGATCGGCCATGAACGCGATCCGCGCCAGAGGATCCGAGGGCACACTGACGCGCAGGGAGCGTGCGTCCTGGGGGGTTGCCACACCAGGACCGAACCGTTTCGCGATGGCCTCGGTGGTGCTGCGCATGAGCGAGTAGTCGCTCTGATGAAGATCGAGCTGGATGCTGTCGGCAACACGTTGCGCGGGCGGTGTGCGCTCGACGAGAGCGCCGCCAGGAATGCGGCCCACCGACAGATGGTTCACGGTGGCACTGCTGCCCGCCGCCGCCGCACCCGCACCGCCGACGAAGATGCTGCCCTGGGCAAGCGCGTAGATCTGGCCGTCCGCACCCCGGAGAGGCGTCATCAGCAGAGTACCCCCACGGAGGCTGCGCGCATTACCCATCGAGGACACGGTGGGATCGATCTTCTGACCCGGGCGGGCAAGCGCCGGCAACTCGGCAGTGACCATCACCGCAGCGATATTTCGGGTCTGCGCCGTGACACCAGGGGGAATCGCGACACCGAGAGACTGCAGCATCGACAGAGCGCTTTGCAGCGT
The DNA here is from genome assembly GCA_964470595.1 of uncultured Burkholderiaceae bacterium. Taxonomy (GTDB): domain Bacteria; phylum Pseudomonadota; class Gammaproteobacteria; order Burkholderiales; family Burkholderiaceae_A; genus Lacustribacter. The sequence continues at coordinate 2,140 of CAYYDO010000007.1, read as the reverse complement.
GAACGGGCTCTGCGTGGTCTGGTCGCCGGAGCCATCGAGGCCCACCACGAGACCATAGCCGATGAGCTGGTTGGAACGTTCTCCGGAGACAGTTGCGATTTCCTTGATGCGCTGGGCGGAGGCCTCACGACCGTGGAACATCTGCGTCAGGACCAGAATGGCAACTGCCACCCACCACCACTTGCTCAGAATGCGATCGATCAGGTTCATGGTTGATGTCTCAGAAAGGCGCCAGCTTGAGCAGAATGCCCATCAGCCAGCCGGGCTTGTTGGTGTCATCGCCAAAACCGCGACCACGGTACTCGAGCCGGAGGTCTGCTACCCGGGATGAGGTGATCTGGTTACGTACGAGATCGGCGGGGCTCACCACGCCGCTGACACGGATGACTTCCTCATCGGAACTGACAGCAACCTGTTTTTCTCCGGCCACGACGAGATTGCCGTTGGGCAGCACCTCGAGCACGGTAGCGGTAATGGTTCCTGTGAATGCGTTCTGTGCTGTGGATGTGCCGGAGCCCTCGTATGTCAGCGTGCCGTCAGCCGTGACGCCATCGAGGGCGCGTCCGGCGGCTGCGGCGCGACTGCCCAATCCACGGGCAATTCCAGCGCCAGGCAGTCCACGGACCGCGCCGCCAAGGCCCGACAGCGATGCGAAATCGGCATTCATCCCGATCTCGGAAGTCTTCTCTGCAGAAGCACTGCTCGAGCGATTGGCCCGGGTCGATTCGTTGAGCACGATGGTCAGGGTGTCACCCACATTGCGGGCCCTGGCGTCTTCGAACAGCGGACGAAACTGGCCTGCCGAGGCGTTGCCTGTCGGGAAAAGACTGCCAGGATTGGACGGCTGGGTATTGGGGGCCACGGGCCGAATGGTGGTGGCGGATTTGACCAGGGGCTCCTTGTCGGCGGTGGCGCAACCGACGAGCGCCAGTGCGATGGCAGACACCAGAGCACGACGTCCCACAACAGTAATGGCGTATGTTTTCATCTTACATCTGTCCCAGGCGTGCCAGCATGTCATCGGAAGCACTGATGGCACGGGTGTTGATCTCATACGCTCGCTGAGCAACGATCATGCCAACCAGTTCCTCGGCGAGGTTCACATTCGATGCCTCGATGAAGTACTGACGCAGTTGACCAATGCCGTTGGCTCCGGGGGCACCCTGCTGGGGAGCACCCGATGCGGCCGTTTCGAGAAAGAGGTTGCCGCCGGTCGATGTCAGACCAGCTGGATTCACAAAGGTTGCCAGCTGGAACTGACCAGCCACCACCGGAGCCGCCTGACCCTGAAGGGTGTAGGTGACCTCGCCGGATTCAGAGATGCTGATGTTCTGGGCGGTGGCGGGAATGGTGCTCTAAGTGCTAATGCACTAAATGGTACTCTTATAGCCATACTTATCAAGTATATTGAGAGTCCCCTCTCTGGCAACTCATCGGAAAACC
>CAYYDO010000007.1:0-687 GCA_964470595.1 uncultured Burkholderiaceae bacterium | reverse complement strand
CGCCACTGACGCTGCGGGTAAAGTTGCCATCCCGGGTATATCCGACCGTACCGTCAGGCAGATTGATCTGGAAAAAACCATTGCCGCTGATGGCGGCATCGAGCGGGTTCTGGGTCTGATTCAGAGCACCCTGTATGTGCAGACGTTCCGTCGCGGCAACCCGGGCACCCGCACCGATCTGCAAGCCACTTGGCGATTGCGCATTGCCCTGTGTCGGGCCGCCAGGCTGGCGAATCGTCTGATAAATCAGATCCTCGAACATCGGTTTGACACGCTTGTAGCCCGTCGTGGTTCCGTTGGCGAGGTTGTTGGAAATGACGTCCAGGTGGGTCTGCTGAACATCGAGGCCGGTTTTGGCGATCCAGAGTGAACGAATCATGATGGGTTTCCTGAGATGCGATGGGAATGATCAGTGTCAGAAGCTCGACATGGCCAACAGGATGTTGCTTTGCCGGGCGTTTTGCTCTGCGGTCTGAATCATTCGCATGTTGAGTTCGAACATGCGGGTCTGATTGATCATCTGAACCATTGCGTTGGCAGAGTCCACATTGCTGGTCTCGTATACGCCCTGGCGAACCCGGACCACTGGATCAGCTTCAGCCGGCGGTTGGCCCTTGGGCAGTTCAAAGAAACCGTCCTCAGCGCGCACCAGATCACGAATGTTGGGGTTCACCAGTTTGATCTGGC
>CAYYDO010000006.1:19953-29156 GCA_964470595.1 uncultured Burkholderiaceae bacterium | reverse complement strand
GACAAGTGCATCGGCTGCAAGTACTGCGCGTGGGCATGCCCCTACGGTGCCCGCGAACTGGATGAAGAGCGTCAGGTGATGACCAAGTGCACCCTCTGTGTGGATCGCATCTACAGTACGTCACTGCCGGAATCAGAGCGCAAGCCTGCGTGTGTGATGGCCTGCCCCACGCAGGCCCGTCTGTTTGGCGATATCCATGACGAACATTCCGATGTGGCCCGGGCCATTCGTGAACGCGGCGGCTATGCACTCATGCCCGAGCACGGGACACAACCCGCAAACCACTATCTGCCCAAGACCATCACGGAAATCATCGACGCTGCGCGCCGGGATTTCTGACACTCTCGAACCGGACACACTCATGCATCCTGCCCCTTCCGTGATCAGTTTCACCACCCTTCTCGGTGCAGCGCAAGGTCTCGTGGTCGCCGCCGGTATCGCCACCCTGAACGGGGCGGATGTGCCCCAACTGGCGGCTCTGCTGTGGATTGCAGTGGTGATGCTGATCATCAGCCTGGGGGCCTCGTTTTTCCATCTTGGTCACCCTGAACGGGCGTGGCGCGCCATGGCCATGTGGCGCACCTCCTGGCTGTCTCGCGAGGTCATCGTACTGCCGGTATTCATCGCACTGACCGGTCTATGGGCCATTCTGGCAACCGTCGGTCACGCTGTTCCATGGCTCACTCTGTTGCTTCTCGCGCTCGCAGCCATTCTCTGGATCTGCACAGCCATGATCTATGCCTGTCTGAAGTTCATACAGGAATGGGCGCATCCGCTGACGCTGATCAACTACACGCTTCTGGGGCTGGCTTCCGGCGTGGTTCTGCTGTGCAGTCTGCTGGCTCTGCTCGCACCCGATTCACAACTGCTCGCAGCAGCGACACCCTGGGCCATCGCTCTGACGATTCTCGGGCTCGGCTGCCGCTCGTTGAGCCTGCAGCGAAATGCTGCCCTGCGTCCGGCATCAACGCTGCAGTCAGCCACCGGCATCCGTCAGGGAAATGTACGTCAGGTATCGATGGGCATGAGCGCAGGCGCCTTCAACACGCGAGAGTTCTTTCATGGCCGCCGATCCTTCTTCGTGCGCAATATCCGTATCCTGATGTTCGGACTGTGTTTCGTGGCACCGGTCATTCTGCTCGCGACGGGCGCGCGCACTGATTCACCATGGATCACCGTACTGGCGTTCCCGATCCAGTATGCGGGCCTGCTTGCCGAGCGCTGGCTCTTCTTTGCACAGGCGCGCCATCCGCAGAATCTCTATTATCAGACGGTATCGTAAGGAAAGCGGATCCGGACTCTCACGCCGGATCCGGGATGAAGATCCTCGATCCATACGGATCCGGCGTGCTGGCTGACGATTTCCTGGGCAATCGCCAGTCCGAGTCCGCTTCCGAAACTCACCGAACCCGGCAGGCGGTAGTAGGGAATGAAGATGCGTGACTTCTCTGCGTCCGGAATGCAGGGGCCCTCGTTCTCGACATCGAGCCAGAGCGAGTGTTCATCGTCATGAAGATGAAGTCTCACGGTGCCATTGGCCTGTCCATGCTGGGAAGCATTGTCAACCAGATTGCGCAGCAACCTGCCGATCTTGTCGGCATCGCCCACAAAAGGCCGGCGTGCCGCACCCGAGAGCTCCAGCGTCTGTCCGCGCTGCGCCAGTATCGGCTGCATCAGACGATCCACATCGGTCATGATGTCCCGCATCATCAGGGCCTTGCGAGGATCCATGCCTGCAGAGGCACTGACCCGACTGAAAACGAGAAGCTGCTCCGCCAGTCGGGATGCCCGTCGGGAGGCTGCAAGCGCATCCTGCAGTGACGCATCCCTCTCGTCAGTGTTCTCGGCACCCAGGGCGTTCTGAACATGCAACTGGATGGCGGCCAGAGGCGTACGAAGTTCGTGTGCGGCCGAATCGATGAAACGCTGTTCGCGGGCAAAGGCACTTTGCACCCGGGTCAACAGGCCGTTGAGTTCGTGAATCCCGGGCATCAGCTCGGCAGGCGGATCGGCAAGCGAAATGGGGGCCAGTGAATCCGGCTCGCGCCGAGCAATTCCTTCGGCCAGCTCCTCGATGGGTCGGATACTCCGCAAGGCCAGCATGTGGACCACCGCGAGGAGTATCAGAGTGCCCACCAGCAGGGGCGTGAGTATGCTCAGACTGATCTCTGCAGACATCTCCTCGCGCACATCGTTCTTCTCGGCCGCAAATATCCAGATCGAGCCGGATTTCAGGACAAACACCTGCCACAACTCCCGACCGACCCTGTGCTCATGGAAACCGGCTTCGCGAGGGCCGAGACGCTCGCTGGGCGATGAAGCCGAGCGCGCCAGCAATACGCCATCATCGCGCCAGACCTGAAAGGCAATCCTGCTCTCGTAGGGATGTCCCTCCTCGAGAGGGCTCTCCGAACCCGAATGCTCGAGTTCGGGCGGCAATGTGATGACCAGCGGCGTCGGTACCGTCGCCTTCTCGAGCTGACGCGCGACCAGCGACTCGAGTACCCGCGCAGACGTTGCCAGTCGTGCACCGAAGATCTCTTCGACTTCGTGATTGCTCACCTGGTTGGCAATGATTCCGACGCTTCCCAGAATCAGGAGCATGCACAGCAGAAGGCCGATCAGCAGGCGCTGACGCAGGGAATAGGACGCCTCGGTCATCAGAGGGCTCCGATCCGGTAACCCACCCCACGCACAGTCTGGATGATCTGCGGCGACAACTTCCGGCGAATGTGGTGCACATGCACGTCAACCGCATTGCTGTCGGCACCCTCCCCCCATCCGTAGAGGCTTTCCTCGATCTGGCTTCTGGAGAAGACGCGCTGCGGACTCTCGAGGAGCAGGCGAAGGAGCATCCATTCCCGTCGGGCCAGCTCCACAGGCTGGCCGTGCCAGCTGACCGTCATGGCGGCAAGGTCCAGCGACAGATCACCATGCACGAGTGTGTTGCTGGGACTCGATGCACGACGCCGCTCGAGCGCCCTGACCCGTGCGAGAAGTTCATCGAGTTCAAACGGCTTGACGAGATAATCATCTGCGCCAAGATCGAGTCCACGCACCCGATCCTGGGTTGCATCGCGGGCCGAGAGGATCAGCACGCTGACGGAGGTACCTGCCGCACGGAGACGCTCGAGCACCTCGAAACCGTCGCGGCCGGGCAGTCCGAGGTCGAGAATCACCAGATCAACTTCCTGACGCCTGAGAAAGTCCTGGGCAGCAATCCCATTGGCGAGCCACTCGACGCTGTGATGCGCACGGCCCAGCGCCATCTTGAGACCGGATGCGATCAGGGGATCGTCTTCCACCAGCAGGATTCTCATCCGGCACCGCTCCGGCAGGCAGCATCGAACGGTCTGCCGCAATCGCGCCTGCAGGCGAATGCCATGTCAACGCCGCTTGTCGGCAATCTTCTGCAGCAGTTGCTCGATCTCCTGCTTGCGGCCATCATCGGCCAGTGCACGGCCAGGTCTCGGGGGCGCGCGCATTGCCTTGCGCAAGGCCTGCTCAGCGCCTGCGAGGTCACCACTGCGAAAAAGATAGTCACCGTAAAAGTAGTTGGCATCGATGCCGTCTGGATTGGCCGCCAGCCCCTTGCGCAGAAACTCCAGCGCCTTGCGATCATCGCCAAAGCCAATGGGCCAGCCGGGGACCTGATAGTACAGCGATCCCAGACTGGTCAGGGCTGAGCCATCCAGCGCACCGGGATTGATCTCGATGGCCCGCTCGAATGAGCGTCTCGCATTCTTGACATGCCCCAGGGCGCCCATGCCACCCCGAACCCCCGCGTAGGTGCTCTCAATGATCCCATGCCAGATCAGGACATCCGGATTGTCGGATGCCGCCGTCACCATCTGCTCCGACACCTTGACGAGCTGCGCGAAACGCTGCTCGCGCTGCTCTTTCGGAGCACGGTAATTGATTTCGGCCCATTCCTGCTGAAGCCTGGCGACTTCGGGGCTGACTGCCAGCACCACTGCCGGCAGGGATACGCTCATCACACATGCCGCCATCACTCGAACCATCCACTTCATGGTACCTGTCTCCCTGTCAGTGTTCTCTGGCCGTGAACGCCGCGCGAATACGCGGCAGCTGACGACGCAAGGCACGGCTGACCAGTCCCGGAGCCAACTGGTTGAGCCTGACGAAAAAACGCTCCGGAAATCCGATTCGTCGCACCATGGCCTCCTGATGGAGAAAGACCAGAAATGCGCGTGCGACATCCCGAGGATCATCCTCGGCCACACCGAGATCCCGATTCATGCTGTTCACCTCCGGCGAGTTGATCTCGGTACGCGTGGCCCGCGGCGAGAACAGGCGAACGCGCGGCCCTGTCAGGGCAAACTCGCGATCCAGCGACTCCGTCAGGCCACGAAGCCCGAACTTCGAGGCGCAGTACACCGAGAAACCGGGATAGCCGATATCGGCAAATGTCGAGCCGATGTTGATCACCTGAGAGGACGGGGACTCTCGAAGCGCTGGCAGCAACTCCCGGATCAGATTCATGGGTGCCAGCAGATTGACGTCGAGCACATGGCGCATGGATTCGCCAGACTGCCCATCGAAAGCGCCGAACTGACCGATGCCCGCATTGTTCACCAGAAGGTCGAGACCTCCCGTATCAGAGACCAGCCGGGATAGTTCCTGCTGAAACGACGGGTCGGTGACATCCCCGCAGGCAATCTGCACGCGCGATGGAGGACAGGCGGCGCGGAGCGATTCCAGAGCGGCACGATCACGTCCGACCGCGATGATCTGCGCGTAATGATCGACAAGCGCCAGAGCAATGTGACGACCGATTCCGCGCGATGCACCAGTGATCAGGCAACGACGATCAGACATGCCCCGCTCCTGCCGGGAGAAGGTCATCAGCCCTGCTCGAAGGTGCTGGCAACGAGCGGAAGATATCGCCATAAAGCCCGTAGAAACGCTTCGCGCAATGCACGATCGCCCCTTGATCGTCCGGATCGTTCACACTGTCCATCAACTGCTCGAAGAAACGCACATGGTCCAGATCCAGACTGCCATGAGAATTCAGGTACCGAAAGGCATTGGCCGGCAGACCCAGTGTCGATGCCATCACCTGGGCGGCGCGGCTGGCCAAGGCCACACTGGTGCCCTCGAGCACATGAACCATGCCGAAGAAACCCATCGGATTTCCGCGATCGATCTGATGGTAGGCGTATGCCACCATCATTTCACAGGCCGCGCTCGGCCCCTTGTTGCGCGCAGCGAGTGCGTCGCCGCCGCAGGCGGCGATGTCACTCAGAATCCATTCGTCATGACCGATCTCCTCGGCGATGTACTCCGCGATCGCCGACTGGAATCCGGTGCGCTGATCGCCCAGTCTGGCGCCGCAGGCCATCAGCAGCGGTACCGTATGTCGGACATGGTGGTAGGCCTCGGTGAGGAAAGCGATGTACTGATCAAGACTGATTTCACCGCGCAAAGCGCGGCCAATCAGGGGTATGGCCAGAAGCCGGGTACGTTCCTCGGTGGTGCGTTCGAGCAGAACCTGGTGAAACGACATCATGAAGACACCTCCTCGCGACAGGACAACTCCCGGATCAGATCGGCGTGCGCGGCAGCGATGGCATCCCGACGCGGTCGCCCGTTGGCAGTCAGCAAACCCGAACCCGGTGTAAATGGGGGAACCACCCGCCAGCCCGCAATTCGCGCATAGTCAGGCAACGTGCGATTGACATCAGCCACGGCGTCTGCCAGTTCATCGGCCGTCACCCCGGATGCAGGTACCAGCAGGGCAGCAAGCGCAGGCCATCCGTCGCCGACCACGACCGCCTGAAGCACCTCTGACCGTTGCAGAAGGAGCATCTCGAGCCACTCCGGAGATACATTGCGCCCGAAGCTCGTGATCAGGACATTCTTGCGGCGACCGGCAATGTGGAGAAATCCGCTCTCGTCCAGGTGACCAAGATCACCTGTGCCCCACCAGGACGTGGATGCATCGCGCAAGCGAATTTCTCCGCCGGCATCGCACCGAAGCGACTCCGGATCGAGAGGCCTGCCGACGGAGCCCACACGATCGGCCTCGGGTGTGTTCAAGGACACCACGGAGGCCGCCTCGGAGAGTCCGTAGCCCTCGTAGGCCGGCAGTCCGGCCGCGCGCGCATCGGTGATCCAACGCTCCGGTGTCTTGGCGCCACCCACCGCCACAAACCGGAGATCGGCTGGCCGACCACCCTCGCGTTGCAGCACCAGCGTCATGGACCGAAGCATCTCTGGCAGAACGATGAGACTCTGGGGCCGATAACGTCGTATCGACTCGAGCGCACGACGCGGATCAAATGATGACGACCCCGTCAGACCGACTTCGCACAGGGCCGGAAGAATGACTTCAGCACCCGATACAAGCGCCGTATAGACCCCCGCGACATTTTCCAGCAGGACGGCTAGCGGCAACATGGTCATGTGCCTCTGAAGTCCCAGGCATCGCAGGCGATCGGCGAGCGCAACGGACACGCTCATCTGCTGCGCATCAGAGAGTGCAATTCCCTTGGGTGAGCCCGTACTTCCCGAGGTGAAGGTCACCTTCGCAGCCCCCGCTGGCCAACTCGATATGGCCGATGCACCAGCGACCGGATAGAGTGCCAGTGCGCTGTCAGGCAATCGATCGGCGGGCGCAATCCCCAGTGCCTGACCACCATGGTCATCGGCAATCACTGCAGCCATACCATGATTCATCAACAGGGCATTGCGTTGACCTGCACTGAAGAAAGCAGGAATCGGTATGAGAACACGACCGGCACGGCAGACCGCCCGATCCGCGATGATCCAGTCCGGTGAGTTGTCTGCAAGAAGCCCTACACTGAAGTTCGGTGGAACATGGCTTTCGATCATGCGGGCCGCGGCGGCGATGCGACTCTCCAGCTGCGATGCATCGAGTCGCCTGCCATCGGACCATGACAAGGAGGATGAATCAGCGATGCGCATCACGAAGTTGCGCAAATGCGGTGCTGATATCGCCAAGCATCACGCGCGGCTGCGACTTGAAGTAGCGGCCCCAGTTGCCCCCAGCTCCTTGCAGACGGTGGGCATCGGCATCTGCCAGTGCGACAGGATGAAAGGCCAGGCGGTCAAAGGCGTTCGACAGACAACGGGTTGCTGTGAAGACCACCCACCGAAAACCACGCAGATGAAGGTATTGGGTCATGCGCACAATCAGGGCGCGCGATACACCCGACCACTCCGAGGCGAGATTGCCAACTTCAACCATCTCCCATCGGGACAAGCGAACGGGTGAATCGCTTCGTGCATGCTGGCGGGTCTGTGCGATCTGTTCAACGGGTGCATCGAGATACTGCTCGAGAAACGCCTGTCGACAGGCCAGTGGCGTGAATCCCACGGCGGCCACCCACGCACCATCCGGTGCACGAAACCCCATCAGCACGTCGCAGAAGGTCTCAAGCCTGGCATCATGCTTTCTCTGAAAGACCCCGGCAATAAAAGCCTCCAGGGCGGCCCGTTCGGAATGTGCCCTGTCCACCCAGACCACACTGCACTCGGCAAGCGGATCAGGCTGAGCGGCATAAAATGAACGCAAACGTGCAGCCTTGGAAAGCACCTGTATGGATCCGGCACGCGGTTGACTCATCATGATGAGTCAAGCATAGGGTCCCCGAATGAAGGGAACATTAAGCCTTGAGTCCTGATCTTCATCACCACGATCCCATGGATGCAACGATGGGACATGCCCGCGAGCACATCAGCGGCAAGGCCCTCGGTATCGCTGTTGTACTGACGCTCCTGTTCGCCGCTGCCGAGTTCACCGCCGCCCTGATATCCGGATCCGTGGCGCTGATGGCCGATGCCGGTCACATGATCACCGACGCGACGGCGCTCTTTCTCGCGCTGGCCGCTCAGATCATGGCTCGCCGCCCCCCCACCGAGCGAAGTTCATACGGACACGGACGCATCGAGGCCCTGGCGGCGTTTGTCAACAGCCTGGCCATGCTTGGCCTCGTGGTCTGGATCAGTATCGAGGCACTGACCCGATTCGCCAATCCACATCAGGTCGAGGGCGTCACGGTCATGATCGTGGCCGCAATCGGCCTGGTGGTGAATCTGATTGTGGCCTGGGTGCTATCGCGCGACCAGGCGAGCCTCAACACCCGCGCCGCCCTGGTTCATGTGCTCGGAGATCTTCTTGGTTCGGTGGCGGCACTGGCCTCGGGTGCCATCATCCTGATCACGGGATGGATGCCGATCGATCCCATCCTGTCGCTGTTTGTCTGCGCCCTGATCCTGAAGTCTACGCTCGGACTTCTCAGAAGCACCTACCGGATCCTCATGGAACATGTGCCGGATCACATCGGGTTTCATCAGGTCGCAGCCGATCTGCGCAGCATTCCCACTGTGATGCACGTTCACAATCTCCATATCTGGGAGACCAGTCCGGGCCATGTCACCCTGACGGCGCACCTTGAGGTCGAGAATCTCGAACGGTGGCCTGTCACCCTGCGGGAAATCCAGGGCATGCTGCGCGAGCGGCACGGAATCGATCACGCCACACTTCAACCAGAGACCGTCCACACATGACCGTGCATCACACCGCCTCTGACTTTCTCGCCACGATCCAGGAACGCAACGCCGGTCAGCCGGAGTTCATGCAGGCCGTCACCGAGGTGGTCACCACCCTGTGGCCATTTCTCGATGCGCACCCGGAATACCGCACCTGTGGCTTGCTGGAGCGACTCCTCGAACCCGAGCGCATCATCATCTTTCGCGTGAGCTGGGTCGATGACACAGGCAACGTGCGGGTGAATCGCGGATTCCGGGTACAACACAGCAGCGCCATCGGCCCTTACAAGGGAGGGCTGCGCTTTCACCCTTCGGTGAACCTCTCGATCATGAAGTTTCTCGCATTCGAGCAAACACTGAAGAACGCGCTGACGACACTGCCAATGGGGGGTGGCAAGGGAGGGTCCGACTTCGATCCCAAGGGTCGCAGCGAGGCCGAGATCATGCGTTTCTGTCAGGCCTACATGACCGAATTGCACCGGCATATCGGCGCCCACACCGATGTTCCTGCAGGCGATATCGGTGTCTCCGGGCGCGAAATCGGTTTTATGGTGGGCATGATGAAAAAGCTGAGCAACAGCACCGACTGTGTCTTTACCGGAAAGGGGCTGAGCTTTGGCGGCTCGCTGATCCGCCCTGAATCAACTGGCTTCGGCACCGTCTATTTC
>CAYYDO010000006.1:13838-19943 GCA_964470595.1 uncultured Burkholderiaceae bacterium | reverse complement strand
CATGGTCGAGATGCTCAAGCAGCGGCAGATGGGATTGGCTGGCATGAGAGTCGCCATCTCCGGTGCTGGCAATGTGGCACTGAATGCCGCACGCAAATGTGTCGAGCTCGGAGCCCGGGTACTGACGCTGTCCGATTCCACGGGATCGCTGATCGATCCATCCGGCCTGACCCACGACAAACTTGATCTGATTGCAGACTTTCGCGAACGACAGCGCCTGCGGCTCGAGGATGCGGCGGCTGAAATTCCCGGCTCGCACTATCTGCACGCTACGCGCCCCTGGTCGCTGCCTGTGGATATCGCGCTGCCGTGTGCCACACAGAATGAACTTGACCATGACGATGCGGCCACCCTGATTCGCAACGGCGTCATTGCGGTTGCGGAGGGTGCCAACATGCCATCCACCATCGCGGCGATCAACGCCTTCGAATCAGCAGGAGTCATCTTCGCACCCGGCAAGGCCAGCAATGCGGGTGGCGTGGCAACATCAGGCCTGGAAATGACACAGAACGCCATGCGGATGTCCTGGTCACGTGACGAGGTCGACAGCCGGTTGCGCGTGATCATGCAGAGTATCCACAAGTCCTGCCTGCGGCATGGACAACGACCTGATGGTCGATTCAGTTACGTGACGGGAGCCAATGTGGCTGGTTTCGTGAAAGTCGCGGACGCCATGCGAGCACAAGGCGTCATCTGCCCTCAGGTGGCCATGCGCACCATCGCATCAGGCAGGAAATCCGAGAAGCGGGCACGCTGATGGAAACGGATGGACGGCTGCCGATCGGCATCGAGTCCGGAAACGAAATAGCTGCCTGAATCCAGATCGTGATAGACCGAGGCCCGCACACCCGGCACACGCGCGTCGTAGAACTGAACCACACCGTGCAGCGCCACCCGCCAGAGATCGCCCCGCGGCGAGTAGGCCTCCTCGATCAGCACCGTCCAGCTGTCCTCGTCGATGAAGAATCTTCGCAAGCCGTAGATATGCGCTTGCCCCTGACGCAGACGGGCCTCGACCACCCAGACGCGATGCAGTTCGTAACGCATCAGATCCGGATTGACACTGCCCTTGTGAAGCAATCGCGATGGCACGAGGGGCGATTCGGCAATTCCATAGGTGTTGTAGGGCACGATCATTGCGCGCCTGCCTTGCAGGACCCAATCGAAACGATCCGGTGAGCCGTTGAACCCATCCACCTGATCGGCCGTGAAGATGCCCTCTGAGCCGTCTGCAACCGCGTCGTAGGCGAGATCCGGCGCACGGCGGACGCGACGCAAGGCGGAGGAATAGATCCATGCGGATCGCCCGCGACGGCTCAGATCCGAGGGCTCATGAACCAGGACGATCTGCCCACGCAGCGATGCCGGCGCCAGATAACCACCCATGGCCACGAAGTGCAGATCCTCCGGTGCCCCCTCCAGGTGGGATGCGTAAAAACGCCTGGACCAGAATCCGATCATGCTGGCATCGCCGCTGGCGCGCACGACAAAGGAGCGTCCCTCGCGAACCACGCCACCACCCGTGAAACGACGCAACACATTCCAGATTGCCTCCAATCCGTTGATGGGTTCCGGAAAGGGCAGGTGACGCCCACCGGCCTCGGCAAGCGCATATCCGGAGAGCCGGGGTGAACCCGCCCGTGCTGCCATGCCAGCCGCAATCTCCACAGGGTATGCGGCCGTGCGACGGGTCGGGAAGAGCCGCAGACGCATGTTGGGCACACGATCGAGCAGCATCGCCAGACCATCGGGCAACTCCTGCCTGAAGGCCGACACATCCGACTTGCCAATCACCGCCAGAGGTGCATCCTGGGCAAAGGGATCCCGGTACCCCATCGCTGCAGACCAGCCCGCAGGCGGCTCCTGCAGTCCACCCGTCCATGCGGGAATCCGGCCATCGGCACTTGCCCCGGCGATCGCACCGGCAGGCGTGAGTGCGGAGACAGCCACGGAGCCGACTGCAGGGAGCGTCGCCGAAGCAGCGACGGCACCTGCTGCAGGAGACGATGCAGATCCCGTTTGTGCCAGCGCATGCGCCGATGGAACAAGAAGACCGCCTGCCGCTGCGGCCACGAAACCCCTTCGCGAGACAGGCATGCGATCTCAGAGAGCGAGCAGTCGGGCTTTCGCGGACGCATACTCGGCAGCGAGTTCATCCACGATCCCTGCCGCGGACTGAATCCCGCGAACTCCGGACACACTCTGGCCAGCCCCCCAGATGTCCTTCCACGCTTTCTGACCTGCCAGTTTTTGCAGACTGCCGAAATCCATCTTCGACTTGTCAGCGGCTTCGAGAGCATCCGGATCCAGCCCGGCACGCACGATGCTGCCCTTGAGATAATTGCCATGCACCCCGGTAAAGGTGCTGGTGTAGACGATATCGTGCACGGATGCATCGACCACCATCTGCTTGTATTCCGGCGATGCCCGAGCCTCATCGGAAGCGATAAATCGCGTGCCCATGTAGGCCAGATCAGCGCCCATGGCCTGCGTCGCCAGCAGATGATGCCCGCGGCTCATGCCTCCCGATACGATGATCGTCCCATCATAGAACGCGCGCACCTCCTCCACAAAGGCGAGTGGATTCAGGGTACCCGCATGACCGCCTGCACCCGCGGTGACCAGAATCAGTCCATCGACCCCGGCCTCGATTGCCTTGCGTGCATGACGGATACTGATCACGTCGTGAAACACGAGGCCGCCATAGGTTTTCGCGGCCTCCACCACGGCATGGGGTGCCTGCAGACTGGTGATCATGATCGGCACCCGATGACGAACACACGCCTCGATATCCTGAGCCAGCCGAGGATTGGATGGATGCACGATCTGATTGACCGCAAACGGAGCTGCTGCGTAGCCACAAGCATCCGGCATCGGTGCCGCGATGGCGGCAGCAATATCGGTGAGCCATCTGTCCAGTTCCCCTTCCTCTCTGGCATTGAGCGCCGGAAATGATCCGACAATACCCGCACGACACTGGGCAATCACCAGCGCAGGATTGGAGACGATGAACATGGGTGCTGCGATCAGCGGCAGCCGAAGATGCGCCAGCTCGGCGTGAAGAGTCATATGGCGGGGCTCTCTTTGTCAGGGTGAACTCGGTGGGGTCGGACGTCGCGCCAGCGATCGCCCACGAGGAAGGCGGCCAGTGCAGGCAAAAGAAGCACTGCGCCGAAGAGGTTCACAAGAAACATGAATCCAAGCAGGATTCCCATATCGGACTGAAACTGCAGCGCTGATCCCATCCAGGTGATCACCGACAGCGTCATGGTGACGGCCGTAAAGAGCGAGGCCGTGCCGCGCTGGCGAAGCGCATCCAGCAGGGCCTGCTGCAGAGTCATGCCCGCCACCATGCCATGACGGATGCGCTCGAAAAGATAGATGCCGTAATCCACGCCCACGCCCACTCCGAGCGCAACAACCGGAAGCGTGTTGACCTTGACACCAATGCCGAGCATCGTCATGACGGCATTGCACAGCACCGTCACAATGGCCAGCGGAATGATGATGCACAGCGTGATGCGGACCGAGCGGAATGCCACCAGACACAGCAGCGACACCGAGGCAAACAATGCCAGATTGACCCATTTGTCGGCGGCCGCCACCACCTGATTGGTTGCCGCCATGACACTCAGGTTGCCGAGTCCGATCTGAAAACGAAGATCGTCACGACCGTGCTCGCGGGCAAATGCCTGGACATCATCCACCACCGACTGAATGGTGGCCGCCTGATGATCGCGGGTATAGATGTAGGCGGGCATGGCCGTGCACCCCGGATTCATGAACACATTGCCCAGTCGGGTCGCCGCGCCGGTACCCTGCGCGAGCTGGACGGGATCCTCCGGCAGGGCACGCCATTTCACATTGTTCTCGGCATAGGCCTGGGAGACGGCGGCGGAGAATCCTGCCAGACTCGACACCGCCGATACGCCCGGATTCTGGCGCATCTGCAGTTCGAACTCACCGATCGGATCGACCACGCGTGACTCCACGCAAGGCGACTCCTTGCCGTCAGCCTCGATGATCACCTGCATCACATCGACGCCGATGGCGAACCTCTCGGTGATCGCAGCGACATCCTGGTTGTAGCGTGCATCTGGCCGGAGCTCCGGCACACCCTTGCCAAGATCGCCAATCTGAAGGTCCTTGGCAATCCAAAGACCCCCTGCCAGAACGGCTGCCGAGAGCGCCACGCACACTGCGGCCGGCACCGGCCGGACCAGGCCGGAGAGAAGCCGCCACAACCCCTCCATCCCCTTCTCGCTCGGCGGCTTCAGATTGGCTCCCGAAGGGTAGGACAGCAGCGCCGGCAACAGGAGCTTGTTGGACACGATCATCAGCGTGACGCCGAGCGTGGCGGTGAGCGCGAGCTCCTGAACGATCTCGATATTGACGAAGGCAATCACCAGAAACCCGAGGCCATTGGCAACCAGTGCCATTGCCCCGGGAATGAAGAGCTTGCAGCAGCTCCGGCGCGACGCCTCCTCGGGTGTTGCACCAGCAAGGATTTCGAGTCGCCACGCATTGGTCATCTGGACGGCATGCGACACCGCGATCGAGAAGATCAGGAAGGGAACGAGGATCGACATCGGATCTAGTCCCAAGCCCAGCAGGGGCATGAGGCCCAGCAGCCACACCACCGGAATGAGGGCGCAACCCAGCGCGTACAGCGTCAGCATCCATGACCGACTGTAAAGAAGCAGCAACAGAAGTGTCACGCCAAAGGCGATGGCGAAAAACACCAGCACGCCCGCTGCTCCATCCGCGATATCGCCTACCGCCTTGGCGAATCCGATGATCTCGATGCTGTGCGTCTGCGACTCATGACGCGTACGGATCTCCTCGAGGTCATGGGCCACTCTGCGCAGATCGACACGCCGACCGGATTCGCTGTCCATCTCCTGGAGGGTCGCCACCACCATGGCTGAGCTGCCATCGCGCGCGACGATGCGGCCCATCCAGTCAGACTTGCCCACATTGATGCGGACTTGTTCAATCTGTTCCGGTCTTCCCTGGAAATCTGCCGAGACGATATTGCCCCCGCGGAACCCCTCCTCGACCACCTCCATGTAGCGCACATTCGGAGTGAACAGCGATGTCACCGAACTGCGCTCGACGCCCTTGATGTAAAACACCTCTTCGGTCACCTGACGCAGCAGGTCCATGGTCTGCGGGGTGTAGATGTCACCTTGTCTGGGAGTGACCGCCACCAGAACCCGGTTGGCACCACCAAACACCGACTGGTACTTGATGAAGACCTTCATGAAGGGATGATCGAGCGGAATCATCTTGGTGAAGGCTGCATCCGCACGCAGCATGGTCGCAGTTCCGGCCAGCGCTACAGTCAGAACAAGAAACACGGTCACCAGCATGCGCCGGTGATCGATGATCCGTTGGGCGATGGCCTCGACCCAGGGCCGGGAGAGTATCTCGCTCATCCGCGCGCACCTGGCGCGAGGTCTGCATCAACACGGCGCAGACCGAACACCCCGGCCAGCCAGATGCCATCAGGAGCCTCGATGGCGTCAGAAAGGCTCCCGTCCCAGAGTTTGCGTATCTCGAAACTGCGACCGTCATCGCCGCTCACGGCCACCGAGCCCTGATCACCAAGCAACAGCAGGCGACCATCTGCGAGTGCTCGCCCTGCCATCCAGGCCACCGATGTGGGTACGGGAAGATGCTTCCATTCCGCGCCGGGACGGGACTGCCGGAAAATCTGGCCGCGCATGCCAAAAATGATACGGGCTCCCATCCGGCTCACGACGCCGCCGAAGAGCGAACCCTTGTACGGCGCCGTGGTCTCGCGCCAGACAAGACCATCTGGCGACTCGGCCAGCGTGCCGGACTCCCCGGCAAGCATCCAGCCGCGATGAACCGGGTCATGCACCAGGCCATAGAGGTGCCACTCGAAGTCGTCGCCAAAAGGTTTCATGGGCTGCCACGACTGTCCAAGATCAGATGATCTCGCCATGACACCGAATGCCCCCGCAAGAAAAATCATGCGCCCGGAATCGATGGCGACCGTGAGGAAGGCCTCGCGTCTGGGGTTGATCAACTTGAGCTGGGCATCATCGACCAGTTGCCACGTACGACCATGATCGCGCG
>CAYYDO010000006.1:0-13828 GCA_964470595.1 uncultured Burkholderiaceae bacterium | reverse complement strand
AATCACGAATAATAAATCAAAAAAGAAACTATTGGGGAATCTACAAGAAGAAAAGTATATTCGTCTCTTCATTTATTCCTATACCTATCCCTTTATTCATCATGAAAAAATGTATCCTACTTCTTCTTTGTTGTTTAGTTTGGACGCAAACAGCGCAAAGCCAAACATACGGGCGGCAATCGCTGTAAAACTCCGCGTGGAACCGACCCGCAATGTGCGCCACTGCGAATCACCTGTGTCCCTGCGGGCAATCAATCCGCGCTCGCCGCAGGCGAGAATGCCCTCGGATGTCGCCGCAAGCCCCACAAATGATGCCCGTGCAACATCGATCGGACGCAATCCACTGGCGAGGGCGAAAGGCCCCGCGACCGCCCCAGCCAGTGTCACCGAACCCCAGGTGGCGACACGCCCGAGGATCAGACGGCGATCAGGACTTATCGGACACCTCTGCGACGCAGCGCGTCGGTCTGGAAATCGGACCATGGCGCCTTCACACCGAACTGGATGGGCTTCCTGACTTCATTGTCGAGATGCGAAATCAGGACATTGCCATTGCTCAGGTCATGCCAGGCCTGCACGCTGTACCAGGGCACCCCCTGGTCATAGACCCGAATGAATCCGTGTATGCCGATGCGCCATATCTCGCCACGGGTGTCGTAGCAGTCTTCCGAGAGCACGGTCCAACTGTCCTCGTCGAGAAGGAACACGCGCTTGCCGTAGATGTGCTTGCTGTCTTTCTTCAGCGTGGCCTCGACCACCCACACACGGTGCTTTTCATAGCGCATCAGGTCGCTGTTGACGGTGCCCTTGCCAATCACATCGGCATAACGCAGGGACTTGGAACCAACGCGGTAGGTGTTGTAGGCCACGAACATCTCGCGCCGACCGAGAAGTTTCCAGTCGTAACGGTCCAGTGCGCCATTGAACGCGAAGTACTGATCGGTGACCCGCATGCCTTCGGTACCGTCGGCCACGTTGTCATACGCCAGATCAGGCGCGCGGCGCACCCGGCGCTGCCCCGCGTTGTACACCCAGGCGGCACGCGGATTGCGGATGGGATCCTTGAACTCGTGCACCATGTAGACCGTTCCGGCCAGCGCACCCGGCGCCGTATAGGCCGAAGTGAATGCAAACTGCAAACCCGACTCCACCTGGGAGGGCTCGATGTTTTCCGCGTAGACCACGCGATCGGTATAGCCCACACGGTAGGAATCCCCATTGGCCCGCACCGGGAACCAGGAATACTCGCGCTCATAGCCGCCACCCCGATAGCACATCAGGTGATTGAGCATGGCCTGCTCGCCGGTACGCGGATTGGGGAAGGGAATGGTCGAGCGGGAATGCCCCGACATCGATCCTCCATTGGCCGTGATCTTGCCCGCCTCGGCGAGCACATCGGCAATGACTTTCTCCGGCAGCCCGGCAGTGCGATGGGTGCGGTAGACCGGCATGCGAAATGCCGATTGCCGACGCAGCAGGGCCATCATGCCCGCAGAGAGGAACTCCTTGTATTGCTCGGCGTTGGCCGCCGTAATGGTGAAAAGCGGCTTCTCATCCGGGAACGGATCGATGTATCCGCGCTCGGCTGACCAGCCGGCCGGCGGCTTCATCAGCCCACCCGTATATGCGGGAATGGAGCCATCCGCATTGGCCGCGCGGATCGCTCCGGAATGTGTCGCCTCCCCGCCCGCCTGCGCCTGAACCGGATCATGAACAGAGAGTCCGACAAGCCCTCCTGCTGACAGGGCCACCGCAGGTTGCGCGGCGGCCGCCGCCAGAAGACGGCGGCGCACCGGACTCTCGAGCGCGGCCGCAACCGGACCCTGCTGCACGTCGCTGCCCGACTGCAGATGGTTCAACGGCAGCTGGTCCTGCGCCGGTTGCATCTCGACAATTGGCTTGCTCATGCAGCGGTGACCTCCCGGGTTCAGAAACTGGTGCTGAAATTGAGACTGACGAAGTCACGATCGCGGAAGGGATCGTACTTGGCCGAATCGGCATAACGGATCATGCTCAGCTCGACGTTGTGCACCTTGTTGATATTCAGTCGCGCACTCAGACCAAGCGTCTTGCGATCTTCGATGAACTGGTTGTCGATCGAGTAGCCCTTGACATCGTGGGCGAAGCTTGCCGTCGGGAAGAGCGTGGCGCCGGAGTTCAGGAAGTTCGGATACTCGAGACCGAGTCGAAGGCGATAGCCCCAGGAATTGTCCGTCGCAAAGCCATCGTTCTTGCAGCCATCGACCTGCGGGTTGCCGAGTGCGGCGCAGGGCGTGGCCGACCCACCCAGACTGGCATGCTGGGCCTGACCAAAGATGAAGGCGCGACCGTAACGCCGTCCGGTGAACGAGTCAGGCAGATCAGCACGCTGGAAGGCCACCTCGCCCACCACCACGCCCTGGGCCGAGCCCATCAGACGCGGGAATATCTTGAGCGCATTGACCTGAAACTGGTTCTTGCTGATGCGATCAAACCCTGGCACCTCGACGCCACCGGAAAGTCCACCCGCTGCCGTCGCAGTCTGCCCCGTCACACCCATGGGGCCGGATCCGCGCAACAAACCAAGAATCAGATCGTTCGCATTGATCTGTACCGGTTGGTTCGGTGTACGGCTGATCTCGGCGCCCACCGACCATCCAGCGATGTTCTTGCTGGCACTGATGCCGTAGAGACGCACATCATCCGGATACTCCCAGAAGCCCCGGCCCGGTACCAGACCACTCGATGCCACCACCTGCGGTCCGCTGCGTGCGGCTCCCCCCTGAACCAGGGCCAGGTTGGAGCCCGTGCGACCCGACACAAACGGGGTGCGTGCGCTGTACTGCATGGCATAGAGACCGAACTCGGCATCCAGCGATTTGGCCGGGAAACGGAAGGCCACGCCGAACTGGCCCGAGTCGCTGCCATCGCGGCCATTGGTCATTGGCACATACAGACCAGCAGCGGTCGCACTGAAGTTGCTCAGCGGTGTGCCCGCGCCTGGGAATCCCGTGGGAACGGATGTCAGGGTGGTGAGCACGCGGGAGCAGGCCTTGTTGGCGCCGGTGGTGAGTTGCGTTTCCCCCACCCGGAAGTAGGCACCGAAGCTGTCGACATTGCTCGGCTGCCAGCGGAACTGATAGAAGGCCTCGAGCGATCGGCCCTCACCCAGGCCCAGATTGGCCGACAGGGCCGTGACCGGCAGGAATGCATCGCGCACCTCGGCACCCGGTTTGCGCAGGGCATTGAGATCGATCGGGTTGATCTGATTGATACCCTGAATGAAGAGGCTTTCACCCCAGTTGATCACCTGGTTGCCGAGTCGCACCTGCAGGGGCTTGCCCCCCGCATCGAAGGTGTTGTAGACGTAGGCATCGAGCAGGGCCACATTGCTGAACTTCTGCAACCGGTCGTAACCACTGTCGGAGAGCGGCGCATTACGTGCCCAGTTGGTGCCGTGGTGGCCAGCGCGGACATCGCCTTTCTCCAGGGCGTGGTCGTACCAGGCACGCACCCGCGTGAAGAGACCCATATCGCCCTTGGACAGCGAGAGATCGAACGTGGCGCGCAAGAGGGTCGAGAACCGGTCGCCCTTGTCCCAGTTCAGATTGCCGCTGTCGGTATTGGTACCACCCGTTCCGCCCGCCACGCCAATACGAGCGCCGTCGGCACCGCTGAAGAGCTTGCCCTCTGGGGCCTGAACGCGCCAGCTGGTGCCCAGCGAAATCGTGGTGTCCAGACTGCCCTTCCAGCCGTCATCGAGCTTGAGCTCGATGGCATGGGCGCCCGGCACCGCCAGGGCCACAAGCACGGCCAGAGACAACTTCGCGACGGGGCCCCGACGGGCGGGACGTACAGCAGACAAACGAGTGGTTTTCAAGATGAGTCTCCTTTTGCTTTTCTCTTCCCGCCCGCATCACGCGCGCGGACTTTTACATTCGCATTTCAGATTACGCCAGATCACCGATGACCGATGGCGACACGCACCGAGTGTTTTCCCCGAGGCATCTCCCCACCCTGCGTGTAACGGTGTTTGAATCCGCGAGGTCCCTCTCCCTCGAAAAATGGCTTGTGCAGAATCTGCAGATCAGTTTAAATTCAAACGAACGTATGAATCAAATCCGCATAATCCCGAATTCGCCCCCGGCTGCAAGCAACACCCGGGAGCGCATCCTGAGCACCGCCGAGAGCCTGTTCATGCGCCACGGCTTCGATGGCGCCTCGATGCGTCAGATCACCGCGGAGGCTCAGGTGAACCTGGCGGCAGTCAACTACCACTTCGGCAGCAAGGAGGCGCTGATCCAGGAAGTGTTCAAACGCCGCCTGCATCACCTCAACCAGGCGAGGCTTGACGCCCTGACCGCACTCGAGCGGGAGGCGGGTGATCAACCCGTCAAGCCGAGCCGGATTCTCGATGCCTTTTTCGGCACCCTGTTGCGAATGGCCAAGGACGAGCCCGTCAGCGGTCCCACCTTTCTGCGTCTGCTGGGCCGCACACTGACCGACCCCTCGGATTTCATTCGCGCCTTTCTGTCATCCGAGTACCAGCATGTGATCGAACGCTACAAGGCCGCCCTGTTCAAGGCGCTGCCCGATGTTCCCCAGGAGGACATCATCTGGCGCTTTCATTTCATGCTCGGAGCCACCGCTTATGCGATTGCCGGAACGGACACCCTGCGGGTGCTCACATCCTGGGAGGCGCCGGCGGGTGGGCATCTCGAATCGACGGATGACATCGACCGGCTGATTCCGCGGCTGATGAGTTTTCTCATCGGAGGACTCCGCGCTCCGCTGCCCGAGAGTGGACAGCCCGCGAAACGGACCGCAGACCAGAGGCCGCGCAGCCGGGAAGGCGGCCCGGTCACAACGGACACAACCTCTGCAGGAACAGCGCAAAAAACCCGACAGCCCAGGCAACAGAAAAAAGGAGATTCCCGAACATGACGCTCGTTCTCATCATCGCCGGCGCCATCGTGGCGCTGTTTGCCATCGCTCCGGTGCGACGCGCACTCATTACCGCGCCCATCCTGCGGGCCTTCCGCAAGGCACTGCCCACCATGTCGGAGACCGAGCGCGTCGCACTCGAGGCGGGTACCGTGTGGTGGGAAGCCGATCTCTTCCGGGGTCGACCCGACTGGTCCCGTTTCGCGGCAATCCCCCCCGCACGACTGAGTGCCCGCGAGCAATCCTTCCTTGATCACGAGGTCGAGGAGGCCTGCCGACTGGTTGATGAATGGAAGGTGGCATTCACCGACCACGACATGCCACAGGCCGCCTGGGATTACGTCAAGCAGAAAGGCTTTCTGGGCATGATCATCCCGGAGTCATACGGTGGTCTGGGTTTCTCCGCCTACGCCCACTCGCAGGTGGTGGCCAAACTCTCCACCCGCTCCTCCGCACTTGCGATCCACGTCATGGTGCCCAATTCCCTGGGGCCTGCCGAACTGCTCCTGCATTACGGCACCGAAGCGCAAAAGACCCACTATCTGCCGCGACTGGCCAGGGGCGAGGAGATTCCCGCATTTGCGCTGACCAGCCCCTGGGCTGGTTCGGATGCCGCCTCGATTCCGGATATCGGCATCGTCTGCCGGGGCATGTGGAACGGCAGGGAAACCCTGGGCATGCGGGTCACCTGGAACAAGCGCTACATCACCCTGGCACCGGTCTGCACGCTACTGGGTCTTGCCTTCAAACTCTACGACCCGGATGGCCTGCTGGGAGATCGCAAGGATCTCGGCATCACCTGCGCACTGGTGCCGCGCAATCATCCGGGCGTCGAGATCGGACGCCGGCATATTCCGCTCAACACCTACTTCATGAACGGACCCACGCGCGGCAATGATGTGTTCATGCCCCTGGATTTCATCATCGGTGGTGCGCCCATGGCCGGTCAAGGCTGGCGCATGCTGATGGAATGCCTCTCTGCGGGCCGGGCCATCTCCCTGCCTTCGGCCAACGCGGGCATCGCCCAGCTGGCAGCCCGACTGACCGGCGGATACGCGCGCGTACGCCAGCAATTCAAGACACCGGTGTCACGGTTCGAGGGCGTCGAGGAGGCCCTGGCGCGCATCGCCGCCGGGGCGTATCTGAACGACGCAACGCGCACGCTCTCGGCAACCGCAATTGACCTCGGGGAAAAGCCGTCGGTGGTCTCGGCCATCGCCAAGTATCACGTCACGGAAACGGCCCGAAAAGTGGTTACCGATGCCATGGATGTGGTCGGCGGCAAGGGAATCTGCATGGGGCCATCGAATGTGCTCGGCCTGGTCTACCAGCAGATGCCCATCGGCATCACAGTGGAGGGCGCCAACATCCTCACCCGCAGCCTGATTCTTTTCGGCCAGGGTGCAACGCGGTGTCACCCATTCGTGCAGGCGGAAATGCATGCGGCAACCGATCCCGATCATCGTCGTGGACTGCTCGCTTTTGATGCGGCATTCTGGGGGCATGTGCGCCATACCCTGGGCAATGGCGCTCGCGCCATCTTTCATGGACTCACCGGTGAGCGGTTTGCCGGCGGATGCCCCGAGGCGGCAACGCAGTTTCAGGCAGACTACCGCCGCCTGAGCCGGATTTCTGCAGCCTTCGCCTTTCTCGCAGACATCAGCATGCTGACCCTGGGTGGAGGACTGAAGCGGCGCGAGAAACTCTCCGCGCGGCTTGGCGACATCCTGGCGCAGATGTTCCTCTCGAGTTGTGTGCTCAAGCGCTATGAGAACGATGGCCGCATCGCCGAAGATGCCGATCTCGTGCGGTGGTGCCTCGACGAGAGCATGACCTCGATTCGCCGCGCATTTCAGGGTGTGTTCGTCAATTTTCCCAACCGCCCCGCAGCCGTTGTGCTCAAGGCGCTGCTGTTCCCCTGGGGACTGCCGGGACATCCGTCATCGGATGACACCGGTCATCGGATCGCACAGCGCCTGGCCAATCCGGGAGCAGCTCGCGATCGTCTTACCCGGGAATGTTTCGTGCACGACAGCGAACATGATGCCCTGGGTGCAATCGAACATGCCCTGCAGGCCATGATCGCCGCCGAACCCATCGAGGCGAAGATCCGCGCGGCGGAACGTCAGGGAATGTTCGAGGGCGATCCCATGGGCAATGTGCGCGACATCCCGAAGCTCGCGCATCGCAAGGGCGTCATCAGTGATGTGGAACTTGCACAGATGATGCGCCGGGATGAGTTGCGCGACCGGGTGATTCATGTCGATGACTTCCCTTTCCACATCCGGGATCTCGGCGTGCAAATGCCGCCCGCAGACGATGCACGCCGCGCTGCGTGAAGTGCTGCAATGGAAGATGTCTACCTGATCGACGGCGCGCGCACGCCATTCCTCAAGGCAAGAGGTCGCCCCGGACCGTTCTCGGCCAGCGACCTCGCGGTGCAGGCCGCACGGATGCTGCTCCTGCGTCAGCCTTTCACACCCGCAGCCCTCGATGAGGTGATCATCGGCTGCGCTGCTCCGGCGCCCGATGAGACGAATATCGGCCGGGTCATCGCCCTGCGTCTGGGCTGCGGCCATGAGACACCGGGTTGGACCGTCATGCGGAACTGCGCATCGGGACTTCAGGCGCTCGACTCGGCCCTGATCAACATTCAGGCGGGTCGATCGCATCTGGTCCTGGCTGGGGGCACCGACGCACTCTCGCGTACGCCACTTCTCTACAACGACGAGATGGTGAGCTGGTTTGCGAATCTCTCCTCGCAAAAGACCATGACGGGCCGTCTGAAACAATTCGCGCGCCTGCGCCCGCTATCGGCGCTGCGCCCGGTCATCGGACTGCTCAAAGGGCTCACCGATCCGGTGGTGGGGCTCTCGATGGGGCAGACCGCAGAGAACATCGCCCACCGCTTCGGAATTCTGCGAAACGAGATGGATGCCTTCGCAGTCGAGAGTCATCTGCGCGCAGCGGCCGCCGGTCAGCGTGGGGCATTCGATGAAATCGTGCCGCTGATCGATCCCTCAGGGAAAGTCATCGACAGGGACGACGGGATTCGCGCGGACTCGAGCATGCAGGCACTGGCCCGGTTATCTCCGGTGTTTGACAGACCCGACGGACAAGTCACTGCCGGCAACAGTTCGCAGGTCACCGACGGCGCGGCAATCTGTCTGCTGGCCTCGGGCGCGGCCGTACAGAAATTCGGACTCTCCCCCATTGCACGCATCAGGGATATCGCATGGGCAGGGCTCGATCCCGCGCAGATGGGTCTGGGTCCGATCCATGCCAGTGTGCCGATACTCCGCCGACACGGCATCAGACCGCGCGATCTCGATCTATGGGAGATCAACGAGGCCTTTGCGGCACAGGTCATCGGCTGCCTTCGCGCATGGGACGACGACAGCTATTGCCAGCAGGCCTTTGGCACTCATGCATGGGGAAGCCCATCGATGGACCGCCTCAATGTCGATGGCGGTGCCATCGCCATCGGTCATCCGGTGGGTGCCTCGGGTGCCCGCATCGTCCTCCACCTCGCCAGATCCCTGCAGCAGCGGGGCGGCGGCCTGGGTATGGCCGCCATCTGCATCGGTGGGGGCCAGGGCGGTGCCCTGCTCATGGAGACCGTGTAAATGCGCCACTGGAAACTCGACATCGATGCACAGGGCATCGCCTGGCTTGGCATCGATTCACCCGGCAGTTCGCAGAACAAGCTCTCCCGCGAGGCGCTCGCGGAATTCGTGCAGGTGCTCGACCGCTTTGACACCGAGCCGCCGACGGGTCTGATCATCCGATCCGCCAAACCGGGCACATTCATTGCAGGTGCGGATATCGAGGAGTTTCAGCAACTGCAGGGCGATGAGGAGGCGCACGCGCTGATTGCCCGCGGCTGGGATCTGTTCAACCGTCTGGAAGCCGTCCCCTACCCGACACTCGCACTGATCGGCGGCGTCTGCATGGGCGGAGGACTTGAGCTCTCGCTCGCCTGTCGGATGCGTGTGGCCATCGATGATCCCGCCACCCGAATGAGCCTGCCCGAGGTCATGCTGGGCATCGTTCCCGGCTGGGGCGGCATGATGCGTCTGCCCCGGTTGATCGGCCCGCAGGCGGCGCTCGACATGATGCTCACGGGTCGTGGCATGGATGCGCGCAAGGCACGTCGCAGCGGACTGGTCGATGCGATCGCACCATTGCGGCTAGCCGAATTCACTGCGCGCCGACTCGTCACCTCCGGACGAACCGCCCATCGCGCCCGCGGTATGAAGGGTGTATTGAACTGGCGGCTCATGCGTCCGCTGATCGCGATGGCGGTACGCCGGCAACTCAGACAAAAAGCCCGTGAACAGCATTACCCTGCGCCCTGGGTGATCCTCGACACCTGGGTGCACCACGACGGCAATGTACTGCAGGCGCCACACCTGCTCAGACGCATCACGACCTCGCCCACCGCGAGCAATCTCATCCGCATCTTTTTTCTGCAGGAACGTCTCAAATCCCTCGGCAAGAGTTCGGAGGAGAGGATCGCGCGCGTGCACATCATCGGAGCCGGCGTGATGGGAGGGGATATTGCCGCGTGGTGTGCCATGCGCGGGATGCATGTCAGCCTGCAGGACCAGGACATCACGCGAATCGCTCCCGCCATCGCGCGTGCCGCCGGTCTCTTCGCGCGCCGCATCAAGGATTCCCTGACCCGCCGCGCCGCACTCGACCGGCTGATTGCCGATCCCCATGGTCATGGTGTGCGGCATGCCGATGTGGTGATCGAGGCCATCTCCGAAAACCTCGTGGCGAAACATCAGCTGCTGGCCAGTCTCGAACCCCGACTCAAGCCGTCGGCCATCCTCGCCAGCAACACCTCGAGCCTGCGCATCGAAGACCTCGCCAGTTGCCTCAAATCCCCGCAGCGACTCGTGGGGATCCACTTTTTCAACCCCGTACCAAGCATGCCGCTGGTGGAAGTGGTGCAGGGTGCCCATACGGATCCTTCCGTCATGACGACTGCCGCAGCCTTCGTCCGACAAATCGACAAGCTTCCCTTGCCCCTGCGCAGCGCACCCGGATTTCTGGTCAACGCGGTGCTGGCACCCTATATGCTCGCCGCGATGCAGGCAGTGGATCAGGGGCTTGCCATCGAGACCGTCGATGCTGCGATGCGCACGTTCGGAATGCCGATGGGTCCACTCGAACTGGCGGACACGGTGGGACTCGATATCGTCATGGCGGCAGGCACGACCCTGGCTGGCCAGGCTGCGCCTCCGGCCTGCCTGGGCGCACTGATTCAGAGCGGACATCTCGGCCGCAAGACCGGTCGCGGATTTTACGACTGGTCACAGAAGAGGCCGCCCCCTGTCGCGCGGGGCGAGACGCCCGAGGGTCTGGCCGAGCGGCTGATCGAACCACTGGTCTCACGAACTGCCGAACTCGTGCGCACGGGTATCGTCGCCGACGCCGACCTCGCCGATGCCGGCGTGATCTTCGGCACAGGATTCGCACCGTTTCTTGGCGGGCCGCTGCACTGGCAAGCGCATCGCCATCAATCCATTGTCGATGCCCGCATCGACACACCATCCCACCCCACAAAGGAGTCCCGGTGAAACCCCATCCGATCCACACCGTTGCCGTGCTTGGCGCGGGCGTCATGGGCGCGCAGATTGCGGCCCATCTGGCCAACGCGGGCCTGCGTGTCGAGCTTCTCGATCTGGCCGGCCCCGACCATGACCGCAATTCCGTCACCCGCACGGCACTCGATCGACTCAGGAAACTGGAGCCTGCACCACTCGCGGATGCACTGGCCATGACCCTGATTCGCGGGGGGAACTTCGATGACCATCTGGAGCGCCTGAGCAACTGCCAGTTGATCATCGAGGCGGTCGCCGAGCGCATGGACATCAAGAAATCGCTCTATGCGCGAATCGCACCGCACATCGGAGATGACACCCGTATCGCCTCCAACACATCCGGGCTGTCGATCAATGCGCTCGCCAGAGAGATTCCCGCTGCACTCCGGTCGCGCTTCTGCGGCATGCATTTCTTCAATCCGCCACGCTACATGAGTCTGGTGGAGCTGATCCCCGCCGATGACACACGTGGCGAACTGATCGACGAACTCGAGTCATGGCTGACCAGCCGTCTCGGCAAATCAGTCATTCGCGCCAAGGACACGCCGAACTTCATCGCCAACCGGATCGGCGTGTTCTCACTCCTCGCCGTGATGCATCACACCGAAGCGTTCAAGCTGGGGCTCGATACGGTGGACAGCCTCACCGGTCCGCGCATCGGACGACCCAAGAGCGCCACCTACCGCACCGTCGATGTCGTGGGGATCGATACCCTCGCCCATGTCGTGAAGACCATGGAGACACAGCTTCCCGGCGACCCGTGGCATTCGCACTTTCGCCTTCCGGTCTGGATCGAAGGTCTGATTGCACAGGGCGCGCTCGGCCAGAAGTCCGGCAAGGGGCTGTATGTCAAAAAGGGCAAGGAGATCCATGTGCTCGACTGGTCGGGCACGGGATACCGCGTCAGCGATGGGGCCATCGCACCAGAGATGGATGCCATCCTGAACATCCGCAACCCGGCCGAAAAGTTCACTGCGCTCCGAGCGAGCGGACATCCGCAGGCGGCCTTCCTGTGGTCTGTGTTTCGGGATGTATTCCACTACAGCGCATTTCATCTCGCCGATATCGCCGACAATGCGCGCGATCTCGATCTGGCGCTGCGCTGGGGCTTCGGCTGGACACTGGGCCCCCTCGAAACCTGGCAGAGCGCGGGCTGGCAGACGATCACCTCGGCAATTGCAGAAGATATCGCCGCCGGCAGGAGCATGTCACCCGCGCCGCTTCCATCGTGGTGCACGGAGAACACGCGCCACGCCGTGCATTTCCCTCAGGGTTCGCTGGCCCCGGGGCGGGTCGAAGCCGCACCGCGCTCCTCGCTCGCGGTCTACGCGCGACAGATCTTCCCCGAAAGACTGCTGGGTGAAGCACCCGCCCAATCGATGGGCAAGGAGGCCGATACCGAGGGCGAAACACTTTTCGAGAACTCCGGTGTGAGGCTGTGGCGACTGCCTCAGCGTGACCAGGGTATCGGCATCCTGTCGCTGCGCTCGCCCATGCATGCGGTCGGTGATGATGTCCTGCAGGGAATGCTCGCCAGCATCCGTTACGCGGAACAGCATCTCGATGGTCTGGTGGTCTGGCATGAGGCACCGTTCTCGGTCGGGGCCAATCTGAAGCAGGTGACGCAGGCCATCCAGGCAGGTGCCTTCGACAGACTCGACATCATGGTGGCCGCCTTTCAGGAGACCTCACAGGCACTGAAGCATTGCCGGGTACCAGTGGTTGCAGCAGCCAGCGGGATGGCCCTTGGTGGCGGCTGCGAGTTCCTGATGCACGCCCAGCACCGGGTAATGGCGCTCGAGACATATGCCGGACTCGTCGAGGCCGGTGTCGGTCTGATACCTGCTGGCGGAGGCTGCAAGGAATTCGCCGTGAGAGCAGCCCAATGGGCCGCCTCCGGGCCAAGCCCCACCGAGGTCTTCCCCTACGACGATTGCGATGGCCAGGGTCGCAAAGAGCGCACCGCAGGTGATCCGCATGGGCTTTGGAAAGCCATCGGACAACATCATCTTTCATCCCCGCGAACTTCTCGATGTCGGCATCAGGTCTGCCCGGCAGATGGCCCATGCCGGCTGGACACCCGCCCCGCAGGGCCCGATACCGGTCGCAGGCCGCACGGGTATCGCCAATCTCAACATGATGCTGGTCAATATGCGCGAGGGCGAGATGATCAGCGATCACGACCTGCGCGTGGCACGCGCGGCAGCGACCGCCCTGTGCGGTGGCGATGTGGATGCCGGCACGATGGTGGACGAGGCCTGGCTGATCCAGCTCGAGCGCCGACTTTTCGTGGACCTGCTCAAGACCCCCGAGACACAGGCGCGCATCGCCCACATGCTCACCACCGGAAAAGCCCTGAGGAACTGATATGAATTCGATGCTCCACGACGCCTACATCGTTTCCGCAAAACGACTTCCCATTGGTCGCAAGAACGGTGCGCTCAGGACCGCGCGACCCGACGACCTGCTCGCCGCAGCCATACGTGCCAACCTCGAGTTGCTGCCTGAAGTCGATCCGGCCCAGATCGACGATGTGGTGACCGGCTGCGCCATGCCCGAGGCCGAGCAGGGAATGAATGTCGCACGCATCGCGCTGCTGCTGGCCGGTCTGCCGGACAGCGTTGCCGGAATGACCATCAATCGATTCTGCGCATCAGGTCTCGAGGCGGTCGCGGTTGCCGCACAGAGGATTCAGGTCGGACAAGCGGATCTGATCATCGCGGCCGGCACCGAATCCATGAGCGTGATGCCCAACATCATGGGCAACAAGGTGGCCATGAACCCGCGCATCTTCAGCAACCCGGAACATCTCGGCATCGCCTTTGGCATGGGCATGACCGCCGAGAAGGTGGCGCGCAGATGGTCTGTCTCGCGCGAGGATCAGGACGCTTTCGCGCTGGCCTCTCATCAGCGGGCGGCGGCCGCACAGGCGCAGGGGCTCTTCGACGCCGAACTGACCGCTTTCGAGGTGGAATCCTTCCTTCCCGATCCGGTGCGCGGAGAGGTCGTGCGGCGCGCCCGCATGCTTGAACAGGACGAGGGTCCCCGACCGGACAGCACGCTGGAGAAACTCGGCAGCCTGAAACCGGTGTTCCATACCCGGGGGTCGGTCACCGCCGGCAACTCATCCCAGATGTCCGACGGCGCAGGCGCCATCGTTCTGGCTTCCGAAGCGGCAGTGCGACGCTACAACCTGACGCCACTGGCCCGGTTTGCGGGATACAGCGTCGCAGGCGTGGCGCCCGACATCATGGGCATCGGGCCGGTTGCGGCCATACCCAAGGCGCTCAAAC
>CAYYDO010000005.1:0-32952 GCA_964470595.1 uncultured Burkholderiaceae bacterium | reverse complement strand
CCTCGTGAATCCGCTCGATGACCTCCAGCACCAATCGGCCAGTGGTCACATCCAGCGCACCGGTGGGCTCGTCACACAACAGGACATCCGGGCGCTTGACGATGGCGCGCGCAATCGCCACGCGTTGCTGCTCGCCGCCGGACAACTGCGCGGGGAAGTGATCCCGCCTGGGCGTGAGGCCGACCATGGCAATGGCCTCATCGATGTCCATGGGCTGCGCCGCGATGTCCGTGACCAGGGCCACGTTCTCGCGCACGGTCAGACTGGGAATCAGGTTGTAGAACTGGAACACGAATCCGACATGCTCGCGGCGGTAGCGAGTGAGTTCGGCCTCGCTGGCGTCGCTGATGCGATGCTCGGCGAAGTGAACCTCACCTCGTGATGGCGTATCCAGCCCGCCCAGAATGTTCAGCAGGGTGCTCTTGCCGCTGCCGGAGGGGCCCAGCAGGACGATGAATTCGCCGCGTGCGATGTCGAGCGATACATCGGCCAGCGCCACCACATCGACATCCCCCGCCCGATACACCTTGGAGAGGTGCCGCGCGCTGAAAACCGCCTCAGGCGGGTGGGGAGTCGTCTGGGCGGCTGCTGACATGCGATTCGAGTTGCTCCAGGGCGGTATCGAAATCGTAATCCCCTACCGCGGCCAGCAGGGCATCAAATAGCCTCGGGGGCAGGGCGGCACGCAGGAGCGCGCGATGCTCCTCAAGAAGTTCCGTGGCAGCCGCATCGTTATCACGCAGCAGGCCGGAGAGTGCGTCGAGGACACCTTGCAGTTGCCCGGCATCGACTGCGACCGTCTGGGCCCCGTCTTCTGCAGGCGCGGGAAGCTGTGCATCGATGCCGGCAATCAGAGGCATGAGCAGTTGTTCGAGACCGGCGACCAATGGCTCGGCATCCTCGGCTGTCGCTCCGTTCAGCAGGGCCTGCTCCAGTTCCTCCGCGCTCAGTTGCACGGCGGAGGCACCGATGTTGCCCGCCACGCCCTTGAGGGTGTGCGCCACGCGCACTGCGGTGTCGCGATCACCGCGGGAGAGCGCCTCGCGCACCTCCCGGATTGCTCCGCCTTGTCCGGCAACGAATTTCTCGAGCATGCCGAGGTAGCGCGGTATCTTGCCGAGAACACGCTTGAGTCCGAGAGATGTGTCCAGCCCCTCGATCTGCGGCAAGGCGAGGTGATTCGTCGCAACTGCGCTTGCGGCTGCGGACACCGGTGCGGCAGGAGATTCCCCGGCGGGGCGGGCTGCACCTTCGCGCGGCTTGATCCAGGTGCGCAGGGCCCGCCACAGGTCATCCGGATCGATCGGCTTGGTGACCATATCCTGCATGCCGGACTCCATGCATCGGTCGCGATCCTGCTGCATCGCGTTGGCCGTCATGGCCACGACGGGAAGCACCTCCGGGGTATAGATGCGACGAATCTCGCTGGTGGCGGTCAGGCCATCCATGACCGGCATCTGCATGTCCATCAGCACGAGGTCGTAGGGGGGGTCGGCAGCCGCAATCCGGTCCAGTGCAATCTGACCGTTTTCCGCGATATCCACGACGAAGCCCGCATCGGTCAGCAACTCACTGGCCACCTGCTGGTTCAGATCGTTGTCCTCCACCACCAGAAGGCGTGCGCCGGCGATCTGTGCCAGCGCGGTGGCTGGATCCTGACTTCGTGTCTCGTGTTGCCCCGAATCGGTATCGGTCACGAGACCGAGCAGACGGACCACGCTATTGAACAGCGTCGAGGCATTGACCGGTTTGATCAGCACATCATCTAGACCGGCCGCCCGCGCCTGGTCACGCAGACCCTCCTGACCGAATGCGGTGACGAGGACCAGTCGAGGGGTGGTGGGCATGTCGAGCTTGAGGATTTCGCGGGCGGTATCGAGACCGTCCATACCCGGCATCTGCCAGTCGACAAACACCATGTCGTAGGGAAGGCCATGATGATTCTGCCGATGCAGGATGCCAAGCGCGTCTTCACCCGTGACCGCCTCATCGACGGCGAACCCCATCCGGAACAGCATGTCGCGCAGTACCGTCCGCGCAGCCTCGTTATCATCGACCACGAGAGCGCGTTTGCCGCGGAAATCCTCGAGCTGGGCACGCACTTCGCGATTGGGGTCACCAATGCCGAGCCAGGCGGTGAACCAGAAGGTGCTGCCCTCTCCTGCAGCACTCTCCACGCCCACCTCTCCACCCATCATCTCGGCCAGTCTCTTGGATATCGACAACCCCAACCCCGTTCCGCCAAAACGGCGGGTGGTCGAGGTATCGGCCTGCTGGAAACTCTGAAAGAGCCTGCTCATCTGCTCGGGGGTGAGACCGATGCCTGTGTCGATCACCGCACCGCGCAGCAGAACTTCCCGATCATCGCGCTCCAGCACCCGCAATTCCACGCGGATCTCGCCTTTCTCGGTGAACTTGATGGCGTTGTTGGCATAGTTGATGAGGATCTGGCCCAGTCGCAGCGAATCGCCGATGAGGGCCGGGGGCACATCGGGTGCCACATCGAACACGAGTTCGATGCCCTTGTCGCTGGCCTTCTGACCGATCAGGTTCGTCAGGTTGTCGAGGAGCCTCTCCAGACGGAACTCGGCGCTCTCGATGTTCAGCTTGCCGGCCTCGATCTTCGAGAAATCCAGAATGTCATTGATGATGCCGAGCAGGTGCTGACCCGAGGACTGGATTTTCTGCAGATAGTCGAGCTGCCGCGGATTGAGGTCGGTACGCAGGGCCAGGTGACTGAGCCCGATGATGGCATTCATCGGCGTGCGGATCTCGTGACTCATGTTGGCCAGAAAATCACTCTTCGTCTGTGCCGCGTTTTCAGCGAGTTCCCGGGCCAGCTGCATGGAAGCTTCTGCAGCCTTGCGTGCCGTGATGTCGCTGATCAGCCAGACGCTGCCCAGCGATGGATCGGATGGCTCGACAGCACCGCCGCTCAGCCGGGCCTCGAACGTGCTGCCGTCTTTTCGCCGCAGCGTCAGCTCGCGGCGGTGATGCCCCCCGTGCGCCAGCTGGCTGGCGATCTCTTCCCCGCTTGCGAGGTAATCGGCTTCACTCAGATACCAGTCGCGTGTGGATTTTCCGGTGAGGCTCCCGGAAGGCGCAGCGAGCAAGCGCTCGAGTGATGTGTTGCAGCGAATGACCTTGCCGTCCCTGATCAGTGCAATTCCCACTTCTGCGGTTTCGAGAATGGCGGACTGTTCATCTCTGGCCTGTTCCGCACCACGCCACGCCTGCTGGAGAGACACGTTGCGCCGGCGATAGTCCTGGACGAGCAGACCTGCAAGTCCGAGAAATGCCAGAAAGTTGATGGTCAACGGGGCGTAATCGCGCAGATCGAATGCGATGCTTGAATTGATTGAAATTTCCTGGATGCCCCGGATATCGCCCACCTTCCAGGTGCGGACAGGTGAGTCCGGGTGGGCGTTATGACAGCCCACGCAGGCCGGCGCCATCCGGACCGGTGTGGCCAGACGCATGCGGCTGTGCTTCTCGACGTGCAGCTGCTGGCCGTATTCGGTGAGTTCGGGATCATCACGAAATCGGCGCAGCGCTTCGGCTTGAAATGCATCCAGTGGCGGGCGCTGGCGATGTGCAAATGGTGCGTCCGAGACAAACGCCATGGCGATACCGTCGGCCTTGCTCTCGCGCGAGATCAGTTCGCCGAGCTCGATCGAGAGCGTGGCTGGAATCGGCACGGCCCCCGGTGTCTGGTGGTAGCGCTCGGTGAGCGTAATGGGTGTGCTGCCTGCTTCAAGGATCTTTCCGGCGATATTGCTGGCGTAATACGTCCGGAAGTGGGTGATCAGCTTGTTCATCGCGCGCGCATCGTGCACGGCACGATCATCGGCGAGGTGGGTCACAGTCAGCCAGGCCGACAGCGGAAAGGCGGCGAGCACGATGGCGAGAGCCACCAACAGCAGGGTGTGACGCGATGTGAGAGGGGAGTGGCGTGTGATGGAGTCAGTTTGCACTGGCAGCCCCTGATGTGCCGGTGGGGGAGCTCCGGTAGGGAGCTGCGTGGCGATCCGGCCGGATTCGGCTATGAAACACCTCGTGGTAATCATACAGGGCGGCCTTGGCAGCGCGCGATCCTGCTGCCGGTCTGATGCCTCGGCATGAATCTTGCTCGATGGACTTACAACACATCTGGGAGGTGCTCGCGATGACGCTGTCGGTGACGATGAGTTCGAGTCTTCAATCGGCTGAAAAAGCCAAGGCGGCTGTGGACAAGGCCATTCGTGATGGTGCTGTCAAACTGAAGTCGATGTCTGCCGGAGACTTGTCTGGCTTCGTGGCGGGATTGCCAGCCAATGATCGTGGCTTTGTGGAGAGAACGGCCGGCGCATTCAGGAAAATGAGTTCGGCACAGCTGGATCAGGTGGTCGCCTACATGGGTGCCGAACAGAAGCGGCGGCTGGCGGCAGCTTTTTCCAAACTGCCGGATTCGTCGGAAAAATCTTCCGCGACAAACGCGACGAATTCGACGAATTCGAAAGTCGAGCCCGCTGTGGTGATCAAAAAAGCCAGTGACAGCATCATGCAGGGACTGGTCTACGGACGATCGGCATTCCGCTAGGGCGTCGCGGGCCCGCGGGACCAGCACCGCTGCATATGGCAGCGCAGGGCGATTCAGCCCGCAGCGATCAGGATCGCCGCCACAAAAGCATAGAAGGGCAGAAAGAGCATCAGGTTGCTGGAGACATCCTCGCGGCTCGCCTTGCGCCGGCTCTCGCGATACAGCATGAAAACGAGCGGGGTGGACAGGATGATCAGCACGAACAGGATGAATTCGGTTTTCCCCATGACACGGCTCCAATTGGTGATGGGCGTTAATTTATCATCAGGACGGGAATCAGATGTTTCCGGGGAATTCCAATGATCGACGAACTGCAGGAAGGCGATTGGGCTGTACAGAAGGGCAAGTACCGCGAGGCCTACCAGTTGTATGCGCGACTGCTCGATGGTACGGATGGTCGCGCCTACCTGAGACTCGCCGACTTGCTTGGGGATTGTCGGCTGCCCCAGGCCGATGTGGACGACCTCGAGGCCCGTCTTCTGGCCGAGGTCAAGACCAACAGTCTGGATGCGGCATTCTGCCTTGGCGTGCTGTACTGGGCACAGGGGTACCGACAGGCCAATCTGCAACAGGCCATGCGCATGCTGGGAACGGCATGCAAGGGGGGCTATGCGCGCGCATTTCTGGCGCTCGCCGGCCTTTATCGTGACCACAACAAGGAGTTTTCTTTCGCCTCGGGTCCCAACATCGTGGCCCTGCTCAAGCGTGGCTTCGAGTTGGGTTCGATCGAGGCCGCCATGGAGCTCTTTCGTATCTACTCCAAGGGCGAGATCGTGGAGAAGGATCCGATTGGCGCCTTCAAGTACCTCTACATCGTGGGTTGTCTTGGAGGTTCGGCGGCTGCGACCGAGGCCAAAAGGCTGCTCGGTCTGAATGTCAGCGAACTTGAGCCGGTTCGCGCAGAGGCCGACGCACTCCTCGCGCAGTTGCAGGAGCAGGGTGTCGTCTTTTTCTGAGACGGTGACGCCGCTGCTCGTGCGCAGCATTCTGGGTCCTGTCCTGTTGGTGCAGGCCCGGCGGGTCCGGCGTACGGCACTGCGACTGCCGGAAGCCAGCGGCCCGAGAATGGGGCTTGTCGGGCAGCATCATGCGCCAGCGCCCCTCGTTCGACTGCTGGTGCTGGGCGATTCCTCGGCGGCCGGCGTGGGGGTCTCCCGTCAATCCGAGGCGCTTGCCATGCCCGCGGCAATATCCCTGTCCGGGCGGATTTCACGGCCGGTGGGCTGGCAGCTTGTGGCGCGCACCGGGGTCTCGACCCGGGAAGCCGCGCAGATGCTCGCCAGCCAGCGGGTATGCCGTGCCGATCTCGCCCTCGTGGCGCTGGGTGTCAACGATGTCACCGGGCAACGCAGTCCGGCGGCGTTTCGCCGGGATACGCAGCGGCTGGTGGCTGAACTGGGCAAGCGGTCTGGTGCGCGCGGGATCATCTTCACCGCGCTCCCACCCATGCATCTCTTTCCGGTGATTCCCCAGCCGCTGCGCTGGGCACTGGGCCAGGCAGCCCGGCGACTCGATGCGGCGCTGCAGAATCTCTGCGCGCACGAGCCGGGCTGCCATTACCTCGGGCTGGACTGGATCGATATGACAACTGCGGGTGCCATCGCAGACGACGGTTATCACCCCGGATCAACCCACTACGCGCAGTGGGCCGAACGATCCGCCGCAAAGTTAGCGCAGATCCTCCCGGATCATGTCGCTGGCTTTCTCGGCGATCATCACGGCGGCCGCATTGGTGTTTCCTGATACGAGTGTGGGCATCACCGAGCAGTCAACCACCCGCAGACCTCGCAAGCCCCGGACCCGCAGCCGATCATCGACCACGGCCAGATCGTCGTGCCCCATGCGGCAGGTGCCGCTGGGATGGAAGATCGTGGCACCGTTGGCGCGACAGAAGGCAAGAATGGCCTCATCGCTGACAGTCTCCGGGCCCGGCTTGATCTCGCGCCTGGTGTATGCCCGCATCGAGGGCGCACGTGCGATGGATTGCGCGGCCCGGATGGCTGCGACCGCTGTGCGCCGATCGAGATCGGTCGACAGGTAGTTCGGCTGCATCGATGGCGGGGTAAAGGGGTCTGTCGAGCGGATCTGAACCCGTCCGCGCGAACTCGGCCGCAGCTGGCAGACCGAGAGCGTAAAGCCCGGGAAGGGGTGCACCTGCCCGCCCGCCATATCGGCCGACAGGGTCGCCACATGGAACTGGATATCCGGGGTGGGTGCCTCTTCGAGCGCGCGCATGAAGCAGCCGCCCTGATTGATGCCGACTGCCAGAGGGCCGCTGCGAAACAGCAGCCATTGCAGCCCAATCTGCACCTTGCCAATCCAGGAATTCAACTGATCGTTGGTCGTGATGGGTTTGGCGCACTCGTAAATCAGACGGAACTGAAGGTGGTCCTGGAGATTCTCGCCTACGCCGGCGAGCTCGTGTCGAACGGGTATTCCGAACTTCTCGAGCAGGGGCGCAGGACCGATACCGGAGAGCTGCAGCAGCTGGGGCGACTGCAGGGCGCCAGCGGACAGCAGCACCTCGCCCTCGCAGCGGGCCAGATGATCGCGACCCTCGTGTCGGTAACGGACACCCACCACACGATCGCCCTCGATTTCGAGACCAGTGGCCTGGGCGTTGCAGGTCACCTGCAGGTTGGATCGGCCTCGCGCCGGCCGCAGATAGCCCACCGCCGTGCTGCATCGCCAGCCCTTGTGGGTGGTCAACTGGAAATAGCCCGCTCCCTCCTGCTGCGCGCCGTTGAAGTCGTCGTTTCGCGGCACGCCGATATCGGCCGCTCCCGCAATGAATGCCTCGATCAGCTCGTGACGCGCCCCGATATCCGAGACGCGAAGGGGCCCGGATCCGCCGTGATAGTCGCTTGCACCGCGCTGGTTGCCCTCGGAGCGGATGAAATAGGGCAGCACATCATCGAACCCCCATCCGCGATTGCCCAGCGCTGCCCAATGATCGAAATCCTCACGCTGACCGCGGATGTAGATCAGGCCATTGATTGAACTGGAGCCGCCAAGTGTCTTGCCGCGCGGCCAGTAGATGCGCCGACCGTCCATGCCCGGGTCGGGGTCGGTCTCGAAGCACCAGTTCACCCGCTTGTCCCACATGGTCTTGCCATAGCCGATCGGCAGATGGATCCACGGGGAGCTATCAGGGGGGCCGGCTTCGAGCAGCAGCACCCGCCGTCCCGGGTCTTCGCTCAGACGCGAGGCCAGCACGCAGCCCGAGGATCCGGCGCCGATGATGATGTGGTCGTAGGTGGATGACATCGGTACTCCTGAAGTGGCGGATGGAATCAGGCGGGGTGGCGCTTGCGGGGCGGCGCTGTCGGAGGCAGGACTGCCGCGGGATCAAAGCCCATGCTGTGGGAGATCTGACCCGCGCACCGCTGCAATACCTCGAGATGACGCAGGCAGGATGTAATGCTTTCACGCGACGACGGCGCATGCATGGCCAGTGCGGCACAGATGCGGTCCTCGGCATCCAGCACGGGTACCGCAATGGCCACCGAGTCTTCAAAGAACTCGCTGTTGTGGAGTCCGACACGCGTCTTTCTCACTGTCTCGATCTCGCGGGTCAGAACCGAGGCATCGGTGATGGTCTGGGCGGTATAGCGGGCGAGCGTGCGACCTTTGAGCCACTGGCGAAGCGCCGCAGGTTTCTTCTCGCTCAGAAACAGCTTGCCGCTGGCGGTGCAGTGCAGGGGAACGCGGGTTCCGGGAGTCAGATGCAGCCGCAGGGGGCGATCGGTCTCGATGCGATCGAGGTAGAGCACATGGTCGTTTTCGAGCACGGTCAGATTGCAGCTCTCGCCCGTCTCGCGCACGGCATGCTCGAGTGCCTGGCGCCAGGGGGTGCGCAGACCATCGTTGCGCCAGAGGGCCACTCCGAAAGCCGCCAGTCGCGGCCCCACCGTGTAGCGCTTGCTGTGGACCTCGCGACGCAGCAGGTGGGCCTCGACCAGCATGTTCAGAATGCGGTAGACGGTCGGCTTGGGGAGTGCCATGGCCTGCGTGATCTCGTCGAGGCTGAGGGCTGTCGGCGCGCTGCAGACCACCTCGAGGGCAGTAAATGAACGCAGCGCAATCGACTGCGGACGGACCAGGCGTGGCGCATTCATGAGGTCATTACCCAAGCGGAGATGAGCGGCATGATCATGAAATCAGCACCCAGGCAGAGACCAGCAGCATGAGCCAGATGGTGAGCCTGCGGAACTTCTGCTCGGACAGCCGCGCGAAGATGCGACCACCGAAGATCACACCCACCATGAAGAGCGGTGTCATGGCTGCGCCGAGCAGCAGCACGCTTTCGGACACCAGCCCGCGCAGCGCAAGCGTGGCCACACCCAGCGCGGACGCCAATGCCACATAGAAGGTAAGTGTGGCGCGGATGGTGGCGGGATCGTCAGGCCCCGAGAGCAGATAGAGGATCACCGGTGGGCCGCCGATGCCGGTTGCACCCATCATGGTGCCACTGAGTGAACCGAGTGCGATCCCTGTCGGGGTCCGGTACTGACCATGCCAGCGCGCACCGGTGAGAAGAATCAGGCTGAATCCGATCACGACCATCGCGATCATGCGGCGGGTCAGTTCCGGGTCGAGACTGGTGAGCAGCAGTGTGCCCAGAGGCATGAAGACTGTTGCGGCGATGATCATGGGCGTCAGCACGGGCCAGCGGGCCTTCTTGCGCAGCACCGGCAGCATCGGCGCTGCCGCGAAACCTTCGAGCAGAAGCACCAGGGGCACGGCAACCGCAGGCCCGAGCAGCAGGGCAACCGGAGGCGCCATCACCATCGCTGCGCCAAAGCCGGTGACGCCTCGCACCACTCCGGCAAAGGCGCCCAGGGCAATGGCTGCGGCCCATGTCAGCGGAGAGGAGAGATCGCCGAAAGGCTCCATTGCAGTCTTTGCTAGCCCCGACGACAGAACGTGGCGCGCGCGCGCGACACATCCGGCGTGGAGTCGCACATCGTCATGTCGACACGCTCACTTCCACACCGGCAAAACGCAGACGGGCCCGGCCGAGATCACGCCGGGTGCACAGGTATCGAACCAGCTCGGCAAGCGGCGAGGTATGAAAGCGAAGGTCGGCCCCCGGCGCCGAGAGGCCGCTGGCGAGCTGGTCGTCGTAGAAGGCATGAAGCAGGAGTTGCGCATCGCTCACGCTCGGTCCCAGACGGCGACGCAGGGCCGCAATGCCGTCTTCCAGATAGGCTGCCGGAGCCTGCGTGGCTGCCTCGCCGGGATCCAGATTGGCGCGATCGAGAAAGGCATCGCTCGGCCGGGCGGCGAGCCGTCCGTAAAAGCCCCCCGCGTACTTGCGCACTTCGTCGGGGATGGTCTTGTAACGTTCGCCCTGAACGACATTGAGAACGGCCTGCGTGATGATGTATTGCGCAAAGGGGCTCACCAGGATCGGGTAGCCAAGGTCTTCGCGAACCTGCGCGGCCTCTTCCAGGATCTCCGGCATGCGGTGCGCGATGCCCATCGTGGCAAGTTGCGAGCGGAGATTGGAAATCATGCCGCCCGGAACCTGATGCTGGTAGAGCGCCGGGTCGAAGCGGGCTTTCTCACCTGTCGGCTTGCCATCGCGCAGGGCCACCCAACGGAAGTAATCCGATGCTTCCGCAAGCACGCTCCTGTCGATGCCGGTGACCAGGCCCAGGTCCCGGGCATGGTCATCGATGTCCTCGGTCGCGGGCAGCGAGGCACCGTTGGCCAGTGGCGCGACTGCGGTGTATCCGAAGCGGAAACCCGATTCGATTGCCACTCGGTAAACCTCCGGAGCCAGACCCGACTGGCAGTGGGAGTGCAACTGCATTGGCGTGTCGCCCGCAGCCCGCACCAGGGCCGGAAAGAGGGTGCGTCCGCGCTCGGGGGTGAGCAAGCCGGTCGGATCCTTCAGGGAGATGAAATCGACCTTCATGGCCACCAGCTCGCGCGCGCGCTCGACGAAGTAGTCGTCGGTGTGAACGGGTGAGAGGGCGTAGGTGATCATGGCGTTGATCAGCATGCCCGCCTCGCGACCCGAGGTCACGGAGGATGCGATGTTGCGGTTGTCGTTGAGCGCGTCGTAAACAGTGAGGATCTTGATGCCGCACTCTGCGAGCACCCGCGAATTGAGCGCCACGATGTCATCGGGGAAGAGCTCGAATGTGTAGAGGCTCTGCCCCCGGGTGAGCGCATCGCAGGGTGTCTGCATGCGCGAGCAGATCATCTTCATGCGCTCCCAGGGATCTTCGCGCAAGAAGCGGACGGCGACATCGAACACGGCACCACCCATGATGTTCATGATGGCGTATCCGCTTGCGTCGAGTGTGTCGAGAGCGGGCGCCATCTGGGCATTGGTCATGCGGGTGGACCACAGGCACTGGTGACCATCGCGCAGGGTGACATCGATCAGTCCGAACGACCCCGGGGGGCGCAACATGGTCGCAGGCGACAGGGAGGGATTCATGGTCGGGCTGGAATGGCGATGAATGGACGTATCCGCTGGCTGCCAGCGATACAACGGTGCATCTGCGGCAATTTTATTTCATTCATCGAAACTTTTGTTTTGTTGAAAGAAATAAAATAAGGCCGTCGCTTCCGAATCAACCCACCAGGAGGAATCCCATGACGCAACCCGTGATCATTACCGTGGCCATTACCGGAGCCCTCCCGCGCAAGAAGGACAACCCTGCGGTTCCTGTCACGCCGCAGGAGCAGATCGAATCCACGCACGAGGCCTTCGAGGCCGGTGCCTCCCTGGTGCATGTGCATGTGCGCAATCCCGATGAATCGCCGAGTTCCGACCCGGAACTGTTTCACCGCGTGCAGGAGGGGGTGCGCAAACACTGCCCGGGCATGATCATCCAGTTCTCCACGGGTGGACGTGGGCGTGATCAGATGGCACGCGGCGCAATGCTCGGACTCAAGCCGGACATGGCCTCTCTGGCAACAGGCTCGGTGAACTTCCCGCTGGCGATCTACGAGAATGCGCCGGACTTCGTCGAGGGGCTGGCCCAGACCATGCTTGAAAATCACATCAAGCCCGAGATCGAGGTCTTCGATGCGGCCATGCTCTACAACGCGATCGATCTGAACAAGCGGGGGCTGGTGCCGGGGCCGATGCATGTGCAGTTCGTTCTGGGCATACGCAACGCCTTGCCTGCCCGGCGATCGGTATTCGACTTTCTTCTCTCGGAACTCAGGGAACTCTCGCCCGAGTCGACGTGGGTTGCAGCGGGCACGGGGCGGCACCAGTGGGAAGTGAATCAGTGGTGTCTGGCGGAAGGTGGCCATTGCCGCACCGGGCTGGAGGACAACCTCAAGATCGAGGCCAATCGCCTGGCATCGAGCAATGCCGAACTGGTGCGCAAGATCGTCGATGCATGCCCGTCATTTGGCCGCCACCCTGCCTCGGCAGCCGAGGCGCGCCAGATACTTGGTCTGCCCGCCGTGCACTGACGGGGATATTCAGGGGGCTGCTGCAGCCGCAGCGACGTTCGGCACCTCGGCCAGATCGAATTCGTCGTGAATCAGGTCGCGGATGCGGGCCTTCATGGCGACAAAGCCCTCTGACTCTTCCGGTCGTGGCCGTGGCATGTCGACCACGATATTGGCCTTGACCCGACCGGGCCGGCGGGTCATGACGATGATGCGGTCAGACAGCTTGATGGCCTCCTCGATGGAGTGCGTCACCAGCACCATGGTCTTGCGCTGCTCCATGAAGATTCTCACCATTTCATCCTGGAGCATGCTGCGATTCTGGGCATCGAGTGCGGCAAACGGCTCGTCCATCAGAAGCACCGAGGGATCAACGGCAAGCGCGCGCGC
The DNA here is from genome assembly GCA_964470595.1 of uncultured Burkholderiaceae bacterium. Classification (GTDB taxonomy): domain Bacteria; phylum Pseudomonadota; class Gammaproteobacteria; order Burkholderiales; family Burkholderiaceae_A; genus Lacustribacter. Next base: position 20,558 of record CAYYDO010000005.1, on the reverse strand, counting down.
AATCGCCACGCGCTGACGCATGCCGCCGGACAACTGGTGCGGGAAACGGTTTTCGAAACCTTTCAGACCCACCAGATGAATCGTTTCCATCGCAATGTCGCGGCGCGTGAGCCAGGGAAAGAGCGCGTAATCCTGAAAGATCATCGCCCGCTCCCAGCTGGGCTTTCCGACCGGCTTGCCATCGAGAGAGATGCGCCCCATGGTGGCATCGTCGAAGCCGGCCATGATGTTCAGCAGAGTGGTCTTGCCGCAACCGGAGTGACCGAGGATCGAGCAGAACTCGTTTTCGTGAACCGTGAAAGACACATTTGCAAGGGCCTTGACCGGCGCATCCGCAGGACTGTGCCCCGGATAGATCTTGACCACTTCTTCAACTTTCAGAATGCCCATGAGGGTCCGGCACCTTTTGCAGAGGGATTGTTCAAGGCGTATGACAACGCGTGAGGGTGAGACTGATTATTTGGTCATGGCGAGCGACCACGGCAGGGTCTTGCGCGCCACCCAGCGCAGCCCCTGATCGATGACCAGACCGGCGAGCCCGATGGAAATCATTCCGACCAGAATGATGTCGGTGCGCAGCACGCTGCGTGCGTCCGAAATCAGCCAGCCCAGACCGGAGGTGGCGCCGACGAGTTCGGCTGCCACCAGGGCCATCCAGCCCACGCCAAGACCAACGCGGATGCCTGTGACGATCTGGGGAAGTGCTGCCCGAAAGACCACCTTGACCAGCACATCCACCTCGCGGGCACCCAGGCAGCGGGCCGCACGGACGATGTTGTATTCGACATTCTTCACACCCGTGATGGTGTTGATCAGCAGGGGAAAGAAGATGCCCAGGAAGATGATGAACTGATTCTGCAGATCGCTGATGCCGAACCACAGGATGGCGAGTGGAATCCAGGCGATCGGCGGGATGGGGCGGAGCATCTCGAACACAGGCTCCATCAGGTTCTGGGCGGTGCGCGACCAGCCCATCAGAACGCCCAGCGGAATGGCGAGGCTGGCATACAGAAAGGCCACGACCTCACGCTGCAGGCTGGCCCAGAAATGCTTGAACAGGTCGCCGGAGGCGATCAGTTCGACCGCTGCCTGCACCACCTCTGTGGGTGGTGGCATCAGCGACACCAGGTTCTTGTCGATTTGCGGAAGGATCAGTGTCGAGACGATCTGCCACAAACCGAAAAACAGGATCAGTCCGATATAGCGGGTGGAGCCGTGAATCCACCCGAGGCCACCTCCGCGCATGCGCGACACCGCAGCCTGCTCGGCCGGCGTAAGGGCCGATGGGTCCAGAAGCTGCGGGTTCGCTGCATCACTCATGAGCGGGGTTCCTCGGGTTGGATTGTCGTGATGGATCAGGGACGGTAGGTGGTGCCCTTGAACCTCCAGGGCCTGGTCAGATCACCCGGCTCGGGGAAGTTCTGCGGGGCCTTCATGTTCAGGAAGGTCATGTACTCGGGATAGGGGGGCTCGCCCACCTTGCCTTTCCATCCTGCCGGAATGAAGGGTGGCACCTTGGGAATGGCCCAGCCGAGTTTCTCGAAGGTCTTGCCCATGAATTCGGGCCGGAAGACCGTCTTGAATTCGTCCTCGGTGAGGGGGGTGCGCATCCGCTTGTTCTCGTAGAGCCAGTTCACCGTGTTCTTGTTCTCCTGGAACCAGAAGGAGGTGTGGGGGTAGAGATAGGTGGGCTTGAAGTGGTTGTTGTACTCGGCGATCTGCTGGGCCAGAAGCGTGCGTGGCTGCAGCTTCAGGTTGGGATCTTCGAGCAGGGCATCGACCGCCTTTTCGGGGCTCAGACGCATCCACAACTGTGCCTCGGCGATCGAATCGGTCAATGCCTGAACGATGTCGGGCACATTGTCGACCAGCTCCTGGCGCACATAGGTCGTGCCCAGGTAGATCACGTAGTTGTAATGGGCCTCGATGGGGCGTCCGGTCTTGCGCTCGTTGATGATCAGCGAGTTGGTGAAGTCCCAGGGAACCACTGCATCGATACCCTTGGGCAGCAGCGCCTGCTCGGGCGGGGGCATGTTGCGCAGCGTGACATCCTTGCCGATCGTGAGCTTGTTGGATGCCAGCGTGAGCTGCAGATAGAACTCTGCAGAGGAACCGGTGGCGATACCGATCACCCAGGGCTGCTTGGTGTCGGGGTTGCCGCCGCGCAGATCCTCGATGCGCTTCAGGGGCGAGTCGTTGGGCACGATGATCTGATGACGCAGCCCGGGTGACATGATGGCGATCGCACGTACGGGCACCTGGCGATCGATCAGGGTGTTCAGGGGGAAGTTTCCGCCATTGCCCACCTGCGCGCGGCCGGAGATGAACACTTCGTTGAGTGCGGGGCCGGAGGGGAAGGTCTGGAAGGTGGCCTCGATGCCACGGGCCTGAAGCAGTTTCTGCTGGTTCATCACCGCGAAGATGGCGTTCTGGCCCGACCATGGCGGCTGATAGGCCACCGACATGGGCCACCAGCCCTTGCCTTTCATCCACTCGATGGATTTGGCAGACACCTTTTCGTAAGGCTGCGGCCAGCCCCATTCGGTGAATGACTGGGATTGGGCCGACGCTTGATGGCTCGGCAGTATGCTGGCCGTGGCCACTGTGACCACGACACCAAGCACCTTGAGTGCGTTTACGACGGGAAGTTTGAACATCGCGTCTCCTGGGTAAGGTTTCGTTGAGCGAAATTTCAGTTTTTACCAATGAAAGGGTTAACTAAATGAACTCGCCAGCCCATTCATGTAATCCCTAGGTTGTCCCGAATGGGGATCCACGATGTGGGGTCAACCGCGCTCTGCCGACCATCCCCAGACATCCATGGGTTCCGTGCGGCCACGCAACCGGACGCTGCCACACGGCATGAAGTCCCCCGCCGGATTTCCCCTGCGGCTGTCCGGTTCCGCGTCATGCTGCCATGCGCCAGCCGCAGTGATGGTGGTGGCACTCGCCAGAATGCTGGTGCCCAGATCCTTGTTCGCTGCCTCGAGCCGGGCGGCCACATTGACCGCATCACCGAACACCGAGATGCCCCGTCTGGACGCGTTCCCAACCTCGCCGGTGACCACCGAGCCCGTGTGCACTCCGATTCGCGTCGGCAGGCAGATGCCGATGAAGCGCTGTGCGATGGTCATTTCCGCGATCTCCCGTGCTGCCATGAGCGCGCGCGCCGCATGGGGAGCTCCGGATGTCCGCTGCCGAAACACCGCGACGATCGCATCACCGACAAAGTTGTCGACGCCACCACCGTGTTTTTCAACGACGCTGACCACCTCGGAGAAGTAGGCGCGCAGCAGTTTCACCAGGGTATCCGGCGTCAGGGTCTCGGCAATCCGGGTAAAGCCGGCAATATCCGTGAACATGATGGTGACCTCTGCCGGCTCGCTGCTCCCCTGATTCGTGGTCAACAGCTGGCGCGAGCGGTCTTCGCCCACATACGTCGAAAACGCCGTGCGCAGGAATTCCCGCTCCTGCACCGCCAATCGCATCCGGTTGAAACCTTCGGCGATGCGACCGAGTTCGTCGTCGCTCAGCACGGCAAGCCCCTTGCTGTCGCCTTCGGCCAGAGCGCGCTGCCCGTCCTCGATCTGACGCAGTGACAGCAGCATGCCGCGCAGCACCACGCCCACCGACACGGACAGCACCACGGCCGAGGCGGTGGTGTCGAGGATGACAATCTCGAGCGGCGCCAGATCCTGCGCCATGCGGACATCCCACAGCCAGGTGAAATCAGAGAGCAGAAGCGCTGCGGGCAGGGCCAGCGTGAACAGGAAGGCAAGGGTCAATCGCTGCGCAAGACTGCTCTGTGCCCGGGCGGGGAGTTCGATTCCGCCCTCGCGCCACAGGCGCGCCCTGATCGAGGTCACCATGCCCGACACCAGTGCGAAGCCGAAATAGCCGTAGAGCAGTCCGAACATGGCCAGATACCAGGCCAGCGCTCCCATCAGCAGGCCGGGCGGCAACGTTGCAAGTTGCGCCGGGTCGGCAATCAGATCACCGGAGCGAAACAGGAAGGCCTCGTGAACCATCAGCATGCCGCCTGCAAAGACACCACTCAGAAGCGGAAGGAGGCGAAGCCGGTCGAGGAAATGCACGGGATGATGCACCCAGCGGCTCAGAGCAAGGGCACCCAGGATCAGTCCGATGGCGCAGGGCAGGCTGTGATGGAGGTAGATGCCTGGAAGAATCTCCAGCCGCTTGCTGACCAGGCCATAAATCAGCAGAACCACGGCATCGAGTGCAATGACCGACAGCATCAGACCCAGATAGGAGAAAATCGGCAGACGCATGTGGTGTTCCGTTGGCACTACACTCTAGCGCAACTGTTCAATGTCCACGCATTCATGACCCAGGCCCTCGCGCCCGCTGCAGCCGATCCGGTCCTGCAATCCCGTCTTGCGGCAGCACTCGCGGTGTTTGATGCGCCCGATGCAACACCGCTCGATGCACTGGCGGGCCTGGTCGATGTCATCCGCCCCAGCAACGCGGAAGATCACGCGGCGGTCAGGGCAGCGCATCTGCAATTGCGGATTCTCCTGCGTCAGGAGCCGCGCTATCGGGAGGCCTTGCAGCGGGGGTTCGTGGCCTTGCTGTCCCACACCCGTCATGAGCGCTTTTTTGCCGACAGCGGTCTGCTGCCAGGCACAGGCTTTTTCTCGGAACTGCGGCGCAAGCTCGTGCATCATCTGCTGCCGGAGCCAGTGGATCGGCAACAACTGCGCGATGCACTGGCCATGGTGTTTCATCACCCCGACGATCATGTCTGGCTGGCCGGTATTCCCGAGGAAGACTCGCGCGATCTCTGGCAGGCTATCGGGTCTTCCCCTGAATCGGCAGCCAGAATGCGCGAGGCATTGCGGCCCGACTTCCTGCGTGCACTGCAGACCGTATCGCATCGATTGGCGGCCATGGGGCTGGAGCCAGTGCTGCGCAAAGCCTGTCCGGGCCTCGATGATGCCGAGTCGCCATTCGTGGCCCAGTCGGCCGAGTTGCATCGGATCCTCGCCGCGCTGCAGCCGTTTGCATATGCTGAAACGTAGTTGCCGGATGCAGGCCAATCTCGAACACAGGCGGATATTGCACACCTTCTCGTGTTGCTGGATCAGTGCGCGGACGTGGTGCGGCGGGCGAGTGCGTCGGCTGCGATGCGTGGCACCAGCCTCGAGTTGAGCTATCTGCTGACCCGTCTCGATGAACATATCGTGCGACTGGAGAGTCTGCTCGACCTGCTTGCCGCGGGGCTGTCGCCGCAGCCTGGCGATCACCTGCTCGATGCGTGGACCGCCTTCATCAGACGGGCGATACGCGGTGAGGCGCGACGCAACAGCGTGCGCCTGCATGTTCGGCGTCTCACCCGGATGCTGGCGCTTCGCGTCACACAGAATGCGGGCAGGACCGGAGAGCACTACATCACCACGGATCGGGCCGGCTACTTCGCCATGCTCGGGTCAGCGGCCGCTGCAGGTGCGGTGATCGCATTCATGGCACTGATCAAGATCGGCATCAGCGGTCTGGGGCTAGCGCCCTTGCCGGCAGCCATCGCCTACAGCCTGAATTACGGACTTGGTTTCGTGCTGATTCACATCATGGGCGGCACCATCGCCACGAAGCAGCCCGCCATGACGGCATCGGCCATTGCCTTGAGCATTCATGAGTCCGGGGGGCGTCTGCGCGAGGTCGAGCGGCTTGCAACGCTGATTACCGATGTCCTGCGCAGCCAGTTTGCGGCCATCGTGGGCAATGTCGCTGTCGCATTGCCCCTGGCACTCGTGATCGGATTCGCCATGAATGCCCTGCTCGGGCAGCCGTTTCCGGGGGAGGCCAAGGTGGCGCATCTGCTGGCCGATCTCGACCCCCTGGGCAGTCCGATGTTGCTGCATGCGGCGATCGCCGGCTGCTGGCTGTTCACGGCGGGGCTGGTCTCGGGCTATGTCGACAATGCGGCGATCTATCACCGGATACCCGAGCGCTTCGAGCGTTCGACCTGGGCAAGGCGTTGGCTCGGCGAGCAGAGGGCGTCGGCTGTGGCGCGCTACCTGGATCATCACCTCGGCAGTCTTGCGGGCAATTTCCTGTTCGGATTCATGCTGGGATGCACCGGCCTGATCGGACTTCTGCTCGGATTGAACATCGATATCCGGCATATCGCGTTTTCGTCAGCCAATCTCGGCTTCATCATGTCCGCCCCCTCCGCAGAGGCACTGTCGGTGTTCGTGCTGGCCTTCATTGCTGTGCTTCTCGTGGGCATGGTGAATCTGGCGGTGAGTTTTTCCCTGGCCTTGTGGGTCGCCATGCGATCCCATGACGTCACCTTCCGTCACAGCGGCCTTCTTTTCGCCGCCCTGTGGCGCCGTATCCGCACCCAACCTCGCATGGTGTTCTGGCCAGTCCAGTCCGGCACCGACAGGAGATCCGATTGATGCGCATGTCCCCATCCGATCCACACGACTCCGGTGAGCCCCGGGCAGACCGCGGCGATATTGGTGCCGATGCCCTCAATTCGGCAGCGCTGGCGGCGATCAGCAGGCTGACCAGCAGCATCTCGCCCATGACGCCGCTACTCGCCACGCTCGACTGGCTGGGGCACCTGGCCATGGCGCCGGGTCGACAGGCGGAGCTGGGGCTTCTGGCCATGCAGCAGGCCTCCGAACTTGCGCGACAGGCCCTGCGCCTGCCGGCTCCGCATGCGGACACGGATGCCTCGCATGCGTCATCGCCACGACCTCGCGATCAGCGATTTGCCGACAGTTCCTGGCAGAGCTGGCCCTTTGATCTGATTCATCAGGGCTACCTGATGCAGGAGTCCTGGTGGCGTGAGGCGGCCCGCAATGTGCCGGGCGTCTCCTCGCACCATGCCGCACTGGTGGCGTTCGGGCTGCAGCAGGTGATGGAAATGCTGTCACCGCTGAATCATCCGCTGACCAATCCGAAGGTGTTGCAGAAAACCCTCGAGTCGCACGGCGAGAACCTGATCAGGGGCTTTGGCCACTGGGCAGAGGACCATCGTCTTCGCTCGAATGGCGAACCTCCGGCCGGCAGCGATCAGTTTGTTGTGGGTCGTGATCTGGCGCTCACGCCCGGCAAGGTGGTGATGCGCAATCGGCTGGTCGAACTGATCCAGTACAGCCCTGCCACCGATCAGGTTCACCCCGAGCCGGTTCTGATCGTTCCGGCATGGATCATGAAGTACTACATCCTCGATCTCACGCCGGCGCAATCCCTGATCCGTTACCTTGTCGAACAGGGGCGCACGGTGTTCTGCATTTCCTGGAAAAATCCCGGGCCTGCCGAGGCCGACCTGGGCATGGACGACTACATCGAAATGGGCATCATGGCGTCCATCGATGCCGTCTCCGCCATCGTTCCCGATCGTTCAATTCATGCGGCAGGCTATTGTCTGGGGGGCACGCTGCTGGCGATTGCGGCAGCCGCCATGGCCAGAGACCAGGACAGGCGGCTCGGCAGCATGACGCTTTTCACCGCGCAGACGGACTTCACCGAGCCGGGCGAACTGTCGCTTTTCATCGATGACAGCCAGATCACCATGCTCGAGGCGCAGATGCGCGAGCAGGGAGTGCTCGAGGGCGGCCAGATGCTCGGCGCATTCACCCTGCTGAAATCGAACGCATTGCTGTGGGGGCGGATGGTCGATGAATACCTGATGGGCGAGCGGCGTCCGATGCTGGCCCTCATGAGCTGGAACGCCGATTCCACCAGCATGCCGCAGCGCATGCACAGCGAGTATCTGCGGCGTTTGTTCCTGCAGAACGATCTCGCCGAGAACCGCTATCTCGTGAATGGTCGGCCCGTCTCCTTGCGCGATGTGTCGATTCCGATCTTCTGCGTGGCGACCACGACCGATCACGTCGCTCCCTGGCACTCGGTCTACAAGCTGCAGGGCCTTGCTCCATCCGAGATCACCTTCGTTCTGACCACTGGGGGGCACAATGTCGGCATTGTCAACGAGCCGGGTAAGCCGCGTCGCCAGTACCAGTTGCGAATGCGTCCCGCCAATGGCCGGCATGTCCCGATTCAGGACTGGGCTGCTGGCGCGCAGACGCATTCGGGTTCGTGGTGGCCTGCCTGGCTGGCCTGGCTGCAGGAACGATCGGGTGCGCCAGTGGCCCCGCCTTCCCCGGGGGCGCCCGATGCGGGATTGGACGTTCTTGGTGATGCGCCCGGCACCTATGTCTTCGAGCGCTCCGGTAAAATCGGCGCACACAACAACGCACAAGGGCACCCACATGTTTCCTGAATACCGTGAACTGATCACCAAGCTCAAGACGACTGATCATCACTTCACACGGCTTTTCGACAAGCACAACGAACTCGATCAGAAAATCAAGAACATGGAGGCGCACATCTCTCCGGGAACACATGAGGAAATCGAGAACCTCAAGAAGGAAAAACTTCACCTGAAGGATCAGCTCTACGCCATCTTGCGCAAAGCCAGCGCCGATTGACCGACGACATCCACTTCATGCAGCAGGCGCTGCTTCAGGCCAGAGTGGCCGAGGCAGCAGGTGAGGTGCCGGTGGGGGCGGTGGTGGTTCGCGATGGCGAGATCATTTCCCGGGGCCACAACCAGCCCATCACCACCCACGACCCTTCCGCACATGCCGAGATGGTGGCACTGCGATCGGCGGCCCGCCTGCTGGGCAACTATCGGCTCACCGATTGTTCCTTGTATGTCACGCTGGAGCCCTGCATGATGTGCTCGGGCGCCATGTTTCACGCACGGATCCGCGAGGTCGTGTTCGGTGCTTCCGACCCGAAGACTGGTGTGGCCGGTGGCCTGCTCGATCTCTATTCGCACCGGGGCCTGAATCACCACACCCGGATTCGGGGCGGCATCCTTGCCGAGGAGTCGGCGGTGATGTTGCGACAGTTCTTTGAAATGCGGCGCCAGGCGCGCTGATCCGGCCACTCACATCCATGCCAGCCTCGAACTATCACCTGCGCATCTCGACCCAGGCACAGACGCTCACGCTCGTGCACCTCGCGCCCGATGCCATGGAGGGAGGATTGCGCTGGGCGCCGGATGCGCCCGGCGAGGTGATCATGCAGGTGCCGGTATCCACATCGCGCAATGGGACCGGTCAGGAGCGCGGCAGTTACCAGACACCGCTTGGCCGCCATCAGATACGCGCCAAGATCGGTTCCGGCGCCGCATGGAATACTGTCTTCGTGGGTCGGCGCCCGACGGGCGAGATCTGGTCGCCCGATCTGGCAGAGCGCCATCCGAAGCGTGACTGGATTCTCACGCGCATCCTCTGGCTATCGGGCCTTGAGCCGGGCAAAAACCGTTTCGGTCATGTCGACACCATGCGGCGCTACATTTACCTGCATGGCAGCCCCGACACGGTGGAGATGGGTGAGCCGGGCTCGATTGGCTGTGTACGCATGCGCAACAGCGACATCGTGACACTCTTCGATGTGGTGCCTGCGGGAACCACTGTCGAGATCAGCTGAGCCGCCGCGCGTCCAGCGGAGCCCACGGTCGCCCGGCACGCCCCTGCGGGCATGCGACGGGCGATTTCAATGCGATTACTGGATCTTGGCCTTGGCCTTGAGCTGCTGCTGGAAGTCCTGAAGCTTGCGACGGCGCATGGCCTCGCCCAGTTGCTCCTTGACCTCGTCGAACTCGGGCGGCTTGCTGTCGCGAACATCATCGAGGCGAATGACATGCCAGCCGAACTGCGTCTGTACCGGTGATTCTGTCATCTTGCCCTTTTCGAGGGCCACCATGGCCTTGGAGAAGGGCTCGACGAACGAGCTCGCATTGGCCCAGTCGAGGTCGCCACCGCGTGCGGCCGAGCCTGGGTCCTTGGACTGTTTGGCGAGCTCCTCGAACTTGCCGCCTTTTTTCAGCTTGTCGATGATGGCCTTGGCTTCATCTTCCTTTTCGACCAGGATGTGCCGTGCGCGGTACTCCTTGCCCGCCTCGGACTTCACCAGGCGCTCGTACTCGGCCTTGATGTCGGCATCCGTGACCGGCGACTTGCTGAGTTGATCCTGAACCAGGGCATTGATCAGGACCTGCTGGCGCATGTTGTCGAGTTGCAACTTGACTTCGGGCTTGCCGGAGAGGCCGCGACGCTGCGCTTCCTGAACCAGAATCTCGCGATCGATCAGGTCCTGCCTGACGAGCGCCTGCAGCTGGGCGGTGTCCTGCTGGCCCTGACGGACGAGCTCCTGCACGAAGGCGTCGGCTCTGGCCTTGGGAATAGGCTTGCCGTTGACCACGGCAACATTCTGGGCAACAGCAAAAGCACTGATGGTCATCAGTCCGGCGCCTGCGAGAAGACGGGCCGAGTGCAGCACGCCCCGATGGGTGGGGCGGGCCGGGAGAGAAACAGAGGGGTTCATGAAGACTCCGAGGGTGCGCGCGCGTCAATGGAAAGTGCGTGGATGCGCGTCGGTATCCAGTCGCTCAGGGGATCATACACAAGCCGGTGTCGGGCAAGGCGCCCCTTGCCGGCGAAGGCCTCGCTGGTGATGGTGACGTGAAAATGCCCGCCCCCCGAGGCGGCTCCGGCATGGCCATGGTGCAGTGCGCTGTCGTCTCGGATGGAGATGGTCGCACCAGGCAGTGCTGCGGCAAGGCGCCGCTGAATCTCTTCGGTCGTCGGGGCCTGAAAACTCATGTGTTCGATTCCTTTCTGTCGCTCTCTTCCGGCGTGTCATCGATGGCGTGCCGATTCATCCACAGGGCCTGCGCAATGATGAAGACCAGCATCAGGCCGATCGTGCCAAAGAGCTTGAAGTTCACCCAGATATCGGTGTCAAAGGTGTCGGCCACCCACAGGTTCAGTGCCGCCATGAAGGCAAAGAACACGCCCCAGGCAGCGTTCAGGCGTGCCCAGGCGGCCTGTGGAAGGTTGATCTTGCCGCCCATGATCTTCTGGATGAAGAGTGTGCGTGTGAAGAGTTGCGGTAGCAGCAGGGCGGCGGCAAAAAGGCCGTAGAGCAGTGTTGGCTTGAGTTTGATGAAGCGCTCATCGTGCAGCAGGATGGTTGCACCGCCAAACACCACGATCAGCACCAGGCTGACCCACTGCATGGTGTCGATGGGTTCGCCGCGCAGTCGCAGCAGGCCCATCAGGGCGAGCGTGGCGACAATCGCCACACCCGTGGCCCAGTAGAGATCGACGAGCTTGTAGACAACGAAGAACAGGATGATGGGGAGCCAGTCGGCAACAAGACGCATGAGGGAGTCGCGCCTTTCTCAGTCTTTTTTGTCGAAGGTGACCGATGCGGAGTTCACGCAGTAGCGCAGGCCGGTGGGCTGCGGGCCATCATCGAAGACATGCCCCAGATGCGCATCGCAGTTGCTGCACAGAATCTCGGTGCGCACCATGAAGTGGCTCGTATCGCGGGCCTCGCGTATGGCCTCGGGCGAGGCGGCCTTCCAGTAACTGGGCCAGCCGCAGCCGGCATCGAACTTGGTGCTGGAATCAAAGAGCGTCTGGCCGCAGCAGATGCAGCGGTAGACACCTTTTTCCCTGTGATCCCAGTAGCGGCCGCTAAACGGTGGCTCGGTGGCTTTCTCACGGGTGACCGCGTACTCCATCGGGGAGAGCATCTGGCGGTATTCGGCGTCGGTCTTCTTGGTCATGGTGGGCTCATGTTACGAGGAGCAGCTGACGGAGAGTCCGCATGCCCAATCGGGGGGTGGTTCGGCGTAGCGCTCATGGCCGGGGTGTTCATCGAAAGGGGCACGCAGCAGACCGAAGACGGTCGCAAGCGGCGCACTGTCGGCCTGATCGCGCACAGAACGGATCACCTCTTCGGCGATCCAGTTGCGCAGAACGAAACGGGGATTCACACGGCGCATCGCACCCTGGCGGGCATCGTTGCTGATCCCTCTCAACTGCGCGCTATCGCTGGCTGCCTGGCGATACCGTGCGAGCCAGGGTTCAAGCGCGGCCGGATCTTTGGCCAGATCGAGGAATCCCTGCTCGAGGGGCTGGCTCAGGCTGCGAAATGTCAGGGTGTGATCCATGCGGTGCGCATGCATCAGGCCGTAGAGGTCGTCGAGCAGGCTGTCCCAGCGCTCGGCCTCGATGCCCTGCAGGCCCAGCTTGGCCCGCAGCCCCGTCTGCATCGCCTCGGCATAGGTGTCGCGGTAGATCTGCAGGGCGCGCTGAATCGGCTCGGTCTCGCCGATGAGCGTGTGCAGTGCCGCACCGAGTCGGCTGACATTCCACAGGCCCACCTGCGGCTGTGCCTGATAGCTGTAGCGTCCGGAGTGGTCGGAATGGTTGCAGATGTGGCCCGCATCAAAGGCATCCATGAATCCGAAGGGGCCGTAATCCAGGGTGAGGCCAAGAATGGAGAAGTTGTCGGTGTTCATCACGCCGTGCATGAAACCCACCTCCATCCAGCGCGCCATGAGTCGGGCGGTGCGCCGGGCGGTCTCTTCGAGCAGTGCCTGCGCAAGTTCCTTTGCCGTCAGACGGCTCGCCTCATCGATGGCCTCCCGGTGACGCTCGGGCGACCAGGCATCGCCCAGCGTGGCCTGGCTGAACATCACCGGCCAGACGCTGCGGGCGAGTGTCTCCAGGGCATCCGGGCGGGAGCGGCTGCTGAAGTATTCAAAGCTGCCGAAACGCACGAAACTGGGCGCCATGCGGCACACCACGGCCGCGGTCTCGATCTGCTCGCGCATGACCGGCGAGGGCGAGATGACCAGCGACATGGCCCGCGTGGTGGGAATGCCCAGGGCATGCATGGCCTCGGAGCAGAGGAACTCGCGAATGGACGACCGCAGCACGGCCCGGCCGTCGGCATGGCGGGCATAGGGGGTCGGTCCGGCACCCTTGAGCTGAAGCTCCCATCCACGTCGCGCCCCGATATTGATCGCCCGGCCATCGCCCAGCCTGGGCACGAAAACGCCGAACTGGTGCCCCGCATAGACCGCGGCATACGGCTGCAGATGGCTGCCCGCAGCGCAGCCCGAGAGCAGATCCAGCCAGGAGTGGCTCTCGACAAGTCCGCTAGCAGTCAGCCCCGCCAGCCGGCAGGCATCGTCCGAGATGGCCAGCCATTGGGGGTCGTCCAGCGGCGTGGGGTCACAGGCCCGAGAGAAGGGCTCCTGTGCATCCGCGGGAAGGGCATCGAAGCCGGCTTCCCAGCCCGATGCGCTCGCGCCATCGGTATCGCTTCCGACATCGATTCGTCGGGCTGTGCCGGCCGCCGGGTGGTGAGAAAGCGGGGGCAGGGCGGGCAGAAAAGGGGCGTTGGGCGCATTCATCAGGCGCCATCTTAATCTTGCTATCGTTGCCGCCATGGAACAACCGCACAAGCTTGCCAGCAATCCCTTTGTCGAGGCCCTGGCGCCTGATCTGATTTATGCGGGCGAGGGGCGCAGCGAGATTCGCCTGCAGATCGAGCCGCGTCACGAGAATGCCCTCGGGGTGGCCCACGGCGGGGTGGTGATGGCGATGCTCGATATCGCCATGGCGGTGGCTGCGAAGTCCTCCGACACGCAGGGCAGGGGGGTGGTGACGGTCGAGATGAAGACCAGTTTTCTGCGCCCGGCGCGTGGCGAGATACGGGCGCTGGGCTGGTGCGATCACCATTCGAGCACCATGGCCTTTTGTCATGCGGAACTGCGTGATTCACACGACCGGCTGCTGGCGCAGGCCATGGGCACATTCAAGCGCATGACGGTGCTGGGCCGGCGGCGTTTTGATGGGTCGGATTAAAGCCGACCTGACCAGCGCACCTGAAAACTCACATCCTGCGCCACGCTTCCATCGGGCCTGCGCGTGATCTCACGCACATCCCCACCCGATGCATCCAGTGTCAGCAGGGTCGTGGATCGGGTGTGATAGTCGGCACCTGTGATCAGCGTGGCCGATAGACGCCTCTCCCATTCCACAGGAACACCCGTATCGGGCAGTGCGTGATCGGGCGCATGCCCCGCACATGACATTGCCTCTTCCAGACTCTGCGCACTGCTCTGCGTTTCGCTCTGCGCGCTGTCTTGCGCGAGTGCCTGCCGAAGGCGCTCCACCTTCGGCCAGGGTGTATCGAGTTCGGCATTCGAGAGCACGGCCACGCCCGGTTCGATAACACGCGTCTGGCGCGTGCGGCCGCCAAGCCAGATGCACTCGGAGAGGCCCTGCGTGTTGAATTCACCAAGAATCAGGTTGTAGCCTGCAGGTGCCGACTGCCGTCCGAGCATGCGTTGCGCAAAGGCCTGCGGGGTTTCCTCGCCCAGCAGGAACTCCACCACCATCTCGCCACGCGAACTTCGCGGCAGCGCATCGGGGCTCAGAGATGGATCGCGCACATTGGTCACGGCAGCGATGCGACCACGCGGGTGGATGCCCAGCCACGTGCCGCCCGCGCGCAGATCACGGCCGGCCAGGATGCCGTCGGGCCACCACGACATCGCTGCCGTGGGGCGATCCGCAAACTCGTCGCGATTGGCCGCCATGACCAGCCGGCCATCGGTATCACGGCGCAGGCCGATGAGGCACATGATCACGCGGCAGCGGGAAAGGCGTAGGGCAACTCGGCCTTGTGCAGCAGCGGACCATCCGGGCGCCCAAGGTGAAGCCCGCCCGAGGCCCAGGCGTCGAGCGTGCATTCGACCAGCAGGGAGGCTCCCGTATCGATCTGCCCCGAGGCATTGATGCGGGGTGCGGCCCCCACCACCTTTCCGCAGGGTTCACCCGCGTCTGCCTCAGGCCATACATCCACGCCGGCAAGCGTGTCGGGCCGCCAGGTGGTGGGCTTGCCCGACGCATCCGGAGCGATGGTCTGCGGGAGGTCGCCCGAGGTGATTTCCGCGCGAAAGGTTCTGCGTTTGAGCTTGCCCAGGTACTGGCTGCGCGCGACCACCTCCTGGCCCGGATAGCAGCCCTTGGTGAAGCTGACGCCATCGACGAGTTCGAGATTGATCATCTGCGGAACGAAGGCCTCGACGGTGGCGGACCATACCCAGGGCCTGCCACACAGCACATCACCCATGGACCAGGCCATCGGGTCACGTTCCGGTATCGGGCGGTCTGCCCCAATGGACGCCTGCAATTGATTCGCACTGCCAACCAGCCAGGCCCTTGGGCCCATGACCGGGCATGGGCTATCGATCAGCAGCCATGGACCGCGGTCTTCATCCAGCGCAATGACCTGTCCGGGGTCGGCGGGGGATACGGTCCCGCCCCACAGTCCCATGGCCAGGAAAGGCGTATCGGCCGGACCGAATGCGGCCTTGGCCCGAAGCACATACATGCGCAGTCGCTTGACCGTGGACGCATGCAGATCGGCCGGCAGAAGAAAGCCAAAGCTCTCGGGAGAGATGCGCCACTGCAGCATCACCGAAAGAAGCCGCCCCTTGGGTGTGCAATAGCCGGTGCGCTGGTGGCGTGACGCGCCAAGCCCACGCACATCATTGGTCAGTTGCCCCTGCAGAAAGCCTTCCGCGTCAGCCCCGGAGACGACAAAACCTGAAAAGGCCTGGAGTTGAGCGAAGGCCTGTGTGCGAAAGACGGTGTCGAGGGCGATCATGCTGTGCGGGGGAGAGTAACGAGGTTATTTAATATACCGGGATGCCTGCTGCGCCGAGACAAGCCCCCGCAACGCGTCCAGCCAATCGCCGCGCCGCCCGTTGGACGCGTCTTGTCGTTGCGTTGCTGAGTCTGCTCATTCTGCTGTCCTCGGTGGTGCTGGGGTGGCTGTGGATGCAGGGCTCAAAGCCACTGGTGGCTCCGGGACCGCAGGCGCGTGCCGTTGACCTGGTCATCCCCTATGGCCTGTCGGCTCAATCAGTGGCCAGGCTGGTCGAGTCCCGCGGCTTTGACCTGAACGCGCATGTGTTCATCCTGCATGCCCGCTGGGAAGGCGTGCATCGCAATCTTCGCGCGGGCGTCTATCGCGTCGAGCCCGGCCTGACCCTGCGCCGCCTGTTGCACCGACTGGCCGGCCAGGACACAACGCAGACCGAGCTGCGCGTGCTCGAGGGGTGGACGGTGGCCCAGGCCATCGCGGCCATGGCACGCAACCCCGATCTGCGTTTCGATGTGCTGGAGACCGGCAATGAGCGCGAGTTGGCCAGGAATATCGGTGTATCGGCGGATCACCCCGAGGGGTGGCTCTATCCGGATCTGTATGTGATTCCCAAGGGCAGCACCGTGAGCGAGTTGCTCTCGCGCTCAGTCCAACTGCAGCAGGAGCGCCTGCGCGCGGCCTGGGAGGAGCGCAGCCCCAAGCTCGGCTTGTCATCGGCCTATGAGGCCCTGATCCTGGCCTCGATTGTCGAGAAGGAAACCCAGCACCCGGGGGATCGCGAGCGCGTGGCAGCGGTGTTCCTCAACCGTCTGCGGCTGGGCATGCCGCTTCAGGCCGATCCCACCGTGATTTATGGCCTGGGCAGCCGTTTCGATGGGGACCTGACCCGACGCGATCTGCGGGCGGATACGCCTTACAACAGCTATACCCGCAGGGGGCTGCCGCCCACGCCGATTTCCAATCCGGGCAGCCGGGCGATTCGTGCCGTGATGCATCCGGCTGATTCCCCGGCGCTGTATTTTGTGGCGAGGGGCGATGGAAGTTCGGAGTTTTCCGACACACTCGGGGCTCATAATCAGGCGGTTGATCGCTACATCCGACGCCCGGCCAATCGACCATAAGCCCTTGCCCCGAATGTGCTTCCCCAACGTCTCCAGTCCCAAGTTTCAGACCTGACCGCCCACCCCGCCCGACCCCCGATCGTGACCTCATCACCAACGCCAGAAACACCAGCACCCCTGCGGGGGAAGTTCCTGGTGCTCGAAGGAATCGATGGCGCCGGCAAGAGCACCCATCTCGATTTCATCTGTGGCTTGCTGGAGCGGCATTGCGGCAAGCCCGTGGTACGCACGCGTGAACCCGGAGGCACGCCCGTGGGCGAGGCGATTCGCGGGATACTGCTCGGCGAAGTCGTGCCGGAGTGCACCGAGATGGATGGCATCACCGAGACGCTGTTGGCCTTTGCCTCACGGCGGGCGCATGTGCAGGGGCTGATCCGGCCCGCTCTGGATACGGGCCAATGGGTGGTGTCCGACCGATTCACCGATTCAACGCGTGCATACCAGGGGGGTGGTGCCGGTGTGGAGATGGCATGGATCGATTCGCTTGCTCACCTGGTCGAAGAGGGCTGCAGCCCGGACCGTGTGTATGTCTTCGATCTTCCGGCACAGGAGGCGGCCCTGCGCAGGGGAAATCGCAACGCGGGTCAGGATCGATTCGAGTCGCGTGATTGCGAGTACTTCGAGAGGGTGCGCGCGGTGTATGGTCAGCAGGCGCGCAAATACCCCGAACGCTATCGCATCATCGACTCCCGAATGAGTCTGGATGAAATTCAGAAAGTACTCGAAGAAGATATTTCAAGTTTATGAAAAACAAGGAGTTTTACTGGTTTGAAACCTGGCGGAAAGAGGCCGAGGCCAATCTGCGCAGGCGCCCCTCGGCCCTGCTTCTGTGGGGGTCTCGGGGCAGCGGGAAAACCGATTTCGCACTCGAGATCATTACCGCCTTGCTGTGTCAGGAGCGGGGGAAAGCATCGCCATCGGTCGCACGATCGGATGTGCAATCCGCCTGGGAATCAGGCCTGCAACCCTGCGGGCGCTGCAGTTCCTGCGGATGGATGTCTGCGCGACAGCATCCCGACTTTCGCTGGGTCCGCCCCGATGCCGACGCTCAGGATGACGCTACCGCCATGGCTGCGGAAGCTATCGATGAAGGATCAGGGGGTAGTGCGGGAGGAGGGGCCGATGCGGATTCCTCTGCTGCGGCCCCCGAGGGCAAGGCCCGTTCGCGCGAGATCCGGATCGAGCAGATTCGGGGCCTGTCCGGGTTCGCCTTTGTCGGCTCGCATCGCGGCGGCCTGCGGGTGGTGCTGATCAGTCCGGCCCAGCGCATGAACTATGCCGCCGCCAATGCCCTGCTGAAGGTGCTCGAGGAACCCCCGGAGGGCCTGCTCTTTGTGCTGGTGGCCGATTCCCTGCGGGGGATTCCGGCCACCATCCTGTCCCGATGCAGGCGCCAGGAACTGGAGGTGCCGGCGCATGAGCTTCCGCGACTGCTCGAAGCAGACAGCGAGGCCATCCACTGGCTGTTGCCGCTGCTGTCGGGCGCCCCGAATATCGACCCGCTGGCGTGGGCAGACAAGGCCGGAAAATCATCGGTGTCGGACGCGCTCGACCTGCTCATGCGATGGATGGTCGACGTCGACCGTGCGCGCATCGGACTGGCGCCGAGGTTCTTTCCCCAGTGCGGACAGGCGGTTTCCTCCCTCGCCATGCGCATCCGCTCTGCGCAATCCTGGGTGCAGACTCTTGCCGAGATTCAGCGCTTGCGGGCGGTTGCCGATCATCCCCTGAATCCGCGCCTCTTTTACGAGGGGCTGTTTGATCGTTATCGCAGGGCACTCACATGATGCTGGTCGATTCCCATTGCCATCTGAACTACCCCGGACTCATCGAGCATACGGAAGGCGTGCTCGATCGAATGCGGGCTGCGGGTGTGCATCGCGCACTGAACATCTGCACCACCCTGGAAGAGGCGCCCGCCATCCTCGAAATGGCGCAGTCGCATGAGTTCGTCCAGGCCTCGATCGGTGTCCACCCCGACAGCCTGGATGTGGAAGAACCCACGGTGGAACGTCTGCTTGAACTCGCCCGACACCCCAAGGTGATCGCCATCGGCGAGACCGGTCTGGACTACTACCGGCGCGAAGGTGACGGAAAGACCGATGACTTCGCCTGGCAACAGGACCGATTCCGGGTGCATATCCGCGCAGCGCTTGCGTGCAGCAAGCCCCTGATCATTCATACCCGCGAGGCGGCTGACGATACCCTGCGCATCCTGCGGGAAGAGGGCGCACAGGCCGTCGGTGGCGTGATGCACTGTTTCACCGAATCACCCGATGTGGCACGTGCGGCCATCGATCTGGGTTTTCTCATCTCGCTCTCGGGAATCGTGACCTTCAAGAATGCGCGCCTGGTACACGACGTGGCCCGTGAGATTCCACTGGAGGATCTGATGGTCGAGACCGATGCGCCATTTCTGGCGCCTGTGCCGTTTCGCGGGCAGGTCAATGAGCCCGCCCATGTGGTGCACGTGGCGCGGCGGATCGCCGAGCTCAAGGGCCTGACCTTCGAGGATGTTGCGCAGGCCACCACGCGCAATTTCGAGCGCTTTGCAACGGGTCAGCTCGGCCGGGCGGCCGTATCGGCGGGGGGGCAGTGAAACCGCGCCGACTGCCTGTGGTTCTGATGGTGCTCGGGCTTGCGCTGGCGGGTCATGCCCCGATGCCGGTTCCCGCGGCACAACCCCGAGCGCCCGAGCGCACCCTCTCCCCGGAGAGTCCGCGCATGCAGGCCTTCATCAAGGCGGTGAAGTCGGCCGATCTGAACTTCCTCTCCCAGATGCATGACTTGGGCATGAATGACGGGGTGCGGGATGAGTTGCGCAATAACCTGCTCATCCTGGCCATACGGGATGGTGACGGCGCCTTCGCCCTTGAAATGATGGGGCTGCCTGAGTGGCGTGCACCCCATGTGATCGAGCACGAGAACCAGCTCGGTGAGACTCCGCTGATGATTGCCGCCATTCGCGGTGCCACGGATGTCGCGCATCGCCTTCTGGATCTGGGGGTCGAGCTGAATCGCCAGGGGTGGAGTGCACTGCATTACGCAGCGACCTCTGGCAAGGTCGACATGATCAAACTGCTGATCGAGTACAACGCCTATGTCGATGCCCACAGCCCGAACGGCACCACGGCGCTGATGATGGCGGCCCGATTCAACCACCGGCCTGCCGCCGCCGCATTGCTCGCCTTCGGTGCCGATCCGACCTTGCGTAACGAGGCGGGCATGACAGCCCGTGACTATGCGCTGAAGAATGCCAACCGCGACCTCGCCTTCTGGCTCGAGATGGAGGAGATCTCCTTCACCAACCGTTACCTCAAGCGCATGCCCAAGATCAGGCCCGACGCGACCCTCGAGGAGGTGGTGATCCAGTCGGGGGGGGAGGTCACCACTGTCCAGCCATCCGGTCAGCCCGCGGGAGAGCAGGGGGAGATCGAGCCTGTGTTGCGGCCCGGCGTGAGCCCGTCGCCGGATACGGAAGTGTTTCGTGGCATCCGATAAGCCCGCCTGGACAGCGCCTGGACAACCCAACAAACGATTGTTTGACGCTACCAGCATGGTCAAATTCTAAAAATACGGCCTCACATGTTAATGTGGTCTCTGCAAGCACTATAGTTTTTGAGGTGACCAAATGCCGACCGGAAGTCTCGCAGTCTCCCAGATCCCTTTTTTCCAGAAGCTCAGTCCAGAGGATCTGCTCACCTTGATGAGCTACACCAAGAACTTGTGGATCGAGGCGGGTGATCTGCTCTTCTCGCAGGGAGACCATTCCGATGGCCTCTACGTGCTGCTTCAGGGCAGGTTGACTGTGTATGTTCGCTCCCCCAATACAGCCACCCGCCGTCCGGTAGCCACCGTTGATCCCGGAAAGTACGTGGGCGCGTTCGGCCTCATCGATGGTGGGCCGCGTTCTGCTTT
>CAYYDO010000004.1:38898-39854 GCA_964470595.1 uncultured Burkholderiaceae bacterium | reverse complement strand
CGATCGGCCCCCGAGGTCACCGTGGTCGTATAGCGGGTGGTACCCCCGAACGCCTCCTTGAGGCATACCCCCAGCGCCTGATCCAGCCACTGCGCAAGACCAGTCGCCGTCGCCTGCCCCTCGATTGCCAGACGAACCTGTTCGCCAGCTGCTGACGACGATGTCCCGGTGACGCGCACCGGACCCCCGAGCGCCTGACCCTGAATGGCGACCTGCCGAAGTCCATCCTGATCGAACGCCACATCTGCTGATGTGACCGCCACCTCGGGCAGTGCCGGCGCATGCCGAAAGGTTCCCCTGACCATGCCCAGACGACCCTGTACCCGACTGCGCGACGTGTCATCAAGATCGAGATCGATGAGCAGATCGAGATTGGTCTGCCCCTTGCCACGCATATCGCCGACAACGTCACCGATCGACGCCTTGAGTGCAGAACTTCCAACGGTGTCGACAAACCGCTGGAAATCGCCACTCAATCCTCCCTCGACACGCAATGCGGTCTGCATGGCCTCGAGGTCGGGTATGCGGGCCTCGACATCGGAGAGCTGCAGATCTCCCATCTTGCCGCCCTTGGTCGTGATGCGGAACTGATGACGCTCGAAGCGCGCCTGTGCCCGGACACCGCTGATGGCCGGCCAACCCGGCGCTGGCACCAACCCGGCGCCGTCAGCCTGTGCCTCGACCAGAAAGCGGCCTCGCGCGGGATCGCGAAAAGGGAAATCCTCCAGCGCGCCATGCACCTCGAACGTCGCGGTGTAAGGGCGGGACGCCGTCAAGGCATCACGCAACCATGCGCGCGTCTGCGGACCGACCACAAGCGGAAGATAGCGATGGAGTCGCACAGGGTCTGCGCGCAGGACCCGACCATTCAGGGCAACGGCACCCATGCCATTGCCGGGCCATTCATAGCGACCCGAGACCGTCAGGGCGGCATCCTCGTTGTCGGCCTCGAGCTG
>CAYYDO010000004.1:25533-38888 GCA_964470595.1 uncultured Burkholderiaceae bacterium | reverse complement strand
GACAACGCGACGGGCGCGGCCGACTGGTGATCGAGGAGATGGCGGACAGACCATGAAAGGTCCGCAGAAAAACCGGAGAAACCCAGTGTCGGATTTTCGAAAATGCCGGGAAACACGAGCGATGCCTGACGGGACTGAAGCATCACCTCGCCACGCTCCTCGGTTGCCTTCAGACGGCCTGACAAGTCGGAAAAACCAGGCCGACTGCCGCCGGCGGCAAGCGCAAGGCGCTCGAATGCGGTCTCGATGCGAAAGGATGTGACCGCCTCGGAGGACTCACTCCAGCCGATCTGCAGACCCTCGAGTTTGCCCTGCGGACGCAGATCGCTGAGCATGTTCTTCCAGCGCGCGGGAAGGGGCAGGTGATCGACCAGCCAGATGGCAGGCGCGAGATCGATCGAGGTGGCCTTGATGCTTGCGGAGAGACCCGACTGCTCCGGCACCTGCCGAATATCAAGGACCGCCGAGGGCACGCGCATCTCGCTGGCCAGTTGACGGGAACGCAATTGAACGTCGGTCAGACTGACCGTCTGACGCGTCGACGAGATCTGAGTCTGTACACGCCCCAGCAGACGCTGCAATGTCATCGGTCTCTTGCCGCTTCCCCATTGCAGGGATGCATCCGTCAGATCCAGATCGACAGTCAGGTCCTCCAGACGGCTGTCGCTGACATCTGCCCAGGCCCGCAGCGCGCCCTGACCGGAATTGACTTTCAGGGGCGCATCCCCGGGCAAGGGAACAAAGGCGAAGAGTTCGGCCAGATCCACACGATCGAACTGGACATAAGCCCGGCCGCTCCAGCGCGAGACATCCGATGGCTCGAAAAACAATCCGTGGCGGAAATCTCCCTGAAGGATGAAGCCCTCCCCGAGGGGAGCTGGGGGCGTGGCCTTGAGGGCCCATGCATGAAAGTGGCCACGGTTGTTCAACGCCAGGGTGATGTCGCGAAACCGGGCGGACCGATCCCTCCGGACATCCCGCCAGATGATCTCGCCGGAATCGATCCGCAGGCGACCCTGACGCAGCAGCCAATCCAGGGCAGAGGGCTCTGCAGCCCGCGCGCCCAGCGGTATGCCTGCCACACGGATATCGCCCGCAATGGATCGCTCCGCGTAAACGAAAGGATCGACGAGACGCAACTCATGAAAGATCGGCTGCCAGCGCCATAGCGCTGCAACAGACGCTGGGCCGAGCGTGGCCTGCGCCTGCCGGATGGTCAGCACGCGCTCGCCGTCTGCACGGAACAGGGAGATGCCATCGATGGTCAGGCGCGGCCGATACCAGCGCGCCCAATCGGCGGTCATGTCACCCATCTCGAGCGTCAGGCCCTGTCGGGAGAGCGCCGCCGTGAGCGACTCCGTCACCCGGGGCTCCCAGTGCGGCAATGTCGGCCATATCCAGAAACGGATCACCAGCAAGGCCGCCGCGATCAGGGCTGCCATGCCTGCCAGCGCCATCAGGACGACGCGGATGACCACCCGCACGGAGGGAACGAGTCGGCCCGAGGCTTGCGTTAGCATGGATGCGATTCTTGCATATGCCCGCCCCCGGGAAACGCCGCCGCATGACCCACGACGAACCTTTGCCGGACACCCTGCCACGCGACTATGCCCCCGCGTGGCAACACTCCGCTTTCGCACGGCGCGCGCCGCCGGCGATCGCGAGCCGGGGGCATGGCCTCGGCACCGGCCTGCCACTGGATCCCGCACGAATCGATGCGCACTGGAGGCGTCACTGGTCGCAAGCGGATTCCTCCACGGCCGCGGCTGCCGAAGCGATGCCTTCAGCCCTGCGCCAGTTCCGCAACAGCGTGGTGCTGGCCATCATGGCACGCGATCTCTCGGGGCAGGCAAATCTCGACGAGACACTGACTGCCATCACGCACCTCGCGGAAAGCGTCATCGACCAGGCCTACCAGACCGCCATGACAGCGGCGCTCGCGCAGCACGGCACGCCACGCGATGCCAGCGGGAATCCCCAGGACATGCTCATCGTGGGCATGGGCAAGCTCGGTGGCCGTGAGCTCAATGTGTCATCCGATGTCGACCTGATCTACGTGTTTGCCGAAGACGGCGAAACCGACGCAGGCGCGCCGGGTGCCCGACCGATCGACACCAGTTCCTTTTTCACCAAGGTGGGGCGGCGTATCGCGGCACTGCTCGGCGAGGTCACCGCTGACGGGATCGCCTTTCGCGTCGATCTGCGGCTGCGACCGAACGGTGACTCGGGGCCGATTGCCGCGAGTCTTGGAATGCTCGAGGAGTACTTCATCGTTCAGGGTCGCGAGTGGGAGCGCTACGCCTGGATCAAGGCCCGGGTTGTCAACCGGCATCGCGTCCAGACCGAGACCGCTTTCGCCCGGTCCGTGCGAGATCTCGAGGAAGTGGTGCGGCCATTCGTCTTCCGGCGCTATCTCGATTTCAATGTGCTGGCGGCGCTGCGCGATCTGCACAGCCAGATCCGCCAGGAAGCCGGTCGCAGGCAGTCGGTCCGGGAATCCCATATGGCCGGGGAGCACCCTCCGATCGACGTCAAACTGGGTCCCGGGGGAATCCGGGAGATCGAGTTCATCGCCCAGCTGTTCCAGCTCGTTCGCGGGGGCCGAGAGGAACCTCTGCGCGCGCGCGGTACGAGGGAAATACTCCGCTACCTCGAGTCATCGGGTCGCCTGCCAGGGGCAGAGGTCGCCATGCTGCTCGAGGCCTATCGCTTCTGGCGCAACCTCGAACACCGGCTGCAGTATCTGGAAGATGCCCAGACCCATGTACTTCCGGGCCGCCTGCACACCATTTCCCATATCGCCGCATCCATGGGTTTTGACGGCGCCGAGTCATTTCTCGCGCAGATTGCGAGCATGCAGAACAATGTACAGGAGTCATTCGAGCGGCTGCTGACGGGTGTGACTGGCGATGCCACGCAGGCCCCCGCCGGCGAAACCCGACGCGACAGACTGCTGGCCAAAGCGCGGTCGATCGCCCTGCAGACCCAGGATCCCGAACAGACCCTTGCGCGACTCACCCAGCTGCTGGAAACCATCGGAAAACGCTCGTCCTACCTGGCCCTCTTCGACGAGTTTCCAGCTGCGCTCTCGCGTGTGGCGCACCTGGTGAGTGCGTCGGCCTGGGCGGCCGACTATCTGCGCAAACATCCGATCGTTCTCGATGAACTCCTCGACACCCGCACCGTGGACACACCACCTGATCATGCTGGCTTCATCGCAGAGCTGCGGGCGCGGGTCGGCGAGGCGGTTCATCAGGGAGAGCCCGACATCGAACGCCAGATGGATGCACTGCGCGAGGTGCATCATGCCCATCTGTTTCGTCTGCTGGTCCAGGATCTCGATGGTCGCTGGCAGGTCGAAACCCTCTCCGACCATCTCTCTGCCATGGCGGATGCAGTTCTTGAAGTCACCCTCGATGCAGTCTGGGCCACCATGACCCGTCGTCATCGGGAGCGACCGAAGTTCGCCGTGATTGCCTATGGCAGGCTGGGCGGCAAGGAGCTGGGCTATGCCTCGGATCTCGACCTGATCTTTCTCTACGACGACGACCATGAGCAGGCGTCCGAGATCTATGCGCGATACGCTCAGCGGATCAATGTCTGGCTGTCGACCGCGACGGCCGCAGGTACGCTGTTCGACATCGATCTGAGGTTGCGTCCGAACGGAAATGCCGGCCTGCTGGTCACTGCAATCGAAGGCTTCATCGAATATCAGACCCGCCACGCATGGATCTGGGAACACCAGGCACTGACCCGCGCACGTTTCTGTGCGGGTGACCGGCGTATCGGACAGGCATTCGAAGCCGAACGCCAGCGTATCCTGCAGCTCTCACGACCGGTTGCCCCACTGCTCGAGGAGGTGCTGGCGATGCGCCAGCGGATGCATGATGGTCACCCCAACACCAGTGACCTCTTCGATGTGAAACACGATCAGGGCGGTATGGTGGACATCGAATTCATCGTTCAGACCCTGATCCTGCGCCACAGCCATCAGCGTCCGGAACTGACAGGCAACCTTGGCAATATCGCGCTGTTGCGAATTGCCGCCGACATCGGATTGATCGACGCCCAGCTGGCCAGCCGTGTCGGCAACGCCTATCGCGAATACCGCAGGCGCCAGCATGCGCTGCGTCTGGCCGGTGCGGCGTCCGCGCGACTGCCGACGACCGAATTCGCAAGCGAGCGTGAGGCAGTCAAGGCGCTTTGGCAGGATGTATTTCGCGATGCTCCGGAACACATCCGCAGCCTGCAGCAGATTCGGGACCAGCACCGGCAATAACCACGCATCGACGACACGCGATCACCACAACTCACCAGCCAGCCGTGTCAGTACATAGACAGAGAGCCCGGCAATCATCGAAACCGGCATCCGACGGCTGATCCACCATGCCAGCAGGGCCGCCACCACGGCGAGCACCCTGGGATGTGTCCACTGCACCATGACACCATCCGCAGACAGCAGGGTGGCCGGCGCGATCACGGCCGCAAAAGCCGCCATGGGGGCATAGCGCAGGGCGCGCTGAAGACGTGGCGGAAGCGTCAGCGGGCCGGGCCACAGCAGGATCGCGCAGCGGCTGAGCACGGTGATCGCACCCAGACCGACGAGACCGATCCAGATATACAGCTCATCGCTCATGTCCGCTCCCGGTGATGTCGGACATTCCCGGCGCCCGCTCATCGTGACCACGACGTGGCCCCTCGACAAGCATCGCGGCAGCAACGGCCGCAAGCACGGCGGCAAGCAGGCCAAGATTCAGGGGCAGGTGCGCCAGCAGGACCGACACAAGGCTGGCGACCGCAACGCAGACGAGTCCGGGCCGATCGGTGACCAGAGGCAGAAGCATCGCAAGCAGCGCCAGGGTGGCGACGAACTCGAGCCCCCAGGCCGGGGGGATCCACTGCGCGAGCAGGATTCCCGCAATCGAACCGGTCTGCCAGACACACCATCCCGTGATGGCTGCACCCTTGAAATACTCCAGGTAGGGGTAACGCCCCACCTGCCGGTCGTCCTTGAGGAGAAGCGGCTGCTCGAGAGGGGGATGATCAAAACGGCGCAGGAAGGCCGCCGCCAGGTAGTCCACGGTGCCGACGCCATAGACCAGTCGGCGGGTCCGACTGAGCGACCGGAGGAACGGTCGAACGCCCAGGGCATAGATCATGAAACGCAGGTTCACGATCATGGCACTGACCCAGATGATGGGCAGGGGAACCGCTGCCGCGAAAAGTGGCAGACTGACCAGTTGGGCGGACCCCGCATAGACAATGAATGTCATTCCCAGCGCCTGCATGGTGGTCAGGCCCGACTGGATCATTGCCACCCCCGTCACCACGCCCCAGATGCCGATGGCCGGCAGTGCGGGCGCCATGTCGCGCACACCAACCGCCGTCCAGGAATCGCCCTGCTGCGGGGGTGAGGAATCGGGTGCTTGCATCCTTGAGATTGTAGGGGGCGGGCCGTCCGCTAAAATGGACGATTGACGTTTACTGAACAGGGGCAAGTCATGTCGATGGCCGACCGCGATGGCTGGATCTGGATGGACGGTGAGTTCGTGCCCTGGCGTGATGCCAGGATTCACGTGCTGACCCACACCTTGCACTACGGCATGGGTGTCTTCGAGGGGGTTCGCGCCTATGAGACCGCGTCCGGACCCGCCATCTTCAGACTCCGTGAACACACCCGGCGCTTGCTCAACTCGGCCAAGATCTTCCAGATGAAGGTGCCGTTCGACATCGAGACGCTCGAGCAGGCCCAGCGGGATGTTGTCCGACGCAATCAACTGGCATCCTGCTACATCAGACCGATCATCTGGATCGGCTCGGAAAAGATGGGGGTCGCTGCCCGTGACAACCGCATTCATGTCTCTATCTCGGCCTGGCCGTGGGGCGCCTACCTCGGCGAGGAAGGATTGAGCAAAGGCATTCGTGTGAAGACATCGTCCTTCACCCGGCATCATGTCAATGTATCTCTCGTCCGCGCCAAGGCGAGCGGTTATTACATCAACTCCATTCTGGCCAACCAGGAGGTCACCACACATGGCTACGATGAGGCCCTCTTGCTCGACACGGAAGGATATGTGTCCGAGGGCTCCGGAGAGAATGTATTCATCGTTCGCAATGGCCGCCTGTACACACCCGACCTCGCCTCCTGCCTCGACGGCATCACCCGCGACGCGGTGCTGACCATGGCCCGCGACCTGGGTATCGAGACGGTGGAGAAACGCATCACGCGCGACGAAATGTACTGTGCTGACGAAGCCTTTTTCACCGGCACTGCCGCTGAAATCACGCCGATTCGCGAACTCGATGACAGGACCATCGGCAACGGCGGACGAGGACCCATCACTGAAAGGCTTCAGACTCTGTTTTTCGAGACCGTAGCCGGCAAATCGTCCCAATACCGCCACTGGATTCATCCGGTCTGACCCCCGCGAGGCCCGCATATGTCATCGACCTCCCCATCCGACACCTCGAACGCGGTCATCCTGGCGGCCCGTGACCTACCGGCGTTTTGCCCCAATCCCAGAATGCCTCTCTGGAACCACCATCCCAAGGTGTTTCTGGATGTGACCCATGAGGGGCGGGCGCGTTGCCCATACTGCGGCACGCTCTACCAGCTCGAGCCCGGTGCCGTCATCCACGGACACTGAACGCGCGGCGCTGATCATTGCGCCCCAGTGGATCGGGGATGCAATCGTCTCCCTTCCCCTGATCTCCCGACTGGCAAAAGACCGGGGCCATATCGATGTTCTGGCCGTGCCTGCCGTCGAGGCGGTGTACCGGTGCTCGCCCGACGTACGACGTGTGATCACGGCACCCTTCGTTCACGGGAAGCTCCAATGGGGCTTGAGACGTCAGATTGCGCGAAACCTGAGTGGGCAGTACGCATTGGCCGTGGTCTTGCCCAATTCGCTGAAATCGGCGCTGATTCCCTGGTGGGCTGGTATCGATCAGCGGCGTGGAATGCGTGGCGAGGCGCGCAGTCTCCTGCTGCATGATGTGCGCGATCCACCGCGACCTGATGGACATCGCCCGGACATGGTCGCCCACTATCTTCAGCTGGCTGATGACCCGCCAGGGCCGCAAGATATCGATGCCATGGGTCAGGACCGTCCCCGCATGGCCATCGCGGACCCGGCCCTCAGAGGCTCACCCGATCCGGGACTGCTGGCCCTGTGCCCGGGCGCGGAATATGGTCCGGCGAAACAATGGCCAATCGAGAGATTTGCCGAAGTCGCTGCCGCCTGGCTCGGCTTGCCCGGGACGATCACCGATCGGGGGGACCGCAGCGTGATTGTGCTTGGAGGACCCAGGGATGCCGCCCTGGGCGAATCGCTGCGTGCCATGGCGGTGGCGCGACTCGGCCGAGATCCTGGTGACCGACTGCGCAACCTCTGCGGCGCGACCACACTGCTCGAGGCATTTGCGATGCTCGCTCGCGCCGGTCGGGCAGTCAGCAATGACTCCGGGCTGATGCACGCCGCAGCGGCATTGGATGTTCCGGTGGTCGCCATCTTTGGATCGACCGATCCCCGGCATACCCCACCGCATTCGCCACACGCCCGTGTGGTCACCCTGGGGCTGTCCTGCAGCCCTTGCTTCGCGCGCACATGCCCTCTGGGCACCACTGCCTGCCTGAGGGACATTCTTCCTCAGCACGTCCTGCAATGCTTCGATGATCCGAGCACACCATGAACGATTCACACGCCTATGTCCTCACCATCGCCTGTCCTGATGCCAAAGGCATCGTCTACCGGGTCTCGGAGTTTCTTTTCAAACGGGGAGGCAACATCATCGATTCGGCGCAGTTCGGCGACGACGAGACGCATCTGTTCTTTCTGCGCCTGCATTTCGATATTCCACTGAAGGAAGACGAACTTGCCGAGGCCTTCCGACCCCTCGCCGAAAGTCTGCGCATGACCTGGCGCCTGACCCTTGCAAACCGCCGTGCGCGCGTGATGATTGCTGTCTCACGCCATGGACACTGCCTGAACGACCTGCTGTTCCGCTGCGCCAATGGCCAGCTGAATATCGAGCTCGTCGGCGTCATCTCGAACCACCAGGATTTCGAATCACTGGTGCGGCACCATGACCTGCCGTTTCACTTTCTTCCAGTGCATGCCGGGAACAAGGCCGAGCAGGAAGCCGACATCCTGCAGTTGTTTGAAACGAGCCGAGCCGATCTGCTGGTCCTGGCCCGCTACATGCAGATTCTCTCCCCACAGCTGTGTGCTGCGCTGGCAGGCAGGGCGATCAATATCCACCACTCCTTTCTGCCGAGCTTCAAGGGCGCACGACCCTATGCCCAGGCCCACTCCAGGGGCGTCAAGATCATCGGAGCCACAGCGCACTATGTCACGACAGATCTGGATGAGGGGCCGATCATCGAACAGGATATCGAGCGGGTGGATCACTCGCTCAATGCACAGGAACTGAGCCTGATTGGTGCTGACATCGAATCCCGGGTTCTGGCGCGGGCAGTGAAATGGCATGCGGAGCAGCGGATCCTGCTCAACGGGGGACGCACGGTCATCTTCCGCTGATGCCGGCGACGGTGCCAGCCCGAGGGTGATCAGCGCCCGCCGGATCGCTCGCGCTCGATCTGCTCGCGACGCAAATGGCCGCGCAGCACGGCCAGACGGGCATCGATCTTCGAGAGTGTGATGAAGTCGGCATCGCCTGCCGTGCGGGCGAGCATGAGTTGCTCGATCGCTGCCGGGTATGCACCAGCGAGTGCGTACTGCTCGGCAATCGCGGCATGCTGGGCAGTACGCATGCCGCGGGCAGCCTCTGCACGGCCGAGCAGACTCCATGACTGGGGATCCCATGGCCATGTTTGCGTGAGCGTGCGGGCCAGTTGCGCGGTGATATCCGGAGAGGCTTCTGCCATCAGCCGGGCCTCGACGGCGGCACGCATCACAGCTCGCGACTGGGGCGCCCGCGCTGCAGCGGCATCGGCAAGAGTTTCGAGCGTACGACGATGATCCGTCATGCTGGAATCAGCCATGGCCATTCGCAGATTCAGGTGAACGAGAAGAGGCTCGACTTCGGTCAGGCCTTGCGCGGTGCGCACGGATGATTCCGCCTGGGCAGCGTGCTGTCTCGCCCCGACAAAATCCCTCTGAGCCAGGGCCACCCAGGCAAGGCCGTAATGCAAAGCGGAGTCCGGAAGGGGAGGCCGCGATTCCTGAAGCGCCATCTCGAACTTCTGTCTTGATCTGCGCAAGCCATCGACCCGACTGTCGGCTTGCGCCATGAGGCGCGCGCGCAGCCAGTCATAGGCTCTGGAATTGACTGCAGGGGGACGCTGTCGCAGGGCGTTGAGAATGTCCGGGTCGCTCTGCAATCGTGACTGGACATCGGCTATGCGCTCGGTGGTGAGAGGGTGGGAACGAAGATATGCCGGCGCATTGTTGTCGTAGAGACGCCCCGCCTGACTGAGACGTTCAAACATGGACGACATGGCCTGGGGATGGAATCCGGACTCGGTGAGAATCTGCAGCCCGACCCGATCGGCCTCACGCTCGGCATCACGGGAGAACGCCATCTGCTCGCGAACAGCCAATGTCTGACCCAGGGTGATCGCGCCCATCGCGCCATCGGCGGATCGGGCTCCGGCAGCGAGCACTGCAAGCAACATGGCGGCCATCATCACCCCGCTGGATTGCCGCTGCTGCCCGAACATGCGGGCAATGTGCCGCTGCGTGACGTGACCGATTTCATGCGAGAGCACGGACATGACCTCGTCCTCACGGTCGGAGGCGGTGATCAGACCGGTATGAATGCCAATGTAACCCCCGGGCAGAGCAAAGGCATTGATCGACGGATCGCGCACCATGAAAAACCGGAACGGACGGCCGACCTCGCTGTGACCCAGGGTCTGTGCCGCATGCAGCAGCCTCTCGGCACGGGCAGCGAGGATGTCGGTGGCTTCGGGATCGTCAAACACCACGCCAAGCCGGGTGAACTCCTGATAAATCTGATCGCCCAGACGCTGCTCTGCAGCAGGGCTGAGTTCGTCGACCGAAGCCTCACCAAGCGCTGGCAGGTTGTCCACACCGCGCGATCGCGATTGCGCCGATACGGGTGACATGGTGGAGAGAGTCAGCGAGACGGCAGTCAGCAGCGCAGTGATGCGGCGGGTCTTGTACTGAAAACGGAAAGCCATACGCTCTATCATATGGTCTATGACCGGATTCACACATTTTGATTCCGCAGGCCAGGCGCATATGGTCGATGTGGGCAACAAGAACGACAGTCGACGCCAGGCGATTGCATCGGGCACGATCCGCATGCAGGCGGAGACCCTGAGACTGATCCGGCAAGGTGATGCGCGCAAAGGCGACGTGATCGGTGTGGCCCGGATCGCTGCGATTCAGGCAGCAAAAAAGACCGCTGACCTGATTCCCCTTTGCCATCCCCTGATGCTCTCCAGAGTGGCCGTCGATTTCGAACTGGTCGAGGAAGCAGGCCTCTCGGAGGTGCGATGCACGGCCACCGTCGAGGTTACCGGCAAGACTGGCGTCGAAATGGAAGCCCTGACTGCCGTCCAGGTGG
Organism: uncultured Burkholderiaceae bacterium; assembly: GCA_964470595.1. Taxonomy (GTDB): domain Bacteria; phylum Pseudomonadota; class Gammaproteobacteria; order Burkholderiales; family Burkholderiaceae_A; genus Lacustribacter. Next base: position 28,334 of record CAYYDO010000004.1, on the reverse strand, counting down.
GTCTGCTCACCATCTATGACATGTGCAAGGCCGTCGACCGCGGAATGGTCATGACCGATATCCGCCTGCTCGAGAAGCACGGGGGCAAGAGTGGCAGTTTCGTGCGGGGCTGAGGGCCGGATCTGAGCTCTTTTGATCCCGCATCTCTGTCGACGCTGGCACTGACCGGGAGCGCCGTGGGCCTGTTCCTGGGCGGACTCTCGAAGGGCGCGCTTGGCGTCGGGTTGCCCCTGATCGCGATGCCCACACTGGCCTTCTTCATGAGCGTACCCCAGGCGCTGGTGATGCTGACCGTGCCGGTTTTCATCACAAACATCTGGCAGTCGGTGCAAGGGGGGCACCTTCCGCGCGTCATCCGCAGGTTCTGGCCCCTCACACTGGGGCTGGTCATCGGAGTCGGAATAGGCGCACAGATCCTGATCCGTCTCGACGAGCACGTGCTGTATCTGTTGATGGGGCTGGTCGTTCTGGTACAACCCGCCATGCGACTGTTACGACCGGACTCGGTGATCACTCCGGTACGCCAGAGATGGCTTGGCCCACTGATCGGTCTGACTGGGGGCGTGATCGGAGGGACCGCCGGACTTTACGGTCCTCCGGTCATGGTGTATCTGGCCGGCCTGAAGCTGGAAAAGGATTTCTTCGCCGCCACCGCCGCTTTCCTCTTCTTCATCGGCGGGCTCGCACTGGCCATATTCCTGTCGCGCCTCGGGGTGATGCATGCCGAGGATCTGATCTGGTCCTCGGTGGCGCTGCTTCCGGCCGCGCTCGGCATCTTCGCCGGACAGGCGATCCGTGCACGCATCAGTCAGGGTCAGTTCGACAAAGCCATCACGGTGACGATGCTGCTGATCGGCCTCGGATTGCTGGCCAAGGCCTTCTGAGTCCTGGCGTCAGCGCACTATCGGCTCTCGAGAGGCAGCACCTTGCCGGGATTCATGATGCCCAGCGGATCAAGCGCAGTCTTGATCATGCGCATCAACGCCACGGCCTCGGAATCCTTGTAGCGGATCAGTTCACCCGTCTTCATGCTGCCGATGCCATGCTCGGCCGATATCGATCCACCAAGCTCGTGAACCAGATCGTGCACGATGCGCTGTACCTCGTCCTTGCGTCGCATGAATTCAATCGCATCCTGACCGCGAGGAGCCGCAACATTGAAATGGAGATTCCCGTCGCCCAGGTGACCGAAGGCGATGACCCGCGCGCCAGGACAATGGCGGGCAACCGTGTCCTGGGCCTCATGCATGAACCGGTCGATCCGGGAAATCGGCAAGGAGACGTCATGCTTGATGTTCTGGCCATCCTCGACCTGCGCAAGGGGAATATGCTCGCGAAGCTCCCAGAAACGGTCTGATTGAGCGAGCGATTGCGGTATGACCGCATCCTGAACAAGCCCCATCGCCAACGCCTGCTCGAGAAGCCCTTCAAGCATGCCGATGGCATGTGCCTCGCTTTCGAAATCGACCAGCTCCAGGAGCACCGCATAGGATGAGGCATCCAGTTGAAACGGCTGCTGGATCTGGGGAAAGTAATGTGCGACGAGTTGCAGGCAGGGTGCCGACATCAGCTCGAATGCTGTCAACATCGAACCGAGACGGTCCTGGGCATGCTTGAGAAAGGTGATGGCCTGGGCGGGACTGTCCATCAGGGTCATCGCCGAGATGCGGACCCTCGGAAGCGGCATCAGTTTCAGCACGGCCGCCGTGATGATGCCCAGAGTGCCTTCCGCACCGATGAAGAGATTGCGCAGGTCGTATCCGGTGTTGTCCTTGCGCAGCCGACCCAGCCCATGCCAGATCCTGCCCTGGCCGGTCACCACTTCGAGGCCGAGACAAAGATCGCGTGCATTGCCGTAGCGCAGGACCGCAGTTCCCCCGGCATTGGTGGACAGCATGCCGCCGACGGTGCAACTGCCCTCCGAACCCATGCTAAGCGGGAACTCCAGGCCCTTGGCGAGCGCAGCTGCATGAACATGTGCCAGCTCAAGACCTGCCTCGACCGTGACGGTCTTGCCGACATCGTCCAGCTCGCGAATCGCACGCATGCGATCAAGCACGAGTACCAGTTGCTGACCACTCCTGTCGGGAAGTGCGCCACCCACCAGACCCGTATTCCCCCCTTGCGGAACGACAGGCACACCATGCCGGGCGCAGCACTGAAGGACGCTGGCCACCTCATTGGTAGAGCCCGGTCGAACCACAGCTATCGCCGTACCTGTCTGTCGACCAAACCAGTCCGAGAGATAACGCTGCTGCGACGAGGGATCGGTCAGGACATGTTCCGAACCGACGACGGATCGCAAGGCATCTAGGATGTCAGAAGTGGCTGGCATACGTTCACGCAGTGGACATGCCCCATCGCTGGATCGTCCGACGCTCGAGGGGCTTCAGAAACAGTTTCTCCACAGCGATTCCGATCAACCCGATGAAGACCAGTGCCGAGAGCATGGTCTCGGTCTCGAGGAACTCTCGGGAGTCAAAGATGATCTTGCCCAGCCCCCAATCCGGACTCGCGAGGAGTTCGCCGCCGATAACGGCAATCCAGGCGCGTCCGAAAGCAATTCGCAAACCGGAGATGATGTAGGGCATGGCACCCGGGAGCATGACCTTGAGGAGCATCTTGCCCGCGGGAGCCCCCATGATGCTGGCCGATTTGACCCAGATCGGCTGAACCGCGCGCACCCCGGTCCAGGTGTTGTAGACGAGAGTAAAGACAGATGCATAGATCACAACCAGAATGGTCGACAGATTGCCGATACCAAACCAGAGGACAAACAGCGGCACCCATGCGAGCGAACG
>CAYYDO010000004.1:483-25523 GCA_964470595.1 uncultured Burkholderiaceae bacterium | reverse complement strand
AGCACACTGAGTGTTGGCGCGAAGATCTTCTCGGCTGTTCGCGATGTTCCCATCATGATCCCGGCGGGGATGGCGACTGCAAATGCCAGCCCCAGACCGAGCACCACCCGGGACATCGTGACTGCCGTATGGGCAAAGATGGTTCCCTCGGTCACCATCAGGATGAGGCGTTCAGCCACGGTTCCCAACGGCGGCGTAAGCGACACAGAGAACATGCCGCTACGCGCGAAGATCTCCCAAACCACGAGCGCGACAGCGATCCCTGCACAACCGCGAAAAAACGATCCCGTGGAGCGCGATACCGAACCGGCGGCGCGGGCCCGCATCATCATGCACGCACCATGCCCCACCGGATCACAGTGGCGCGTTCGATACGCTCGAACACCTGCTTTTCGAGCAGCACACCGATGATTCCGATCAGAACGATGGTGGCCAGCATGACATCCGTGTTGAGAAATGTCTGCGAACCAAAGATCAGCCATCCGAGACCGATCTTGACGGACATGAGCATCTCTACCGCGACCAGAATACGCCAGGCCGCAGCGAGACCGAGTCGCCATCCCGACAGGATGAAGGGCAAGGCCCCGGGAATGATCACTTTCCAGAAGATATCCCGGGACCGCGCACCCATGACCTCGGCCGATCGTATCCAGACCATCCGAACCGAACTCACGCCCTTCCAGGTATTCATGATCACCGGAAAGCTGGATGCGAATGCAATCAGAAGCACCGACGGTATATCCCCCAGCCCGAACCACAGAACAAAAAGCGGCGCATAGGCAATACCGGGGATGGGATAGATGAAACTGATCAGCGGCAGCAGGTACTCCTCGATCTTGCGGTAGCGGCCCATGAGCATGCCGATTGCCACCCCGACAAGAGCGGAGATGAGAAACCCCGCAAGCAAGCGGCCCAGCGTCGAAACTGCAGCCGACCACAGGATGCCCTCACGCATCAGCCGCGTGAACGTCGCGACAATCTTGTCGATACCCGGCACCAGCTTTTCGGGAAATCCGCCGAACATCGACAAGGCCTGCCAGGCCGCGAGCGCAACTGCAAGCGGGATCAGCGCCAGCAGCACATCGACCAAACGCTGCCTCATGGCCTCAAGCCCCGACAGTCCGCACGACCCAGCGCCATCGTCATCAGGGCATCAGGCCTTGCGTGCCTGAGTTATCAGGGGATTGGACAGCATTTGCGCCCAATTGGGCATCGCCGGAATCTGCTTGTTGGTAATCAGCAGTTGGGATTCCTCGCGCAGGTACGCCTCGAGGCCCGGCACATAGTCCGGGCTGGGATCAATCTTGCCGAGCATCGAAGTGATCGCTGCTTTCGAGATGGTAAAGCCCATGCGTGTGAAATTGTCCTGGACCACCGTGGATGCCCGATCGGGATTCTTGCGAAAGAGATCGACTGTCGCGACCCACCCACGCAGGAACGCCACGACGGCATCACGTCGCTTCTCCAGAACGGGTTTGTTGATCGCGAGCCACACCGGCACCATGTCGAACTCGGCGTAATCAAGCAGGCTCACGCCGATTCCCTCGGTTACCGCGACTGATGGAAACGGTTCCACACCGGCAAAAGCGTCAATCGACTTTCCGGCGAGTGCGGCCACATGATTTTCGAACTTGGTATTGACCAGGGTGACGTCGCTCTTGGTGAGTCCGAACTTGGCCAGTACCTTGGTCACAAACACATTGTCGGTTGCTGAGCCCAGCTGGGTACCCACCTTGCGCCCCTTGAGATCAGCCACCGTCCGGATACCACTGCTCTTGCCCGCGACAAGGGCATTCGTGCGCCCTGCGTACATGGCCATAGCCACCGGTGCAACCTCGCCTTTTGCCACGCCGACGATCAACGGAGTGGTGCCCAGCACGCCAATATCGATGCGATCGGCGATCATGGCGTCACGAACCGCCTTCCCTGAATCGAAACGATTCACCGACACCGTGACACCCGCTTTCCTGAACATCTCCTCGGCCTCGGCGACCATCCCGATCGATCCCCACGATGTGTTCTGAAAACCAAACCGAATCGGTGAGGACTGGGCCCAGGCCGGCGTGATGATGGCCGGCGACAAGGCTGCTGCCGCTGCTGCGCCCAGCAGATTGCGGCGTTGTTGCTGACGCTGCTTCATGGTCGTTCTCCTTTGAAATGGGCGCTCCGGACGCGCGTCTCAAGCGGCAAGAACATCAAGAATCTCTCGCTGCAGGTGAACGAACTCCGGAGACAAGGGGTCGCGGTAACGGGGAAGGTCGATATCGATGATGCGCTTGACAGATCCGGGATGAGCGCGGAGCACCACCACCTTGTCGCCGAGGTAAACGGCCTCGGAAACGTTGTGGGTAATGTAGATGACTGTCTTGCGTGTGGCACTCCAGACATCGGTGAGCATGCGCTGCATGTCGTCACGGGTCATGGCGTCGAGCGCTGCAAAGGGCTCGTCCATCAGCAGCATGCCCGGGTTGTATGCCAGTGAACGGGCTATTGCAGCACGTTGCTGCATCCCCCCCGAGAGCTGGTGCGGGTACGACTCGGAGAACTTCTCCAACCGCACCAGCCGCAGAAACTCCATCGCCGTCTCGGCGCGCTGGCGGGCATCAATGCCGCGCATCTCGAGACCGAACTCGACATTGCCGCGCACCGTGCGCCAGGGAAAGAGTTGCGCAAAATCCTGAAAAACCACGGCACGATCCGAGGCGGCCTGCTCCGCAGGCTTTCCACCGACAAGAATCGCACCCGAGGTCTTTTCAAGGAACCCGGCCAGCATGTTGAGGATGGTGGTCTTTCCACAGCCGCTGGGCCCGACAAGGCAGACGAACTGACCGGCCTCGACCGAAAACGACACGTCATGGACGGCAGGAACTTCCCGCCCCTCTGAGCGATACACGTAATGGACGTTTTGAAGAGTGATGCTGTGTGACACGCGTGATCCCGATCTGGGTGGAATGCAAGTTCACGATATCGTCGGGAATTGAATAGATCAAGAATGTTTTTGTTATTCTTTCGATAAACACCGTCTATTCAACAGGGGCCGTCATGGAACTCCGTCACCTGAAATACTTTCTGTCGATCGCCAGGGAGAAAAGCTTTACCCGCGCTTCCGAGGAACTCTTCGTAACCCAGCCGACACTGTCGCATCAGGTCAAACAGCTCGAGGAGGAACTTGGTTGCGAGTTGTTCGACCGGTCATCGCGCAATGTGCGACTCACCAGTGCTGGCGAAATCTTTTCCGATTTCGCATCCCGCGCGCTTCGTGAGGTGGAGAGCGGTCGCATGGCCATCCAGGAGTACCAGGGGCTGAGGGCCGGCAGCCTGACCATCGGTGTGGTGTCGTCTTTCATCGACAGTCTGATGCCACCGGTACTTGCGTCATTTCACGCCCTGTACCCGAATATCCGACTCAAGGTGCTGGAACTCCCGACTGACGAATTGCAGCGCTGCGTTCGCGATGGCGAACTCGCCTTCGGCATCGCATACGGCCCCGCCGTCATCGAGCACCTCACGCTTGAACCGCTTTTCAAAGAGGAGTTGATGATCATCGCTGCGCGGAAACACCGCCTCGCGCAGGAGGTCAGCGTCTCTCTCGGTGCGCTGCAGGACATGGGGCTTGCCCTCCTGACAACGGAGTATGTGTCACGCAAGATGCTCGATGCGGCTTTCATGGAAGCACTGGTGTCGCCGCGGATTGCGGTGGAGATGAATTCCATTGGCGCAATTCTTGAAACAGTCGCCCGATCCGAGCTTGCCACGATCATGCCCAAACGCGCCATGCTTCACTCCCGCCACCTGGTGAGTGTGCCGCTTCGGCCAGCCATCAAGCGCACCGCTGCCCTGATCACGCGCACGCCGTCGAGCATCTCGCCAGCAGCACGAATCCTGTCTGACATGTTTCGGTCCGCTTACCAGCGCGTTGAATCGGAACTCCGCCCCGCCGCGAAAAAGGGGCGCAACGGAAAAACGAGGTCGCGAGCGGCCTGATTGCGATCGCATCGGAACAGGACACACCCCCAGCCCGTCAGATCATGGTGGCGCCGCCATTGACATCCATGGTGATACCGGTGACGTAGCCGGCCTCGGGGCTTGCGAGAAAGACGACGGCATGGGCCACCTCATCGGGCTCCGCGAGCCGACCGACCGGCGTGGTTTTCTGAATGTGTGCAATACGCTCCGCCGAGCGGATTGCCAGTGTGCGGGGCGTCTGAACATTGGCAGGTGCCACCGCATTCACTGTAATGCCGTGCGGCCCGAGTTCCCGGGCGGCCTGACGTGTCAACGCCAGCACACCTCCCTTGGCAGCCGTGTAGTGGGGCGGATTGGGATTCACGCCACTGCGTGCAGCCATACTCGACAGCGTGACAAATCGGCCATATCGATTTCGGATCATGGCTGGCGCCGCAGCCTTGAGCAGATAGAACATCGAGCGCAGGTTCGAGTTGACCACGGGCTCCCACGCCTCGACAGGGCAATCGAGCAGACCGACATAGCTGGGAAAACCCCCGGCGCTGTGAACGACGATATCGAGCCGGCCAAAGCGATCCGCAACCGATTGCATCTGCCGTGAGGTTTCATCCCATGAGTTCAGGTCAGCCGCAATGGCAAACGCCTCACCACCCTCGGCGCATATCGCGTCAGCTACCCGAGCCGCGCCCTCTGCGTGGATATCCCACACCCCGACGCGAGCACCCCTTGCCGCAAGAATCCGTGCCGTCGATTCACCGATGCCGGTGGCAGCACCAGTGACCACGGCGACCTGTTCCAGAAATGCCATTGTTGCGCTCCATTGTCATCAAGAGTTGTGAACCCGAATCATCAGAGAGCCGCCCGCTCGATCGCACGCAAGATGACGGCATTGTCGAGCTCGGCCTCGCCATGCGCCACGTTGTCTTCGAGCATTTTCTTGTACAGGCTCGCGAAAGGAACCGCCAGTCCGGCCTGCCGTCCCGCACTCTGTATCAGGGTGAAATCCTTCAGGCTCTGATCGACACGGCTCTGCGGTGCAGTGAATTCCCGGCTCACGAACAGTGGTCCCTTGCTGTCCATCACGCGGGAATACGCTGCCGACGTTCTGAGCAAGGCCATGAAACGCTCCGGATCAAGGCCAAGACGAGTCGCCAGTGCCATGGACTCGGCGATCGCCGCGCGATTGATTCCCAGCGCGAGATTGACCGCAAGCTTCGCGCAGGCTGCATCGCCGGGCTGATCGCCCACAAAACTGCGCTCAGCGCAAATCAGGGCCAGGACATCGTTGCAAGACGCGACATCGTGTGTGTGTGCGGCGACGAGGCCGAGCGCCTCATTTCGGCCGAACTGGGCGCTCGACCCGGAGATCGGCATTTCGATGAAAACTGCTCCCGCGCCGCGAACCGTATCCGCCATCAGCCGCGCATCCTCCGGCGACGACGTGATCAGGCTGATGACAGGAGGGCATATCGAACCCGCGGTGTCCTGTCCGATACCGGGGCGTCGGGCCGAGAGAGTCCGAATCAGGGTCATCGCCTGGTCCGCGGAAAAAACCGTGAGCACGAGCGCATCGACCTGACCGGCCATATCCCTGACATCGATGACCGGAGTTCCACCCAGCGTGGCGCACACCGCCATCTTCTGATCATCGACATCATGGCCCAATACCGCAACACCACTGGCGAGCAGGCGTCGCATCAGGGCCTGGCCCATGAGACCCAGGCCGGCAATGCCGATGCGTGTCGTGCTCTGGCGCATCACTCGGCCTTGATATCCGCAGCCGAAATCACCTTCGCCCAGCGCTGAGTCTCTTCCGCGATCTCGGACTCGAACTCTGCAATCGATCGGCTGAGACTGATCTCGAGACCAGCCCTGTTCTGCTTCGCTCTGACCTCGGGAAGCTTGGAGACCTCCGCCAGTTCGCGAAAGAGTCGCTCGCGAATGGCGCGTGGTGTTCCTGCCGGAACGAAGACACCGCCCCAGTTGCTGACGCCAAATCCGGGAATGGTCTCGCCGATTGCGGGAAGGTGGGGAAGAAGCGCCTGACGCTGCGGTGTGACCACCGCGATGGCCTTGATCTTCTCGGCAGCCAGTACGGCACTGGCCGCCGCGTATGTGGTGAAGCTGACATCAATGTCACCCGCAGCAAGATCGATCATGGCCGGGCCACCACCCTTGTAGGGAATGTGCACCATGCGGATTCCGGTGACCTGCTGAAAGAACTCACCGGCGAGATGATCTGCCGAACCAAGCCCGGATGTGCCGAAACGGATCGGGTTCTTCTGCTTTCGAGCCCAGGCGAGAAAATCCGAGACACTCGATATTCCGCGGTTGCTGGGCACAACCATGACATTGATGATCTCTGACGTGCGAGATACCGCGAGAAGGTCTTTCGCGGGTGAGTAACTCAGCCCCTTGATGAGGGAGGGTGCGACCGAAATCGGACCGGGCGTGGCGACCAGCAACGTCAGACCGTCGGCCGGCGCACGGGTGACAAATTCGGCACCCAGCCGTGCACCCGCTCCGGGACGATTCTCCACCACCACCGGTTGACCGAGACGATCCTTGAGGGGTTCGGCAATCGCACGCGCCAGAGAATCGAGCGCACCGCCGGCTGGAAACGGAACGATGATCTTGACCGGCTTGGAGGGGTAGGAGTCCTGAGCCGCCGCAGGCCATGATGCAGCCAGCAATGTGCCAAGCGCCAGAGTGCACAGACAGACACGACGGGAGATGATGGACAGTGACATTCGGAGGTTCTCCTTTTCAGACGGCATCCAGAGCGATATCGGCAACCCGTTGTACAAAAGCCGGGCGCTTGAGCAGGGTTTGGTGATATCGGGCAATGTTGTCGAGGCCCGAGAGGCCACGATCGATACGCACCCATTTATCGACCATCACCCCGATCGGAATGTCGGCCATCGAAAAGCGGTCTCGACACATGACATCACGACCGCGAAGATGCTGGTCGAGCACCCGCATATGACCAATCACGTCAGTCAGAACGGTGTGTGTGCGCTCGGCCGTTTTGTCTGCCTCGGGTGTGCGGGCGTGGAAGAGGTAGTAGTTGCGGAAAGCGTGATAGTAGGCCGTGGTAGCCATCCAATCCATCCAGCGATCGGCATCTGCGACCTCCTCGGCCGTGGCGCCTGCCAGACGGTGTGACGGATCCCTGCAACAGAGATAGCGCACGATTGCGTTGGATTCCCAGAGCACGAAACCATCGGTCTCGATCACGGGAATCCTGCCGTTCGGATTCATTGCCAGGAAGTCGGGATCGCGCACCACACCGTAATGCTGACCGGCATCGATCTGCTGATATGACAATTGGAGTTCATCAGCGCACCAGAGCACTTTCTGAACATTGAAGGCCGCTTTGCGACCCCAGATGCGCATCATGATCAATCTCTCTCTGTAACAGAAGGGGTATGGAGCGGCTGATCAATGCGCGGTAGCGAGACGCGCTCTGGGATGGGGCAATCGTCGGGCCGCGTCGGCCGCCATGAAGGGTCGGTGTCCGACTACCTGAGCAGCATGGAGAATCCGGTCGACATCACTGCGAAAGGGACCTCGCTTGTGCAGTGTGCACCGGTTATCCCACATGACGATATCCCCATGTCGCCACTGGTGCTCAAGGGTATAGGCATCACGCGTGGCGTGCTCCCAGAGCGCGTCAAGGATCTCCTCGGACTCCCGGACCGATCGACCCATCACATAGTGGGCCATGCGCCGACCAAGGAAAAGTGCGTTGCAACCCGTCTCGGGATGTGTGGACACCACAGGGTGTACCGGACCCGGACCGCTGGCCAGGTCTTCAGGGGGGCGCGCGCCCATGCGCAGCGAACGGTTCGTGTCGTAGGCCACATCGTGCTTGATCGCGGATGTCAGAGCAATCTGACGAAGATCGTCGGGAAGATCATCAAATGCGGCATACATGTTGGCAAACAGCGTATTGCCGCCGGCTTCGGGCGGCGGAATCTGAACTCCGTGCAGGATGCGCATACCGCCCGGCACGTCGCGAAAGGAATAGTCGCTGTGCCAGACGACCTCGCCATCGCCGAGCTCACCGATTGGTACGCCATTGCGCTTTACATTCGACACCACAGTGATCTCCGGCGGAGCATCGCTCTCCTGAACGCTCGCGCGCTCATGCCTCGCTGGCGGCATCATGAGTTCACCAAATCCGCGTGCCAGACGAACGAGATCGATGTCGCCAATCTGCTGATCGCGAATCACCAGCACCAGGTGATCGAGATACGCTTGCCGAAGCATGCGCATCTCGTCTTCCGGCAGTGCGGCGTGAAGATCCAGGCCGCGGATTTCAGCTCCGAGACAGGCTGGCAGTGGTTCAATCTGCATGGCGACTCCTTGGGCTCAACGCAACGTGAAGCGGTCCACGGCAGCATCATCGACATCGATGCCGAGACCGGGAAGGTCATTGATATGCAGTGCACCGCAGGCAGATGCGAGCGGTTCACGCACCAGATCCTCGGCAAGATAGTGATTGGTCATGCTGATTCCCCAGTCAAGGTTGGGCACGACGGCACCCAGATGCAGAATCGAGGAGCCCGCGATGCTCGACTCGGCAACCTTTCCCGCGAGATTGATCGACAAGCCGTGTTGCTGACAGAAGACGCCGGCCCGCAGCACCTGTGTCATCCCACCCAGCTTGATGGTCTTTAGATTGACCCCCGCAATGGCACCAACGCGCTGCAGAGCAGCGATATCCGACACGCTTCCCACTGATTCATCGGCACACATGGGAATGCTCACCTGACGGGCCAGAGCCGACATCTCCTCGAGCGTATCGCTGCGCAGCGGCTGCTCGAAAAACAGCAGTCCGGCCTGTTCAACGCCCGCGCAGTAGGCCCGTGTCTGCGCCGCGGTCAGGCCCATGTTTGCGTCGGCACACAGCAGAACATCCGGTCCGAGTTCGCGACGCAGCGCCAGCGTGTTGCGGACTTCGTCCGCCATGGACTTCACGCCCACCTTGATCTTGAAGAAACCCACACCATCGGCGCGCTTGCGAACAGCCTCGACAAGATCTGCCTCGGGACTCTCATTGCCAAGAAGCACCATGGGCGAAACGGTCTCGCGCAGTGCACCCCCGAGCAGGACATGCACAGGCACACCGTAATGACGGCCGACAAGATCGAGTAGCGCGCACTCGACAGCCGCCTTGGCTCCGGTGTTGCGATGCATACCTGCATGAATCTGCGTCATCAGTGCGGCATAACGACGCGCATCCCTGCCCTCCAGACGCGGTGCGGCTCCGCGCTCGACTGCCGCGACCATGGAGGGAAGAAAATCGCCCGTCATGGTGGGGGCCGATGCGGCCTCTCCCCAGCCACGCAGCCCTCCGGTGGTCTCAATACACACGAGAAGATTTTCCGCGTGCGTGATTCGAACGCCCGCCATGTGCATCGGCTTGCGCAACGGCAATGAAACGGCTATCGCACGAACCCGGGAAATAATGAGCGACATGGCCTTCCCCTCAGGGCGTCACCCGGATGTTCAGATCGTTGGCCACCTTGACCCAGCGCGCCATATCGGCCTCCAGAAAGGCGGCAGACTCCGCTGGCGTCATCGGCATGGCATCGGCTCCCACACGCATCAGAGCGGCACGAAAATCATCGCTTGCAAGAGCAGATCGAACCGATGAGGCAAGCTTGTCCAGCACACCCGCAGGCAGGCTCTTCGGAGCGAAAAGTCCGTACCACGAACCAATCACAAAACCTGGCACACCAGACTCACTGATTGTCGGTATCTCCGGGAATACCGGCGAACGCCGTGATCCTCCGGTGGCCAGGCAGCGCACCCTACCCGAGCGGATATGCGGGGTCGCACTGGGAATGGAATCCATGGTCATGGATATCTGCCCGCCGATGGTGTCGACCATGGCGGGCGGCAGACCCTTGTAAGGGACATGAGTCACGTCAATTCCAAGGGCGCTTTTGAGCGCCTCGAATCCAAGATGCGCCGAGCTCCCATTTCCCGATGAGCCGTGCGTCAGCTTGCCCGGTTGGCGTCGGGCAAACACCGCAAGTTCCTGCAGGTTTGCGGCCGGGACCGATGGGTTCACACACAGCAGAAATGGCGCATCGGCAAAGATGGCAACCGTGGTGAAGTCACGAAGGGGGTGATATGCGATGCCGGGTATCGTGGCCACATTGGTGGAATGCGTGCCGGTTGTACCGAGAAGCAAGGTGTAGCCGTCCGGCTTGCTCTGGGCGACATGTTGTGAACCGACGATTCCCGAAGCACCTGCGCGATTTTCCGCGACCACGGGCTGCTTCAGTATCGCAGCAAGTTCCCTGCCGATTTCGCGGCCCATGAAGTCCGCACCGCCGCCAGCGGGGAAAGGGATGACCAGGCGAATCGGCCGGGACGGATAGTCCTGAGCTGCGAGCGGATCCGAGTGAAGAGAACCGAGCACGAGCCCGAAAGCGCAGGCCATGCCAGCGAATAGATGCCGCATGAAGTCTCCCATGTTGTTATACGCGTCTTTCCGCGCAAACTACGCCGCACCATCGAATAGATCAAATAAAAATTTTTCATTTTTTTAATTGATGGTGTCTATGAATTACTGCGACTTATCACAACCATAAACACAAACGACTTGCCCTTCCATATCGCGGCCACTATCGTTTGAGCACACTCACCCTTCGAGATCAAACCGATGCGCACCAGCAGCGACATACCCATCTCTGTGATCACCGGATTTCTCGGCTCGGGAAAGACCACCTTTCTGAACTGGCTCCTTGCCCAGCCGATGCAGGAGAAGATTGCCGTTGTGGTCAACGAGTTCGGTGACATCGGACTTGATCACCAGTTGATCGCAACACCGGTTGAAAACATTGTTCTGGTCGAAGGTGGCTGTCTGTGCTGCGAGGTACGCGGAGACCTGGTCCAGACGCTATCCGATCTCATGGAACGACGTGCACGAGGAGAATTCGATGCGTTCGATCACATCGTCATCGAGACCACCGGTCTGTCGAATCCGATCCCCATCATTCAGACCATTCTTTGTGACGAGGATCTCGCAGGGCGATTTGCACTCGGCCGGGTCATCACACTGATCGATGGCGTTCATGGCAGCGGTCAACTGGACCGTCATCTCGAGGCGGTGCGTCAGGCCGCAGTGGCTGATCTGCTGCTGATCAGCAAGTCAGATCTCGTTGCCGACCCGCAGGATCTCGAACTCCTGCGCTCCCGTCTTCGACACCTCAACCCGGGAGGCCGTCAGGTTCATTCGGATCATGGTCATCCGACAGATCTGCAACCTGCCGACATTCTTCTTCGCGACGACAGTCATGAGCGGCGTGACTTCATGAAATGGATCGAACAGGGCGAAAGATACGCAGCCGATGGGAGCCTCTTTCGTCAGCCGCAACTGAAATCGCGCACCGGGGATTCAGCAATCGAGACATTTTCGTTACGACGCCCTGGCGAAATCGCCGCCGCCAACATGACGGCCTGGCTGAACCTGCTTGCAACAATGAAGGGCGAACGATTGTTGCGCCTGAAAGCCATTCTGAATGTGGAGGGTCAACCGCTGGCCATTCACGCGGCGCAAACGATTGTTCACGAACCGGTACAACTGCCATCGTGGCCGAGTGACGATCGGGACTCACGATTCGTCGTGATATCGCACGGGCCGATGAAGGAGAGCTTCGAGGCTTCGCTGCGTACCCTTGACCTGCCAATACCGATCGTGCGCGGGACCGCCCCCCCGATCGATCCGGCGGCCTATCAGAACTTTCTTCGCATGGCACAGGCATTCAGCAGCCGACAGACCTCAGCCTGATCCCTCCCCTTTTTTGCACCAGGAGTCTTGTATGGCCACCACTTACACGAAGTTCGTTCAACCAGAGCCGCAGGGCGCGACCCGATACATCAAGGGAGCCCGACTGATCGATGTGGTCCGCGGCACCGTCATCAACGAGCCTGTGATCCGGCTCGATGGACGACGCATCAGCGAAGTCGGTTCCGCTGCGGATCTGCATGTTCCCGACGGCGCGGAGGTGATCGACTGCTCTGGCCTGACACTGATGCCCGGCATGATTGACTGTCATCTTCACACCATGATGTTCAACTGCCTGACCTTTCACAACTACCGGGTCGCGCAGTGGGAGATCACGCCCGAGTTGCAGCAGATGTATGGTCTATTTCACGCGCAACTGTGCTTTGACATGGGATTCACCACCCTCCGGGATCTCGGTCTGGCATCGAGTCGCGGACTTCTCACGGGTCATCTGTGTGCCATTCGTGATTCGATCAACGCGGGCATCATCGAGGGTCCCCGAATGCTGATCGGGGGATTCACATCGATCACCGGATCACATCTGGATCTGATCAATCCGCGGGCCATGCAACGCTTCGGATTCCAGACAGCCGATGGTCCCTGGGAGCTTCGAAAGCTGGCACGACAGAATCTTCTGGTCGGCTGTGATGTCGTGAAAACCTGTGCCACTGGAGGCGGCGGAACCGACAAGGAGGAGCCCGATATCCGCAACATGACCCAGGAGGAGATCGATGCCATCGTGGATGAGGCACATGCCTTCCACAAGATTGCGGCAGTCCACTGCTTTACACCGAACGGTCAGAAGATGGCGCTCAAGGCCGGAGCCGATACGATCGAACACATGGTGTTTTCGGATCAGGAGACCGCGGATGAGATCGCGGCCTCCAGTGTCTATATGACGCCCACCCTGCTGCATCGGACAGACCACGCGATCGAGATGCGGCGGCTACAGGGTACATCCATGTTTGTCATCAACAAGATGAAATCGATTCAGCCCAGTTGTTTCGAAACTTTCCAGCGTATGCACCGTACGGGTGTCAAGATCGCCATGGGCACGGATATGGGCTTCGATCCCGAAATGGGTACCAATGCCCGAGAGCTTGGTATCTATGTGGAACTGGGCATGAGTCCGATGGAGGCGCTGCAGACCGCAACGATCAACGGCGCAAAAGCGGTTCATATGGAACGTGACATAGGCAGTATCGAATCAGGAAAGTTCGCCGATATTCTCGCCATTGATGGTGATCCCACTCAGGACATCACCTGCCTTCAGGAGAAATCCCGCGTCCAGGTGGTGATGAAGGAGGGGCGGGTCTATGCAGATCGCCGATCCGGAAAAAGCAAGAGTGTTGTGTCGGTGAATCCTGGCGACTGGAAGAAGATCGACTATCTATGAGTCGCGCCGTATCTGCCAGGGCTGCCGCCGTTGTCACGGGGGCGAGCAGCGGCATTGGCGCAGCGATCGCCGAACGTCTCGCAAACGACGGCCATACCGTCATCACGATGCAGCGGCGTCCGCCGCCAAATCTGGGGTCGCTCGGCCGCGGTCTGATTGAGTTTGTAGAGGTCGATCTGAGCGAGCCAGCAGCGATCGATGCTGCGGTGGCCTCGGTCAGAGCGCGTCATCCAGTCGGATATCTGGTGAACAACGCCGGGGCCAACCGACCCGGCGATATCGTGTCCGTGACGGAGGAGGATCTCGATGTTGTCTGGAATCTCAATGTCAAAGCCGCGATCCGACTGATCCAGGGTTTCCTGCCGTCCATGAAGGCAGCCGGTTTCGGGCGCATTGTGAACATGTCGTCACGAGCCGTTCTGGGCAAGACCCAGCGCATCGCATACTCCTCATCGAAATCCGCACTCATCGGTCTGACACGCAACCTCAGCCTGGAGGTCGCTGCCGATGGAATCACCGTCAACTGTGTCGCGCCTGGACCGGTGGCCACAGCGCTGTTCGACAACGGACATCCAGTCGGAAGCGAAAAGCGGCAGATTGTGATTCAAAGCATTCCGGTTCGCCGTCTTGGCACCCTCGATGAAGTAGCCAACGCAGCCGCATTCTTTCTGGATGATCGCAACGGCTACATCACCGGGCAGACGCTCTTTGTCTGCGGTGGAGTGAGCATAAGCGGCTCCGGTGGTCTCTAAGATGCCCAATCTCGGTATCGTCGGCCTGGGCAAATGGGCGGGGGTGCTGACCCGCGCCAGCAGGGAATCGAACCGGGTTTCGATTACACGCGCCCACAGCCGATCCCCGGCGACGCGTGCCGTATTCACCGAGACGTTTGGGATTCCATCCACCGCGCGATTCCAGGATCTGCTGGAGGATTCCGCGATCGATGGCATCGTGCTTACCGTACCCAATGAACTTCATCTTGACTACGCCTTGGCATGCATCGATGCAGGCAAACATGTGTTCATTGAAAAGCCGATCACCCACCGGTTGAGCGAGGCCCTCGTGCTGAAGCACAGGCTGGCCGGATCTCGCGTCCATGTCTTTGTCGGCCACTGCGCGAAGCTGCTTGCCGGGGTACAGGTCATGCGCAAGCTCATCGATGCCGGAGAACTGGGCGATATCTGCATGATTTCGGGAACATTTGCCAACGAGCGGGCTCTGCAGTTGACGCCCGATGACTGGCGCTGGTACCAGGACAGGGCTCCTGGCGGGCCGCTGAGTCAGATCGCGATTCATCAGTTCGATGTGCTGCGTCATCTCGGAGGGCGGGTCGAGTCCATCAGTGCGATGTCTGCGCATCGCTCCCCCACCGCTGCCGAAGTGGAGGACCAATGGCTGATCAATATGAAATTCAACTCGGGGGCATTGGGCACAATCACCAGTTCGTGGACATCTCCCGGGGTCTTCGATGTATGCGTCATCGGTACCCGGGGAATGTTGCGCTATGACATCGATCAGACGCGCTGGGGCGATGCGGGTCGCCTGCATGAGGGCGCCTCGCTGAAACTGCGTCGGCATGGACAGTCGCCCGCAGCAGCCCAGACTCTGGAGATTCCGGTATCCAACATGTTTTCGGATGAACTGGACCGCTTTGCCGATCTCATCGCCGGTGCAGCACAACCCGATTTCGATGCGGCTTATGGAGCGGAGATTCTGGCCATGGTGGAGGCTTCCCGGCAGTCTGACCTCCAGAACGGGCTGCGTGTCGCGCCCGCTTCACTTCTCGATGGTACTGAGTGATCATCATGGTCCGAACCCGCGACGCCAACTCCCGGATACCCCATGTCGGACGAACATCACAACGCCAGCACACACGGGACACACCCCCCCAAGCTGATCTCTGGTAGCTGGCAGGAACTGAGGCCCCGTGCCTTGCCCATACGCTGGGCCGTGTTTGTCGAAGAGCAGAAAGTACCCGCCGAGGAGGAAGTCGACGAACTCGATGACCTCAGCCTGCATGTGGTTGCCGTGCTGGATGGGCAGGCCGTGGCGACTGGCCGCCTGTGCCCCGATGGCCGCATCGGTCGCATGGCTGTGCTTGGCGCATTCCGGCAGCAGGGATGGGGCGCTGCCGTCATGAAGGCACTGCTGGAAGAAGCCGATCGACGAGGATTGCAGGCGAGCTACCTCCATGCGCAATGCCACGCACTGGCGTTCTACGAACGATTTGGCTTTCGGGCGGAGGGGCCGGTCTTCGATGAGGCAGGCATCCCTCATCGGCTCATGCGAAGGACACGCCAACCCTGACCGGCACGTCTGCTGCGTGACACCGCCGCTCAGATAGCGGGAGGTACCGACGATGAGGATGCGTCAGACTCATTGTGCTGAAGCAAAGAAGACGGGATTCCTTTCGAAGGTTTGATACCGAGCTCGCGGAGCTTTTCAGCCTGTCGAATCAGATTGCCGCGGCCGCTCGCAAGTTTGCTCTGAGCCGAATCGAACTCCTCCTGTGCCTGGCGGATGCGCACACCGAGCGTTTCGAAATCCTTGGCAAAGCCGGCAAATTTGTCATAGAGCTCCGCACCGCGCTGCGCGATCTCCTGAGCGTTACGGGTTTGCGCCTCCTGGCGCCACAGATGCGCCACCGTGCGCACCACGAACAGCAATGTCGATGGACTCACGAGCAGCACATTGCGCTGCCATGCATCGGTAAACAGGGTACGGTCGTGCGTGATCGCCGCCATGAACGCCGGCTCGACGGGAACGAACATGATCACAAAATCAAGAGATCGAAGACCGTAAAGATCCTGATAAGACTTCTCCGACAACCCCTTGATATGCCTGCGCACCGATTCCAGATGCTGCCGTGTCGCGACCTCCCTGGCCTCATCGCTCTGCGCGGATGACAAGGCTTCATACGCCAACAGAGACACCTTGGAATCCACCACCAGATGCCGATCCTCCGGCAGATGAATCACCACATCGGGCTGGAGGCGATTGTTGTCGCTGGTCGTGTGGCTCTGCTGAACCGAGAACTCCTCGCCCTTGCGCAGACCGGCTGACTCGAGAACTTTCTCCAGAATCATCTCGCCCCAGTACCCCTGGGTCTTGCTCGATCCCTTGAGCGCATCGGTCAGGTGCCTGGCCTCCTCGTTGAGCAGACGATTGGCCTCGACGAGTTGCTCCACCTGTCGTGCGAGTGCGGAGCGATCCTTGCCCTCCTGAACATACACCTCTTCAACCTTGCTCTGAAACTGCGACAGCCGGGTGCGAAGGGGCTCGAGCAGGGGTTCCAGACTGATGCGGTTCTGCTCGGTGAATCGACGCGATTTTTCTTCAAGAATGTCGTTTGCGAGCGTCTTGAACTGAAGCGCGAGTTCCTCACGCGCCTGCATCAGGAGTTGCAGACGCTCGGCACCGTGGCTGCGCTCTGCCGCCAGTTCGGCTTTCAGGCCTGCCACCTCCGCTGCAGCCTGCATGCGGGCAGCAGCCAGTTCGTCGCTGATCCTCTGCCGGACGGCAGCATTGCGGCTCGCAGCGACAAGCAGGCCGATGAGACCCCCGATGGCTGCTGCAATGACGGCGGTAACAGCGACGACAGAGATGAACATGGACCGGCCTCAGGCAAAGAGGATACTGGCAAGACCGAGAAAGATGAAAAACCCCATCGAATCCGTACTGAAGGTCAGCAGCACCGATGAACCCAGGGCCGGGTCGCGACCGATCCGTTGTAGGGTCAACGGCACCAGAATGCCGATCAGTGCGCCAATCAGGAGATTCAGCAGCATGGCCAGCATCATGGTGAATCCGAGGAGCCGACCCTGATCGGTATCGCTGTACAACCACCAGGCAAAGGCGCCGGCGATCGAACCCCAAACAAGGCCGTTGAGGCAAGCAATTCCCAGTTCCTTGATGACCAGTCGCGGCGCATTCTTCGCATTGACCTGCCCCAGCGCAATCGATCGGATGAAGAGGGTCATGGTCTGGTTGCCCGAATTGCCCGCAATACCAGCCACGATCGGCATGAGGGCGGCCAGCGCGACCACGCGCTCGATGGTGCCCTCGAATGCACCGATCACGCGTGAGGCGAAGAAGGCGGTGCACAGGTTGAGCGCGAGCCACAGCCAGCGATTGCGTGCCGATTCCCAGACCGAGGCGAAGAGGTCCTCCTCTTCGCGCAGACCTGCCTGCGCGAAAACGTCCGACTCGCCCTCTTCTCGAATCACGTCCACCACCTCATTGACGGTGAGACGCCCCAGCATGCGTCCCCGGTCATCCAGTACCGGGGCCGACACCAGGTCGTATCGCTCGAAGGCCTGGGCGGCATCACGTACATCATCAAGGGGGCGCAAGGTCATGATCCCGCTGAGCATCACCTCGCGCACGAGGGTCTCGGGCTCGTGCACCAAAAGTCGGGAAATCGGCAGGGCCCCCTGCAGACGGTCCTTGCGATCCACCACGAACACCTGATCCGTGTGATCGGGCAACTCGTCGAATCGCCGCAGATAGCGCAGCACCACCTCGAGACTCACATCGTCACGGATGGTCACCATTTCAAAATCCATGCGCGCACCCACACTTCCCTCCGGATACGACATGGCTGCGCGCAACTGCTCGCGCTCGGCGATGGTGAGACCCTCGCTGACTTCCTCAACGACCTCTTCGGGAAGATCCGGTGCAATCGCAGCCAGGTCGTCGGTGTCGAGAGTCTCAACCGCGGCCACGAGCTCCTCACGGTCCATCGACGCGATGAGGGTCTCTCGCACTGCGTCCGACACCTCGACGAGAATCTCGCCGTCACGATCTGCGCGTACCAGATCCCAGATGATGAGCCGCTCTTCGCGAGGGAGTGCTTCGAGAATGTAGGCGATGTCAGCCGGATGGAGTCGGTCCAGACGCGCTTGCAGGGCAGCGTTCTGCTGTTTCGCAACCAGTTGCTCGACCAGTGCCTGACGCTCGGCACCGACCGTGTGCTGTTCACGATGCACGACCTCTGTCTCGAGCTTCTGCCGGGCAAGCAGATCCTGGACCTCGGCGAGCGCGACCTGTGCAGCCTCGTGGTCGCGGATCGGGGTGCTGGCGGATTGGGCAAGATCGGTCATGGTCTGCCTGGCACGAGTGGTGGGCCGTGCCGGTCGTCAGTGACCCGGCGCTGACGTCAACTGTAGCCGCAATTCGGCCAGGACCGAAGCGGTCTCGGGTCGCTGCCCGCGCCAGACGAAAAATGCCTCCGCTGCCTGCTCGATGAGCATGCCGAGCCCATCAGCCACAAGGGCCACACCCGCACAACGGGCCTGCTCCATGAAATCGGTGGGGCGGGGTGCATACATCATGTCGAGCGCCAGCCGCGCCTGGCTCATCCATGAGGGGTGAATCGCGAGCGCCGCACCCCCGAGGCTTGCCGATGTGGCATTGATGATGATGTCATCTGGGCGCCAGGTGTCACTCTCTGCTTCGACACCGGCAGCATCGGGAGGCGAGGCAAGGAGCGCCATCGGAAGCCCCGAGAGCCACTCGGCCGAACCTGCATCGATGGACGCCCACCGGTCCATCACGGCCCGAACCCGATCGAAGTTCCGGTTGGCGCAGCGGATATGACGCACACCGGCCGTGCGCAGGGCGCCAATGACCCCCTGTGCCGCGCCACCTGCCCCCAAAAGCAGCACACGCCGATCGGAAAGGCTGCCCGCACCGCCCAGCAGCCGCTCGAGATCGCGCACGAGTCCCACCCCGTCGGTGTTGTCGGCGAACACGCCCCCCTCCGGATCAAGCCGGAGGGTATTGATGGCACCAGCGGCGAGCGCCCTTTCCGACACTTCCCAGTCGCCTGACTGAGCCAGTGCGAATGCCTGTTCCTTCAAGGGAACCGTAAGGTTGACGCCGCCAAAACCCTCGGCAGCCAGTCGGGCGAGCTCGGCCGCAAGATCCGGTGCAGGCACCCGAATCGCCTCGTAGCGCATGTGCTGATTCGTCATCTCTGCGAATCGGGCATGAATCCATGGCGAGCGACTGTGATGTACCGGGTCACCAAGAACCGCGTAACGCGTCGCAGCCACCTGGGGTTCGTCGTCGAGCGCCATGATCGGGGCAGCCGAGGTAACAGCAACAAATCGGGCCTGCAAACCCAGATCCAGTGCATCCGATGCCAGGAGATCGACCTCGGCCTCAACGCCTGGCACCAGCTCTGGCGCGTCGGCACAACGCACCAGTATGGGCGCACGACGCAGACGCAGGGCACCGTCCCGCAGGGCGACCGCTTTCTCCCGGATCGCCACCCCTGCCTGAACAGCGGACCAGGATTCGCTGTCGGCCAGACCATGCGCAATGCCAATCCACCGCAATGACCAGTAGCGTTCCATGGTCTCCTGAAAATCGGCGTACTGGTTGTAGAGGGTGTCGAACTGATGCGCTGTTGCAAAGAGTTCCGCCTCGTTACCGCGATACACCGGTGGCCGGTGACCCAGCGCCGCCAGCATCTGCCACTGGTTCAGCAGATCACTGTAGCGTCGCAAGGGCGATGTGGACCATGCGTAATTGGAAACGCCAAGACCCTGATGGGGTCCGGGATGGGTCTGCATCCTGACGCGGCCCATCGCCTGAACCCGGTAGATGGCGGGCAGGCGGGCAAGCGCCAGCATGTCTCCCCAACTCGTATTGGCCAGGATCATGAACTCGGACACCAGCACGTCAACCGGCGAACCACGACGACGCGTCACGATGCGCGGGATTCCATCACCGTCCAGCCGCGCACGCGGATTGTCGGGATTCCAGTCGACGTGGAAATTGAAATCGAGCCGTCCGCTCACCTCCGGGCGACCCCTGGCCTGCTCCCGCTGGCTGCGCAACCCGCGCGCCAGCATCAGCAGGGGCTTGAGTCCATGCCATGGCAAGGCGGCGGCATCGATGGCGTCGAAAGGCTCATCCAGAGCGGACTCCCATGATCCCAGCCGGATGTTCCGGGCGATACGTACCTGTTCGAGACGCGACTGACTGCCTGTGCGCTGCCCCTGCGCATCGAAATCCACATAGAGGGAGAGGGCTGGCCGCCAGTGCCCCTCGTCGAGAGAGAATGCTCCGATGACGGCATCCGGGAGCATGGTGATTTTCTCCCCGGGGAAATACACCGTCGAGGCGCGTTCACGCGCCAACCGGCCCAGTCGGGAATCGGGTGCGATCGCCATCCCGGGCGCTGCGATGTGAATGCCGACACGCCAGCCTCCTGCCTCGCGCTCCTCGATGGAAAACGCATCGTCGACCTCGGTCGTGCTCTCGTCATCGATCGAATAGGCCTCGCGGGCCGCTTGCGGCAGACGCGCGATACCTGTCAGGTCAGGAAGATCAGCATCCGCATCGACCGGGAGACCGGATGGAAAGCATTGCTGCAGGAACCGCGTCCGATGCAGTGCATAGGCCGATGGCAACGCACGACGCTCGAGAAGCAAACGGGCAGGTGTGGTCTGCAGAGCCAGGCAGGCCGATTCCACCGCCTTGAATGCGACCGATTGCTTGTCGGGTCGGACCAGAAGACTCATTGCCTGATCAAGGACCTCTCGGGGCATGCCCCCGGCAAGCAGCTCATCATGCATGGCCTGCTGCGCCAATGCTGCCAGTCGCTTGCGCTCGGCACCTGCAAGAGCGGATCTGAGCGCATCCTCGGGCGCGCAGCGATAGCGGCCGCGCCCCTTGCGGTAGAAATACATGGGGGCCTGGTGCAAGGCGAGCAGCAACCCGGCGGCCTCTTCCGGGCGCGGTGCCTGCGAGAAGACCTCCCGTGCAAACTCGTCGAATCCGAAATCCTCGCGGGGTGCACACTCCCACAGGAAAGATGGATCGAGACCAGCGGCAATCTCCTGCGCAGCCACCAGCAGTTGATCCCGAGCCGGCTTCTCGAACCGGAGCAGGATCGTGTTGCGCTTGATCTTCAGTCGCTTGCCAGTCGGCGTCTCCACCTGCGCAGTGG
Organism: uncultured Burkholderiaceae bacterium; assembly: GCA_964470595.1. Classification (GTDB taxonomy): domain Bacteria; phylum Pseudomonadota; class Gammaproteobacteria; order Burkholderiales; family Burkholderiaceae_A; genus Lacustribacter. The sequence goes on along the minus strand of CAYYDO010000004.1, from coordinate 4,397 downwards.
CATCGGACTCGGACATCAGCGAGGCGGCCTTGAACGCACCATCCTCTTCGAAGAGGACAAACATCAGTTTCCCCCTCCGGTGCCGGCACGCATCTCGAGGGCACGCAGAATCGCATCGTGAATACCCCCGAAGCCACCATTGCTCATGACGAGTATCCGGTCCCCTGGCCGTGCGGCAGAAACAACCGCATCCACCAGATCCTGAATCGACGCCATGACAGAAACGCGGGGCGCAAGCGGAGCGAGTGCGCCAGGAAGATCCCATTGGATCCCGCCGCTGTAGGCATATGTGTGATCCGCCTGCTGCAGGCTCTGCGCCAGACGACCCGCCATGACACCAAGCTTCATGGTGTTGGATCGCGGCTCGATAACGGCGAGCACCCTGCCGGACTCCCCTCGGCGCTGCATGCGCTCGCGAAGACCTTCCACAGTGGTGGCAATTGCTGTGGGGTGGTGTGCGAAGTCGTCGAGCACCTGAACCCGCATGGCCTCTCCGCGCAGCTGCATGCGCCGCTTCACCCCGCCGAATCGGGCGACCGCGGCACAAGCCTTGTCGGCGCTGACTCCTGCGGCAACTGCAGCCGCCACCGCCGCAAGCACGTTCGAGCGATTGTGCAGACCGGTCAGGGGACTGCTCACCGTGCCGGCAGTCTGACCATTCAGGAGCACATCAAAACGGTCTGCATCGGGGTCATGTTTCATGACGGAGTCCGCAGAGCCGGGTCCGATCGACCAGCCACTCTCGGCAAGACCGACGTTGAAGCGCATGACCGGTGTCCACACACCCCGCGCGAGCACCCGGCCAAAGGCCGGTTCGGCATGATTGATCACGAGCCGGCCACGACCGGGCAGCGTGCGAATCCAGTGATGAAACTGTGTCTCGATCGCGGCCAGATCGGGAAAGATGTCCGCATGATCGAACTCGAGGTTGTTCAGCACGGCGATCTCGGCCCGGTAATGCAGAAACTTGGAACGCTTGTCGAAAAACGCCGTGTCGTACTCGTCAGCTTCGATCACGAAGTATTCTCCGGCCAGACGTGCTGACAGATCAAAGTTCTCAGGTACCCCGCCGATCAGAAACGATGGCGCATACCCCGCATCCTCCAGAATCCATGCCAGAAGGCTGCTGGTGGTGGTCTTGCCATGCGTGCCGGCCACCGCCAGCACGCGGTGTCGGCCCAGCAGGTTGTCGGCCAGCCAGGCGGGACCGGATGTCATGGCTGCTCCGGCATCCAGAAGCGACTCGATGAGTGGCATTCCCCGGGCCGCGACATTGCCCACGACCCAGACATCGGGGGAGAGATCCATCTGTTCGGAGGAGAATCCCTCGATCAGGTCGATGCCCGCCGACCGCAGTTGGGTGCTCATGGGGGGGTAGACATTGGCGTCACAGCCAGTCACCCGGTGTCCGGCAGCGCGGGCAAGGACTGCAAGACCACCCATGAAGGTGCCGCAGATGCCGATGATGTGAAGGTGCATGCGGCGATTGTAACGATGGGCATAATCCGCCTTCCGGGTCCCGAAAACCAGCCACCATGACCAGTCACGATCACGATGATTTCCCGGGCAACTGGAGCGACTCCGGCCAGTTGCGCAGCGGTCTGCGAGCCGAGATCGCGGCAGCTGCGGCCGCCCTGATCGCCGACGAGGGACTCGACTACGGGTCGGCCAAACACAAGGCATACCAGCGGATCACAGGCGGACGGGGACGGCGGGTCGCCCGTCAGGATCTCCCCTCAAATGAGGAGATCGAGGATGCCCTTCGCGAGTATCAGCAGATCTTTCAGGCCGACAGCCAGCCGCGGCGTCTGCGGGCCCTGCGCGAAAAAGCGCTGTCGTTGATGCAATTGATCGCCGACTTCGATCCGGCCGTGACAGGCGCCATTGCCAACGGCACCGCAGGCGAGCACAGCGATATTCACCTGTGGTGCTTCACCGATACCGCCAAGACACTCGGAATGTTTCTGTTCGATCACCGCGTCCGGCACGATGCGATCACCCTGCCGCATCAGCGGGGCCGGCAGGACGATGTCGAGGCGCTGGCCCTGCACTGGCAAGGAGAACTGGTGACCATCGCCGTCTATGCACCTGCAGATCGCCATCTCCTGATGCGCAACGATGCGAAGGGGCGCCGCGCAGGGCTCGATGTTCGCGGCCTGGAGGACATGCTTGCCACAGACGATGCAGGGATGTCGCCGGGCAGCGGCGCCATCTGAGGCATGATTGGCACGACCTCCACCATGCACTCGCGTACGCGCGCCTGAGCCCGACAACCCGATCCGCCGCCCAACATGTCCCGTCGCACAATTCTCGCCCTCGTCGCGCTGATCATGCTCGCTGCAGGTATCGTCATTGGCATGTGGCGGATCAAGCCGCAGAGCAATGTGGCCCCTGCAGACTGGGTATTCGAACTCTCGTTTCCGGATGCCGAAGGCAAACAGATCGGTATGTCGGCAGTCCGGGGCAAGTTCACCATGATCAACTTCTGGGCCACCTGGTGCCCGCCTTGCGTCGAGGAAATGCCCGAACTGTCGCGATTTCACGAGGAAATGTCTCCAACTGGTGTACATGTCATCGGGCTGGCGGTTGACGCACCCTCGAATGTCAGGGAGTTCCTGAGTTCGCGCCGGTTTTCCTACCCCCTGCTGATTACCGGCGCCTCCGGAACCGAGCTCGCGAAGCGCCTCGGCAACGCCATCGATGCCCTTCCCTATACCGTCCTGATCGACGACAAAGGGACCGTTTTAAAGCAAAAAGTAGGCAGAATAAGAGAAGAAGAGATGAAGTCCTGGATTAGCCAAGTACGCTAGAATAGGGCTGTTCCAACTTTCAGGGGTATGCCCTGTGTCTTCATCTGCGCTGATCTGGGTGCTAAATGGCCCCAACCTCAATCGCCTGGGGCAACGAGAGCCAGACATCTACGGCAATACCAGCCTGCAGGACATTCATGACATGCTCGAGCAACGCGCCGCCCGGCACGGTCTGAGCATCGATTGTTTTCAGACCAACCACGAGGGGGTACTGATCGACCGCATTCACCAGGCCCCCCAGGCCGGGGTTGCCTTCATCCTGATCAATCCGGCAGCCTTCACCCATACCAGTGTCGCCGTCCGCGATGCTCTCGCCTCGGTCAACATTCCCTTCGTCGAGATCCACATCTCGAATGTGCATCGGCGGGAAGCCTTCCGGCATCACTCCTACATGTCCGACCTCGCAGAGGCGGTCATCGCAGGACTCGGACCCTTTGGCTATCGTGCCGCCCTCGATTACGCCGCCGCCCGCCTCAAAGGCGAGGCGCAACCCATCTGAATTCCCTCAGCAAGGAGCCTCCTGAATGGATTTGCGAAAACTCAAGACCCTGATTGATCTGGTCGCCGAATCGGGCATCGCCGAACTCGAGATCACCGAGGGCGACGACAAGGTGCGCATCGTGAAGTCTGCTGCCGCCCAGAGCGCCTCCCACATCAGCCATGTCTACGCGGCCGCACCGGCACCGGCGCCGGCAATGGCTGGAGGCGTGGCCGCCGCGACCCCGACTGATCAACCGGTTGCGCCCCCCGCCGAACTCCCCGCTGGCAAGGTCGCCCATGGTCGGCACCTTCTACCGTGCATCGGCACCCGGTTCGGACCCTTTCGTTTCAGTCGGCACGGCCGTCAGCGAAGGGCAGACCATGTGCGTGATCGAGGCCATGAAACTGATGAACGAGATACCCGCCGATTGCGCCGGGGTGGTCAAGGAGATCCTGGTCGAGAACGGCCAGCCAGTGGAGTTCGGTCAACCGTTGTTCATCCTGGCCTGATCAGGGGAGATCATCAGCGCATGGCTCTTTTCGAAAAAGTCCTGATCGCCAATCGCGGGGAAATCGCCCTGCGTATTCAACGTGCCTGTCGCGAACTCGGCATCAAGACAGTCG
>CAYYDO010000004.1:0-473 GCA_964470595.1 uncultured Burkholderiaceae bacterium | reverse complement strand
CAATGTTCCCGCGATCATCGCCGCCGCCGAAGTCACCGATGCAGAAGCAATCCACCCGGGCTACGGCTTCCTCTCCGAGAACGCCGACTTCGCCGAACGGGTGGAGCGCAGCGGGTTTCGTTTCATCGGCCCCACCGCCGATGTGATCCGCATGATGGGCGACAAGGTGGCCGCCAAGAAAGCCATGATCGCTGCAGGTGTTCCCTGTGTGCCGGGCTCGGAGGGGGCCCTGCCCGATGACCCCAAGGAAATCGTGCGCATCGCCCGAAGCATCGGCTACCCGGTCATCATCAAGGCCGCAGGCGGTGGTGGCGGACGCGGCATGCGTGTGGTGCACACCGAGGCTGCCCTGGTCAACGCCGTGACCATGACCAAGGCAGAGGCCCAAGCCGCCTTCGGGAACCCGGCGGTGTACATGGAGAAATTTCTCCAAAACCCGCGCCACGTCGAAATCCAGGTGCTGGCCGATCAGC
>CAYYDO010000003.1:4458-43859 GCA_964470595.1 uncultured Burkholderiaceae bacterium | reverse complement strand
AACCCTCGTCGTAAGCTTGGAAGGCTTCTGCTCTACCATTGAGCTACACCCGCGCACCCTGCCACCAACCGCTGCACTCCTTGCTGCAACCTCTCGATGCCCGGTCTCAAGACCAGCTCTCCAGAGCCAACTGCTCCACTGTCAACGCCCCCGACGGCCCAGCGTTGCCCGCTTACAGGCAATCATCGGGTGGAGGAGGTTGGATTCGAACCAACGTAGGCGTAAGCCAACAGATTTACAGTCTGCCCCCTTTAGCCACTCGGGCACCCCTCCGCGAGGAACCCGCGATTATCGGAAGAATGGCTGATGGCGTCAAGTCGGGGATCAGGGTCTGCGGACAGTAAGCAGATCCAGCACCTGGCCGCGAGCCTCCTCGAAGCGTATGCGCACCGGCAAGAGCCGGTCGGCACGATCGAGCCAGATGTCGATCTGGCCACGGAAACGTTCACCCTCGCGCATCGTGGACAGATGCAGGGCCGGCACCAGCACACCGCCAGGCATCACCAGGTCCGACTCCGACATGACCACGAAGTCGACATCCTCGACACGATTGCGGCCTGCCATCGGAAGTCGTACCGACTCTCCCAGGCCAAAGCGCTGCGGATCCGTCCTCAGCATCCATGCCAGCTGGATCATGAAACTCAGTCGGTCCTGCACTCCTGCCGGCAGGGGCAGGGGTTCCTTGAGCGATGAGTAGCGGATTTCTCCACGCTCGTAATCGAAGGTCGAGAGTTCCTCGCGACCCCGCATCGAGCGGTGGCTGTACCGCTCCGGACGCAGACCGCCGGGTCCGAGCGCTCCCGCCGCCTCGGCCGTCAGTGGACTGTTGGCAAATATCGAGGCCCATCCGATCGCCCGGGTGACGATCCGGATCAGATAGCGCTCCTCCGAGGGGAAAGAGAGTTCGATCGATCCGCTGGCGATATGGCTACCCGAGGCGTGATCGCCCCAGTAGGCATCGATCGCGACCTTCCCCGATCGGGGGAGGTCGTCCTGCGTGGGAGTGCGGGATGCCAGATCGGGCGCAGCAGGTGATTCCTGCGCGGGCGCTTCAGCCGCCGGCCCGGGCGCCCCATCCGTCTGCGTCACCACGGAATCCGTCGGCAGGGCCTCCCGAGGCGGTATCGCATCGGAGTCGCTGCCCGTCTGCAGCGTCTGAGCCGCGGAGGTATCCGGTACAAGCGGTGGCGGCCGGGCAGCGGGCCGGGCAGCGGAGGCGGAAACAGAGGTCACCCGTATCGACATGGGAGGGGCGTCGCGGTGGGGTTCGCTGACGGTCAGCAGACCCGACAGCCAGTCGGCCCCGAACATCACCATCAGATGCACGAGGGCCACGACGATCGCGATACGCCCCAGTCGCCCCCGGGGGACCCGACTCACATGCTGAATCATCAGTTCGCCACGCATTCGGCTATTCTAAAAACCGGTTCATCCACGCCAGGGCAGCCACCATGACCAAACCCGCCTTCAATCCGCTCGAGTTTCTCTCCACACCATGGGGCCAGATGCCAATCGGGGCGGCCATGCCCGGAGCAAACCCCTTCAATCCGGCTGATCTCAAGGAACTGGACAAGCGCATCGCCGAGCTGAAAGCCGTGGAACAGTGGCTCAACCTCAACCAGAGCCTCCTCAAAACAACGATACAGGCCCTGGAGGTCCAGCGGGGAACAATTGCCGCGATTCAATCCTTCGGGGAGTCCATGGCCAAGGCATCCGCTGCAGCAAGTGGCACGACAGGTTCGGCAAGAAAAAAGGCGGAGTCCGGGGGATCCGCTCCGGGCAAGGAGTCCGATGCCTTCGTCGCGGCTCCGGCCGCTGGTACCGATCAGGCCGCTTTCTGGTGGGAGTCCATGCAGCAGCAGTTCGGACAGATGATGAAGGCGGCTCAGGCCAGCGCGCAATCGATGGTGGAAACCAAGCCCAAAAACGCGAGGAAATCAGGCGGAAAATCGGCATCCGAGACACCGGGAGATGCGCCGGCCTGAAAGGCACCCGGAAGGCAGGGTCGTCGGCAACGAACGCCAGACACCCGGCTGACGTCAGGCCTGAACGTCGGCCTTGCGCCGCCACTCCGCAACAGCGGTCGTGAGGGCGGAAAGTTCGGTGAGCACTTTCACATCTGCAGGCGGCCGCCGTTGAAGGATCGGGCAGCGACCACCGGCCCATATCTCGATGGATCTCGGCAGCTTGGCCCGCAATTCGTTGAGCCCATCGATCACCTGATTGGGATTCATGACGGGCGAGAAGGACAGGGCAATGATGTCGATATCCTGGGCCGTGGCGGCCAGTACGATGTCCCACACCGGGGTCTGGGTACCGAGCGAGACACAGCGGCAACCCTCAAGGGCAAACAGCGCCTCTGCCATCAGGAGACCCATGCCATGGGGCTCCGAGGGGAAGGTCGTGAGCAGCACGCGCGGGCGACTTCCCGGCTGAGGGATGGTGGCTATCGCATTGCGCAGCACCACCTGCATCGACTCGGTATAGAGATGCTCTTCATAGATTTCGAGTTGGCCCCGCGACCAGGCCTCGCCGATCCGCTGCGTGAGCGGCGCGACCAGTTCGGTCACGAATCGGGCGAGTCCGAGACGCAGCAGTCGCTGCCCCAGTTGACGGCGCAATTCCTCGATGTCGTGCGTCTTGGTGACGGCCAGGAGATGGGCTACATCCGGCTGCATATCCTGCTCAGCTGCAGCCTTGTTGGCCGCTGCCGACCCGACCGAACTGTCGGCCAGGGCCTGGAGGTCGCGGAAATCGAGGCCGATGATCTTGCCCGGACGATGCCCGATATCCATCAGCCGTCGTATGACACGCAGCCGATCGACCTGCTCAAGTGGATAGATGCGCTCGCCAAAGGCATCCCGGTCGGGGCTCGGGAAGCCGTATCGGCGCTCCCAGACGCGGAGGGTGTCCTTGGACAAACCGGTATCGCGTTCGACCGCCGATATGCTCAGATGGACCGCCGTGGAATCAGGGAGCTCCATTTAACCTTTTTTTGTCATGGACAAACCGTTGACGCGGGATAGCGACCCCCTTAGTATAAATCTGTCCAAGCACTTTGACCAAGACAAATTCACCGATGAATCCTAAGGCCTCCCGATCCGCCAACCACGATGCGCCCCTGCAGGCCCCGTCCGCATGGGCGCTGAGGCTCCTCGTGGCTGCAAGCCTGGTATTCCTCGCCGTCATTCCACAGGCCTGGTCCGCATCACCCACAGCCACCCCGTCAGGCGCGAGCCCACAGCCTTCGGGCGCGTGCCCGGCGCTTCTCAACCATACCTTTCCCCGACTGCAGGACGATGTCCCGCAGAATCTGTGTCAGTATCGGGGCCAGGTCGTTCTGGTCGTGAACACGGCCAGTTTCTGCGGCTTCACCGCGCAGTACGAGGGGCTCGAAAAGCTGTACGCCCGATACCGCGATCAGGGTCTGGTGGTCATTGGATTTCCCTCGAACGATTTTGGCCGTCAAGAACCCGGCACCAACAAGGAAATCGCTGAATTCTGCTCAAACACCTTTGGCGTGAAGTTTCCGATGATGGCCAAGACGGCCGTCAAAGGGCCTGCCGCCAACCCTCTTTTCCGACAGCTCGCCAAACTGTCCGAAGCCCCTGGCTGGAACTTTCACAAGTATGTGATCGACCGCGAGGGTCGGCTGATGCGAAGTTTTGCCAGCCAGGTACCTCCCACAGACCGTCGCCTCACCATTGATATCGAGCGCGCGCTTGCCGCGTCGCGCTCCTGACACCACCTTTCACAGGAGAAGTTGCCATGAATGCACCGGAGAAGCTGTTTTCCGCCACGCCCCTTCCGGATGTCCAGTCTCACGTCGACACCCGACAGTTGGCCATCCAGCGGGTCGGTATCAAGTCGCTCGTCCATCCGGTGACCGTGCAGACCCGCAAGGGTCCGCAACCCTCGGTGGCCACCGTGGACATGACGGTCGCTCTTGCGCCGGAGATCAAGGGCACCCACATGTCCCGATTTCTCGAGGTCTTCCAGTCGCACCAGGATGCCCTTGGTTTTCACGCGCTCCAGGGGCTGATGGACAACATGCTCGCCAGGCTCGAATCAGATGCGGGCTACATGAAGATTGCGCTGCCCTACTTCGTCATGAAGGCCGCGCCCGTGTCCGGTGTCGAGAGCCTGATGGACTACCAGGTAACCTGGGAGTGTGAACACCTGGCACAGGGGCGCATCACCAGCCTCACCGTCGTGGTGCCGGTGACGAGCCTGTGCCCCTGCTCGAAGAAGATTTCCCAGTACGGCGCCCACAATCAGCGCTCGCATGTGACGATTCACGCACGGCTGCAATCGCCCATCGAAGTCGAGGAACTGATCGCGGTGGCGGAACAGGCGGCGTCCTGCGAACTGTGGGGCCTGCTCAAGCGTCCCGACGAGAAATATGTGACGGAGCGCGCCTACGACAACCCGAAGTTCGTGGAGGACCTCGTACGCGACATCGCGACCGCCCTTGCGCAGGACAAAAGAATCCGCGGATTCTCGGTCGAATCGGAAAACTTCGAATCGATTCACAACCATTCCGCATACGCCAAGATCGATCATCTGCAGGCATGAGAGTTGCGGTCATCGGCAGCGGGATCTCCGGGTGCTCAGCGGTCCGGGAGTTGTCGCCCTGGTGTGACATCACGGTGTTCGAAGCCGAGGATCGTCTCGGTGGGCACACGCATACCCAGACCGTCGAGACCGAGGGAGTCCGTTTCCCTGTTGACACCGGGTTCATCGTGTTCAATCACCGGACCTACCCCGGTCTGACACCCTGGTTCGCCTCACTGGGCGTCGACACGACTCCGAGTGACATGTCCTTTTCAGCAAGCCTCGACAACGGGGCACTGGAGTGGTGCGGCAGCGATCTCAACGGGGTGTTCGCCCAGAGAAAGAACCTGCTCTCGCCCCGCTTCATGGGAATGCTGCTCGATATCCTGCGTTTCAACCGTGAAGCGCCAGTCGATGCGGCGCGTCTGAAGCACATGATTGGCGGCGGACCATCGCTGGGTGAGTATCTCGATCGCAAGGGATACCGGGGCCTCTTTCTGGATGCCTACCTGCTGCCCATGGCAGGAGCCATCTGGTCCTGCCCGGTGGAGCAGATGCGTGAGTTCCCGATGGTGACCTTCACCCGTTTCTGCGAAAACCACGGTCTTCTCAACATCCGCCACCGACCCCAGTGGTACACCGTCAACGGTGGCTCGCACACCTACATCCATCGGCTCCAGGAGGTCCTCCGCTCGGAGGGCCGGCAAGTCAGCTGGCGCACAGGCCACCGTGTCAGACAGGTTCAGCCCGCCCCGGTCTCCGCACCCGGCGATACGGTCAGCCAGCCGGTGATCGTCCGCGGAGATCGTTCAGGCGGACAGGCGGGTTTCGAAGAGCGCTTTGACGCTGTGATCGTGGCATGCCACTCCGACCAGGCGTGCGCCATGCTGCCCGCAGAGTTACCGGGCCGTGCCCTGCTGGGCCGTATCCGTTATCAGGACAATACGGCCATTCTGCATACCGACCGCACCCTGATGCCGCATCGCAGATCGGCCTGGGCTGCATGGAACTACATCCATGACCGCGGGCGCAATGACGGAGGGAGCGGGGTGAGCGTCACCTACTGGATGAACCGCCTGCAACCCCTCCCCGTGAGCACGCCCGTTCTGGTCAGTCTCAACCCATGCCGGCGGCCTGCAGAAGACCGCATCATCAATACCATGCACTATGCCCACCCAGTATTCGACGGGCCGGCCATCGCCGCCCAGAAAGAACTGCCACACGCCCAGGGCATCGGCAAAGTCTGGTTTGCGGGCGCCTGGAGCCGCTATGGATTTCACGAGGATGGATTCCAGGCCGGTGTGAATGGCGCGCGGGCGCTGGCCTCCGTTCTGCGGAAAAGTGAACATGCCGCAGAACTCCAGCGGGCAGCCTGAACCAAGGCTCGTGATCGGGCAGATCTGGCATGCCAGATTGCAACCCTTTCGCCACGCTTTCCGCTACCCGGCTTTCTATGTACAGATCCCCTTGCGCACCCTCGGGTGTGCCGCCGCCGCGACGCGTGACGCAACATCGCCAGGTCGTTCCGGTGCCTGGGGGTGGGGGATCAACCGTCCCGCCCTGCTGAGCATTCACGATCAGGACCATGGCGACGGCCGCCCTCTTCTGACATGGGCAGAAGATGTCCTGCGACGAAGCGGCATCAACGATGCCGATGGCGAGGTCTGGTTGCAAACCTTTCCGCGAATGCTTGGCTACGTCTTCAAGCCTGTCAGTTTCTGGTTCTGTGAGCGCCGTGACGGCACCTTGCGCGCCGTGATCGCGGAGGTGAACAACACCTTTGGTGATCGTCATGTCTACGTCCTGCAACAGCCGGGCGGAAGTATCGTCAACGGGCACACGCTGCATGCCGACAAGGCGTTCTATGTATCGCCTTTTTTCGAGGTGCACGGTCGGTATCGATTCCGCTTCTTCAAGGCACCATGCGGCGGCCGTGACCTGGCCCGGATCGCTTACGCCGACGACACCGGTGATCTTCTGCTGACATCGATGAGCGGCACCTCCAGAGCACTCACCCAGCGCCAGGCCGTGCTCGCCTGGCTTCGATATCCGCTCTTTTCCCTCGGTGTGATCCTCCGCATCCACTGGCAGGCGTTGCGTCTCTGGCTCAAGGGTGCGCGCCTGGTAGACCGACACAAACCGCAACAGCCGTCCACACCCTCCTCTCCAAGCTCACATCCCACATGAACGACTCCGTCTCGCACTCCGCATCGCTCGACTCCGCGCCCATGGGCATGTCCGGTCTCTCCCTGCGCAGCAGATTCATCCTGCGCCTCCTTGAACGACTCCAGACGGGAGAGCTCGAGGTGGTCCTGCCGGACGGCAGTTGCCGGCTCTACCGCGGGCGTGACACCCGAACCACACCCTGCATTGCCGCACACCGGGCGCGTATCGAAATTCACGATATCGACACCCTCTCCATGGCCGTATCGCGGGGCGACATCGGCTTTGGCGAAGCCTATATGCAGGGAATGTGGTCGAGCCCCAACATCACTGCCCTGCTCAGGGTTCTCGCAGCCAATCGCGAGGCCGTCGAGAAAGTCATCTACGGTCGGTGGTGGTCTACCGCCGTGGACCAGCTCCGACATCTTCTGCGCTCCAACCGGAAACGCCAGGCACGACGCAACATATCGGCGCACTACGACCTGGGCAACGACTTCTATCGGCGCTGGCTCGACCCCTCGATGAGCTACTCCAGCGCCCTGTTCGACACCAAGGGGAACTGGTCGCAGGAAGTGGATCTGCAGGCCGGCCAGCTGTGCAAGATCGACCGCGCAATCGCAGAGCTCGGACTTGATGCGGAAAATCCCGAAGCATCCGTCCTCGAAATCGGATGCGGCTGGGGCGGGCTTGCGCAGCGCCTTCTCGAAAAGAATGCCTGCAGTTATCGCGGCCTGACCCTGTCCACCGAACAGAAACTCTGGGCTGACAAGCTGCTCGAGCGGGACGCACGGCGCGCCACCATCGCACTTCAGGACTACCGCGACGAAACCGGCCGTTTCGATGGCATCGTATCCATCGAGATGTTCGAAGCGGTCGGTGAACGCTACTGGGACGACTACTTCGAAACCCTGCGCCGCTGTCTCAAACCCGGGGGTCGGGCCCTGATCCAGACGATCACCATCGATCCACGACTGTTCGATCGCTACCGTCGCAGCACCGACTTCATTCAGCAGTACATCTTTCCGGGCGGCATGTTGCCCAGCCCCGAGGCCTTCATGGAGCGTGCGCAGCGGCATGGGCTCACGACAGAGCGTCAACTGTTCTTTGGCCAGGACTATGCGCGCACCCTCGCGGAGTGGGCGCGCAGGTTCGAGGCCCAGCGCGGCGACATCGAACATATGGGCTTCGATGCCCGGTTTCAGCGGATGTGGCGCTTTTATCTTGCCTACTGTGAGGCCGGGTTTTCAGAGGGCAGCATTGATGTGGGCCAGTTCACCCTTCGGGCCGCGTGAGTAAGGAACTGCAAGGAAACAAGTTGCCGCGGCCAGAGTCCAAAGTGATGCCACCGATCCCCTGGAATGGACCCACATGAAAACTCTTCGATACCTCGTTTTCAGCCTCTCGACCCTGCTCGCATCGAACGCCTGGGCCAATACGGACGCTCTGACGCTGCACGGTGAGGGAAGCCTGCGCTGGCTCGGACTCAAGATCTACGATGCGCGTCTGTTTGCTGCAGGAAGACTTGCGCCTGAGCGGCTCATGGAGAACCCGTTTGCACTCGAGTTGACCTACGCCCGGAACTTTGCCGGTGCGGCCATTGCCGAACGCAGCGTCGAGGAGATGCGAAAAATCGGTGCGGGCAGGCCGGACCAGCTCGGCGCCTGGCAGGCGGCGATGCAGCGACTCTTCCCCGATGTGCGGGCGGGTGATCGTTTGCGAGGCATCCATCAGCCAGGGCGGGGCGCCAGTTTTGTCCTGAATGGCGAAACGATTGGCAGCATCGATGATCCCGAGTTCTCCAGCGCCTTCTTTGCCATCTGGCTCGATCCCCGCACGACCGAGCCCGCGTTGCGCAGGAGCCTGCTGCGCATTGCCGACAGCCGGCCACGCTGAATGCCCAGCTCCAGCGAATTGCTGCGCTATGGACTGCCGGCAATGCCGCTGGCATTTGCAGCACTCCCCCTGTATCTGCTGACACCCGCCCTGTATGCAGAGCACTTCGGTTTGAGCCTTGCCTGGGTCGGTATCGTCCTGATGGCAACCCGCCTTTCGGACGCACTGGCTGATCCCCTGATCGGAAGAATGATGGACAGAGGTCGCACTGGCCTCTGGCGCTGGATGGCATGGGGTCTCGGCCTGATGGTCATCTGCCTCGCCCTGCTGCTGAATCCGCCGGTTGACTGGATCAGCAGTCGGTGGGCGGCGCCCGATGATGCAGCGACCGCGCTTCTGATCTGGATGGGCATCACGGCGCTGGGAGTATCGCTCGCCAACAGTGTCGCCACCCTGGCCCACCAGAGTTGGGCTGTGGCCTGGACGCCAAGTGCAGACGTCCAGTCCCGACTGGTGGGTGCACGCGAGGCATGGGCACTCGCCGGGGTCGTGGTGGCCGCAGCCATTGCGGCACAGCGCTCCGGTCCGGTGATGGGGCTCGTGGCAATAGCCGCTGCCGCTGCCGCAATTGTCCTGACCCGATCAGTCGCCATCCACGGTGCCGACCAGAAGAGCCACCAGCGGGCAGCCTCGGCCCTTCCCTGGCGGGCGCTGTTCGCAGTGTCGGAGTTCCGACGACTGCTCGCCGCATTCAGCATCAATGCGCTGGCCAATGCGATTCCAGCCACGCTGGTGCTGTTCTTCCTGCAGGATGCCATTGGCGCAACCAGCAATCAGGCGAGCATGCTGCTCGCGGCGTACTTCCTCTCGGCAGCGCTCGGAGTGGTGTTCTGGTCCCGCATGGCAAACCGGATCGGCATCATTTCGGCATGGCGCGCAGCCATGCTGGCGGCTGTCATCGCCTTTCTGTGGGTGCTGACCCTGGATCGTGGCGACCTCATCGCATTCACCTTCATCTGCCTCGGAACGGGGTTTGCCCTCGGGGCGGAACTGGTCTGCCCGCCGGTGTTGCTCGGTCGCATCATCGACTCCGCAGGGCATCGGGGGCAGCTCGAATCCAGTTACTTCGGCCTGTGGAACCTGGTGATCAAGCTGGCGCTGGCCTTGTCGGCCGGCCTTGCCCTTCCCGCGCTGGCGATTCTTGGTTACATGCCGGGCCAGGATGTTGGGGCCGACAGCCCGTCGCCCGGGGCGATCCACTGGGCCTATGCAGGACTACCCTGCATGCTCAAGTGTGTGGCTATCGTGGCCCTTGGTCGCGTCCGCTTGCCCGAGCCAGCAGAAAAACCTTCCCTGTCAGGAGAACCATCATGAATACCTTGCTTGCCACCACGCGCACCACGATGCCGGCTCCATCATGGACAGAGTGGCTGAACCAGCGACGTCGCGCGCTGATGCTGTTTGTGACGCTGCTTGCCAGCATCCTTCTGGCGGGTTGCGCGGGCCCCGATCCGACGCTCTACAAGGGTCAGACGCCCGCGCTCGACCTGAAAACCTACTTCAACGGCAAGATCACGGGATGGGGCATGGTGCAGGGTCGCAATGGTCAGGTGGAACGTCGTTTCGTCGTGACGATCGATGCATCCTGGACCGGCGACGAGGGTGTTCTGGATGAGCATTTCGAATGGTCCGATGGGGAAAAGCAGCGCCGGGTATGGCGTATCAGATCGGTCGGCCCTGGGCGATACATCGGTCGTGCTGATGATGTCGCAGGCGAGGCCACGGGAGAGGTGTTCGGCAATGCGCTGCGCTGGCGTTACACCCTGAATGTTCCCTTTCGCGGGAGCACCATCGGTCTGGATTTCGACGACTGGATGCTGCTGATCGACGATCGGGTGATGCTCAATCGCGCCGTTTTCAGCAAATGGGGCATCCGACTCGGCGAAGTCACGCTGTCCTTCTCGAAATGAGACCCAGGCCATCCGGCATGAAGCCAGGCCGTTGCCACATCCGTCTGCTCACCACATGATCACACTCAACCCGCCCATACGCGACTGGTCCGGCCGATCGGTCTGGCTGGTCGGCGCTTCGTCCGGCATCGGTCTGGCCCTGGCGAAGGAGCTGATTCAGCTGGGAGCCCGGGTCATCGTGAGCGCACGCAACGCGCAGGCGCTCGAGGACATCTCGCCCGCGCCGCACATGAGCCTGCCCTGTGATGTGAGACAGCCGGAGGACATCGAGAACGCCCTGGAGCGGATGTCGCGGGCGGACTGCCTGCCTGATGTCGTGATCTGGCTCGCGGGGGTGTATCACCCCATGGGCGCCGCCGATCTGAGGATCGACCTCGTGGAGGAAACGCTCGACATCAACCTCCTCGCTGCCTATCACGGGCAGGCGGCTCTGGTGCGCCGATGGACGGCCAGCCCAGGGGGAACCCGCCACTGGGTCCTGGTGTCCAGCGTGGCGGGCTACAGCGGATTGCCTCTGGCCAGCGCCTACGGTGCAAGCAAGGCAGCCATGACCTATCTGGCCGAGACAGCCTATCTCGAGTTGCGCCCGCTCGGCATTGCCGTCAGCGTGGTGAATCCGGGATTCGTCGACACCCGCCTGACACGGCGCAACCGATTCCGGATGCCTGCACTCCTGACACCGGAGGGCGCTGCCCGGGCAACCCTCAAGGGTCTGGCGCAAGGAAGGTTCGAGATCCACTATCCCTGGCGTTTCACCATCTGGCTGAAATTCCTGCGCATCCTGCCCTACGCGATCTATCTTCGACTGATACGCAGCACCGTGCCCCGGCCGGACAAACCCGGGGGGGCGCCATGACCGATGACGAATCGCCCGGGGTGCGGCCAGCGTTCGACCTCGATGCCTTCATGACGCTGGCCGGACGACTCACCGCTGACAATGTTCACCAGCTGGCGGCCCTCTATGCGGAAGACTGCGGGTTTCGTGATCCCTTTCAGGAGGTTCGTGGCCGAGCCGCAGTCGCCGGGATTTACCGGCACATGTTCAAGCAACTGCACATGCCAGTCTTCAAGGACATCCGCCTGCTGGGCAGCATGCACGCCGATCGCCTGGAGCAGTTCGTCGTCGCCTGGCGTTTCGAGTTCTCGTTCAAGCCTGCCGGCCATCGGCACGCGATCGATGGGTGCAGCCTCCTTGAAATCGACCGCCGGGGCCTGATTGGTCGACATGTCGACTACTGGGATGCGTCCCTCCTGATGCAGGAATTACCGGTTGCCGGAACACTTATCCGGTGGCTGCGCAGGAAAATTGGCCATGCAGGACCGGCTTACCCTTAGAATCCCCGGGTTTGCATCAAGGTCACCATGCGCGCGCACTTCTCTTCTTCCCACATGCTGTACCCGGAATTGTTCCGGGCATTCGAACGGGTCCGCTGGGATCTCGAAAAGGACATCGACTGGAACGCATTCGATGCATCTTTGCTGAGCGACGAGCAGGCACAGACCATCAAGATGAATGCCATCACGGAGTGGGCGGCCTTGCCAGCCACCGAAATGTTCCTTCGTGACAATCGCAATGACAGCGATTTTTCCGCGTTCATGTCCATCTGGTTCTACGAGGAACAGAAGCACTCTCTGGTGCTGATGGAATACCTGCGGCGATTCCGTCCCGATCTGATGCCCACCGAAGAGGAACTGCACGCGATACGGTTCGAGTTCGATCCCGCGCCGGCCCTTGAAACGCTGATGCTGCATTTCTGCGGCGAGATTCGGCTCAATCACTGGTATCGGTGTGCGGCCCAGTGGCATACCGAGCCGGTAATCAGGCAGATCTATGAAATCATCGCCAAGGACGAGGCCCGTCATGGCGGGGCGTATCTGCGTTACATGAAGAAGGCACTGATCACCACCGGAGACGCAGCCCGCTCCGCATTTGCCCGTATCGGCGTTCTGATGGCGAGCGCAAGACGCACATCCCAGGCCCTCCACCCCACCAACCTGCACGTCAACCAGTCCCTGTTCCCACAGGATACGGTGCAGAGCAGAACCCCGGAACCCGGCTGGCTCGAGCGCTGGCTTGATGAACAGATCCGCTTCGACGCGGTCTGGGAGGGCAAGGTTGCAGAACGCATCCTGCACAACCTCTCGCTGCTCTTCAACCAGCCCTTTGCGAGCGTTCAGGAACTCAATCGCTTTCGCAAGTCCTTGCCCGCCCAGTGAGTGTCAACATGTCACGGGCTTCGGCACAATGCCCATGACGTCTGCCTGATGCAGGCCCCCGCCTTCGAATCGAAGATCGTCGCGCCCGACGATGCGCCACGGGTGGCTGCGACACTCACGGGCCCGGTGGTGTTTACCAACGGTGTGTTCGACCTTCTCCACCGGGGACATGTCACCTATCTCGCCCGGGCTCGCGCCAGCGGCGGAGCCCTGATCGTGGCGCTGAACGATGATGCATCGGTGAGACGACTCGGCAAGGGCAGTGACCGCCCGGTCAACCGGCTGGAAGATCGGCTGGCAGTGATTGCCGCCCTCGAAAGCGTATCCATGGTGACCTGGTTCCCGGAGGACACGCCATTGCATCTGATCCAGGCCATCAGCCCCCAGGTTCTGGTGAAGGGAGGTGACTGGCCCGTGGACCGGATCGTGGGTGCCCAGTGGGTCAGGCAACGCGGTGGTGAAGTCCTGTCGATCGCCTTCGAACATGAGCGCTCGACCACCGCCATGCTGCAGCGGATACGCGCCTCTCTGGACTAGGGAAGACGCGAGGCCAGAGCCCGACTGGCCAGCCCGGCAAACACAAGCCTGGGCTGGTGCATCACCTTCAGTTTGCCGCCGGCTCGAGACCCGCAGAACCGCAGCCCCTCATGCCAGACATCGGCATGACCACCATGCAGCCAGATCGTCCCGACACCATACCGCCGGGCGAGTTCATGGACACATCCGGCCTGTGCAAGAAGAATGCCCTGGTGAATCGCGCTGGCCGAATCGCACGGCACCGCCGACATGCGAGAGGAATCCGGGCCGAAATTCATGGAGCCCATCAGACGATCCAGATCACGGGTCGACGAGCGCAGGCTCTGAGACATGAGCCGGATACCCGGCAAGATCCAGCCTCCCAGAAAGACAGCCTCCGGAGAATCGCTGCCGGTCAAACGGATCAGATCGATCGTGGTGGCTGTTCCGGCACTGACGATCATCTGGATTCTGCTCCCAGAGGGGATGCCCGCCGCCACCAGACCCAGGCTGGCCAGCCATCGGTCGGCACCCAGCTGGCCGGGCATGCGGTAGCCATTGACCAGACGCAGCAATCCCACGGGAGTGCGGACATGCAGCAGCCTCTGCGGCGTCCATGGTTGCGGCACGCGGCGGCCAGTCCATGCACGCCAGGCCTGTGATACCACCCGCCGAGCGGCAGCCGGGCCCACCGAGAGCCATGACATGCGCCAGTCCTCGGGAGCGCTCGCAGCCCCGATCCTGGTCTGGTCTGACCAGGCTTCCAGCAGCCCCCCCACCGAAAGACGGTCATTGGCGACCGCACGAACGGGTTGGCTCACGATCTGCCCGAGGAGGTCTCCCGAGAGCGCGGCCTGAGCCGTATCGACATGCAGCATCTGCCACTTGAGCGAGGAGTTTCCCGAGTCGAGAAGGAGCAGGCCGCAATTCATGGATGTCCCGATGCTGCACCGATGGAACCCACGGATGTCCCGGTCGCCTGGCGCACGGACACCTCGCCTACCGCCAGCTGTCGAATCTGGCCCTGACCCGTGTCGAGGAGGAGTTCGCCCGTGTCTGTGACGCCACAGTTGCGACCGACCCCCAGTTCGCGATCGTCGAACGGGTGCACGATACGAACGGGCCGGCCGGCGAAAATGTCCCGGGCGGCGAACTCCGCACGCCATCCCGAGGACCATTCCGGCAGGGATCCGTGACTCGAGAGTCGCGCCATCAGCCGACAGAGGGCATCGACCAGTGCACCCGGCTGGGGATGCGAAATGCCAAGCGAGGTGAGATCGGTGACGGGTCGATCGAGATCAGGGGGATCCATCCATCGCAGATTGATGCCGATACCGGCGACCAGCCACCACTGCCCGGAACATCGCTGACGCGACACCAGAACACCGGCGAGTTTGGCATCCGCGACGACGACATCGTTCGGCCATTTCACCCCGAGCCGGCCCTGCAACTGGGGGTGGCAGGACTCGATCGCACGCACTGCAGCAAGACTGGTCTTCAATGGCCAGACAGAGAGCGCCTCTGCCCGGGGAGGTTGCGGGAAAGCGATGGATACGGCGAGGCCGCCATCGGGACTGTCATGCCAACGACGCCCATGACTGCCAAGGCCGGATGTCTGACGGGTGGTCCAGAGCGCGAAAGCACCGCCAGCGGACCGGCCCAGCCGGCGCAAGGCCTCCGTCTGCGTGGATTCCGTAGTCTCGATCCATTCGCAGGGCCACATTCTTGGCATCATAAACGCATGACCGGAGTTTTGACATGCGCGTGACACGCGCCACATCCCTGGTGATCGCAGCCCTCTTGTACGGCGGCGGCATCAGTCTCGTGTCGCTCTCACCGCTCGGAGACTGGCAGTTCATTCCCACGACACCCTGGGCATTCCTTGCAGGTCCCTGGCCGAAATACTGGACCGGTTTCGACGTTCTGGTGAATGTGCTTGCCTACATCCCGTTCGGTCTGCTGATCTGTCAGGCTGTGGCCGACCGTCTGCAGAGCCTGACCTGGAGGGGTCTGATCGCCTTTGTCATGGCGCTCGCCTGCGGACTCCTGCTGTCGGTCATCCTGGAATCCTTGCAGACCTATCTGCCAACCCGGCGACCATCGTTGCTGGACGTCGCTGCCAATCTTGCAGGAACAGGTATCGGCGCGTTCTTTGCCAGCGCACACGCGCAGAACCAGGTCCGTCTGCGCATCAGCGAGACGCGCCCTGTGGAAATCGGCAGCATCATGCTGCTGGCCATATGGGTCCTGGCGCAGGCAGCGCCTCAGCAGACGTGGCTGGCGCTTGGCGACATCGCGCTGCGCCCTGCGCTTCAACCGATGGTCATCTGGCCTGGGCTGAGCCAGACCCCTGATGCTGGCCTGGCTGCGGACATGTTCGCCGCGCAGCGTATCCTCGCCGAGGCGCTCTGCGTATGCTCCGCCATTCTGAGCTGTGCCCTGATCTGCCATCTGACACTTCTGGGGGCGACGCCCCGATGGTGGGCAGACTATCAGCCCCGGCACTGGCTCCACACCCTCGCGCTGGTCGTGGCAGCAACCGTGCTGGTGCGATCCGCGTGGATCCTCATGCTGCTCTCCCCCGAAGCCCTGCTCGGCTGGTTCAATGCCGGGACACAGGCAGGCATCCTTCTGTGCATCCTGAGCGCCTATGGGCTTGCAGCAGCCACCCCGAGCCAGCAGCGGGTGGTCGCCATCTCGGCGCTGTGTGTGACGCTGACGCTGGCCAATCTGCTCCCGGACAGTGACTATGCGGCGCAGACCCTCGCCTCCTGGTCCAAAGGCCGGTGGTTCAATCTGCAGTCCCTGGCCAATTTCGCTGCCTCGGCCTGGCCCTTCGCAGCCCTTGGATGGCTCAGCCTCGCGCTCTCCCGGCGTGCCGTGAGGGCCATTGAGCGCGGCATATCCGCCCCCACCCGGACGATCGGACCGGGATAGAATCGCCTCCCATGTCCTACTTCGAAAAACACGTCTTTTTCTGCGTCAATGAGCGAGAGCAGGGGGCACAGTGCTGCAGTGGCTGCGGAGCCAACGAGATGCAGGCCTATGCCAAGGAGCGCATCAAGGCGCTCAAGCGCAACGGACCAGGCCGTATCCGCATCAATCGTGCGGGATGCCTTGACCGGTGCGATGAAGGCCCGGTGATCGTGGTCTACCCTGAAGCGGTCTGGTACCGGTATGTCGACCAGAAGGACATCGATGACATCATCGATCAGCATCTCATCGCCGGCCATCCTGTCGAAAGGTTGCGGATCTAGAAGTTACAAGGCCCAGCCACCGCGGCGTCACCGATGGCATGGCCGCCAGTGCGGCTGCCACCGGCCGCATCAACCCAGAAACGATGGATGACACCCCAGGTGAATTCCGCCACTGAACGACTTCTCATTACCGGCCCGGCAGGTGCGATCGAAGCCGCACTGGATGCGCCACCGGCAGGCAAACCCGTCCGCGGACTCTCGGTCGTGGCCCACCCTCATCCCTTGTTTGGGGGCACCCTCGACAACAAGGTCACACAGACGATCGCGCGCGCATTTGTCGCGGAGGGCATGATCTGTCTTCGGCCCAACTTTCGCGGCGTCGGTCGCAGCGAATCCGAGCACGACCACGGTCGGGGGGAGGTCGATGACCTCTGGGCTGCCTGGGACTGGCTCCTGTCGCGTTACCCCGACGCTGGTCCGCAGAGGTGGATGGGTGGGTTTTCCTTTGGCGCGGTCATGGCCACGCACATCGCCCACGAATGGGAGCAGCATCACACTGCCGGCAGTCAGCCGGCTCTGCAATGCGTGATCCTGGTGGGCCTGGGAATCTCCGAAGACCGACGCATGCCCGCTCCGCTGACTCCCGCGGCCAGGCTTATCCACGGCGAAGCCGACGAGGTGATCCGTCTGAAGAGCGTGCTCGATTGGGCCGGCCCCCAGCACCATCCTGTCCTCGTGATTCCGGGTGCCAGCCATTTCTTCCACGGCACATTGCCCTTTCTCAGGGAATGCATTGCCCGGCAGTTACCTGCATGACACGCACCTGCTGGTCCACGGCATTTCACATGCGCCTGCTCGCACTGCTTCTGCCGCTTCTGGTGTCTCTCGCCGTCGTACCGAAACCGGGTCTGGCTCAGCCCTGGCCGACTCCGCCCAAACTCGACACACCCAGATGGGCCCTGAGTGATGTGACAACCGGCCAGATCCTGGCCAGCGCGAATGCTGACCAGCCAATTGCACCAGCCTCGCTGACCAAGCTCATGACCGCCTACCTCACCTTCTCGGCACTGCGTGACCGTCGCCTGCGACTCGAGCAGAGTGTGGCGGCACCCCTCGAGGCCGAGGTACCGCAGGGATCCCGAATGTTCCTCCTGCCGGGCCAGGACGTCGCCGTCTCGGATGCACTTCAAGGCATGCTGACGCTCGGCGCACACGATGCCGCCATCGCACTGGCCAAAGCCATTGCGGGTAGCGAACAGGCATTCATCGACCACATGAATCGAACGGCACAGCGACTGGGCATGCAGAAAACGCGCTTTGCCAATGTCACCGGCGTCGCCCATCCTGATCACACCAGCACCGTGGCGGATATCACCCGACTGTCGACGAGCCTGATCAACGAATTTCCCGAACACCTGCGCGAGTTCAGCCGGCGCGAAATCACCCACAACGGAATCCGGCAGGTCAATCGAAACCGGCTGTTATGGCTCGACAACTCTGTCGACGGATTGATGACCGGACGCAGCGATACCGAGGGGTTCGGAATCGCCATCAGCGCGCATCGGCCTCAGCCGCTGGGCACGAGAGAGAGAATCCAGCGGCGTCTGATTGCGGTGATGGCCGGGTCGTCCACCGAGGAGATGCGTGCTCAGGAAGGTCTGAAACTGCTGAACTTCGGGTTCCAGCAATTCGACGTAATCCGGCTCTTTCACGCGGACGAAGCCACGGAGAGCATCCCGGTCTACAAGGGAACCGTCCCGAATGTACGCCTTCACTTTGCGCGGGATGTTCTGGTTGCGATTCCACGCGGTCGCGCCCAGAACATCCGGACACAACTCGAGCGGCCCACGGCGCTCCTCGCACCAGTCACTGTTGAGCAACCCGTAGGACAGTTGCGCATCTGGCTCGGCGATGCAGAGATTCATCAGGTTCCAGTAACGACGGCAGAGGCGGTTCGCCCCGCAGGCCTTCTGGGCAAGGCGATCGACTCCCTTCGCATGTGGTGGAGGACGCTGTAATGCCCCACAATCATCTCCCCTTCTGACTTCAACACGGTTTCTCATCATGATTCAGGGTATTCAGGGCAACCCCACGGTGTACCTCAACGGGCATTGGATGCCACTGTCCGAGGCCAGGATTTCCGTTCTCGATCGGGGTTTCATTTTTGGCGATGGCATCTACGAGGTCGTGCCAGCCTACGCGAGGCGGCCATTCCGTCTCGAGTCCCATCTGCGACGGCTGCAGCGCAGCCTGTCTGCCATTCGCATTCGCTCACCCTTCGATCATGACCAGTGGGCAGCGCTGTTTCAGCAAACCATCGACCGCAACGAGGGTGAAGATCAATTCATCTATATCCAGGTCACCCGGGGCGTGGCCAAGCGGGACCATGGATTCCCGAACCCGGAGGTCGAACCGACAGTCTTCGCCATGTCCACGCCATTCACACCTCCAAGTCATGAGCAACGGGAGACCGGGCTCAGCGTCGTTTCGCTGCCCGATGAGCGCTGGCTGCATTGCGATATCAAATCAACCGCCCTTCTGGGCAACGTACTTGCACGACAAGCCGCCATCCTGTTTCGTGACGGTTTCCTCACCGAGGGGGCTGCGTCGAATATCTGGATGGTCAAGGACGACACCCTGTGCGCTCCGCTCAAGAATCATCTGGTGCTCGAGGGCGTCCGTTACGGACTGATGGAAGAGGTGGCCGAGCGTCTCGGCATTCCGGTGCAGATCCGGAGAATTCGACAGGCAGAAATCAGTCAGGCCGACGAGTTGCTGCTGACATCCGCAACCAAGGAGGTTCTTCCCATCGTTCGCATGGACCTTCGCCCGGTCGGCTCGCCGGCACATGCCGGCAAGCCGGGGCCAATCTACCGGCGAATCCGCAAGGCATATGACGATGCCATTGCTGCCCTGCATGCCGGTGCGAGAGGCACATGACACAAGGTCGCACATCACCTGAGGCGCGGGATGCGATGAGGATTGAAACATGGTTGCCGAGTCACGCAGCTCGCTGATCAGTTATCCGTGCGATTTCCCGATCAAGGTCATGGGAGCACGCGTGGAGGGCTTCGCCGAGGCCATCTGCACACTGATCCTCGCGCATGACCCGTTGTTCAACCCGGCCCTGGTCGAGATGCGACCCAGCCGCAATGGCAATTACCTCGGCCTCACCATTACCGTTCACGCGCAATCCCGAGAGCAGCTCGACAACATCTATCTCGCCTTGACCAATCACCCCATGGTGAAGATCGTTCTGTAGTGATGTCAGACATCGCTGCAGCGACCTCGTCTCCGGATCCCCTGCGCCGTCGATGGCGCAACGCCGACCTTGTCGAGGCCCTGAAGGCCATGCGCCAGTTCACCGAGGAGCGCGGCCCCACAACCCCCGACGAACTGTGGCAGGTCGAACACAACGGGGTCTTCACCCTGGGGCAGGCCGGGTTGACATCCCACCTCCTGCGTTCCTCGGATATCCCCGTCGTACGAACCGAGCGGGGAGGTCAGATCACGTATCACGGGCCCGGCCAGGTGGTGATCTACTGCATGATCGACATCCGCAGGCGACACATTCTTGTCAGGGACATGGTGTCTCGACTCGAGCAGTCGATGATCGATACCCTGATCCATTTTGGTTTGAATGGTGCCTGTCGGCGGGAAGGGGCTCCCGGGGTATATGTCCCTGATGACCACCCGGCGAGCAGGCAGCACGATGGCCTGGCCAAGATTGGCGCCATCGGCCTGAAGGTGAGTCGTGGCTGCACCTATCACGGCGTCGCACTCAACGTTGCCATGGATCTCGAACCCTTCACCGCGATCAACCCCTGTGGCTATGCGGGACTGCGCACAGTCGACATGGCTACAATGGGCATCACGCCGTCCTGGGAAGACGTGGCCGACCGACTGTGTGCGGCAATCGAAAACACCCTGAGGACCTGATTCGTCATGAGCACCGGTTACGATCCACTCAAAAAGCAAAAGGGCGCGGAAAAGACATCGCGCATACCGATCAAGGTTGTCCCTGCGGAGGTCCTGCCCAAACCGGACTGGATTCGCGTCAAGGCAGCATCGTCGTCAACGCGCTTTCTGGATATCAAGAAGATCCTTCGCGAACACAAGTTGCATACGGTGTGCGAGGAAGCGTCCTGTCCCAACATCGGTGAGTGCTTCGGCAAGGGCACGGCCACCTTCATGATCATGGGTGACAAATGCACCCGGCGTTGCCCCTTCTGCGATGTCGGTCATGGTCGACCCGACCCTCTCGATGCGGATGAGCCCGTCAACCTCGCCAAGACGATCGCCGACCTTCGGTTGCGCTATGTGGTGATCACCAGTGGCGACCGCGATGACCTCCGGGATGGCGGTGCCGCACACTTCGTGGACTGCATACGGGAGGTTCGTCAGCGTTCTCCGCAGACACAGATCGAGGTCCTGGTACCCGATTTTCGTGGCCGCATGGACCGGGCACTCGATATTCTCAAGGCAGCACCTCCCGATGTGATGAATCACAACCTGGAAACAGTGCCCAGGCTCTACCGGGAGGCGCGTCCCGGCTCGGACTACAAGCACTCGCTCGAACTGCTGCGACGGTTCAAACAGGAACTCCCGGGAGTCCCCACCAAGAGCGGTCTGATGGTGGGTCTTGGCGAAACCGATGAAGAAATCCTCGAAGTCATGCGCGACATGCGCGCCCACGACATCGACATGCTGACCATCGGCCAGTACCTGGCGCCTTCATCCAGCCATCTTCCGGTGCGACGCTATGTGCACCCCGATGTCTTCCGCATGTTCGAAGCACAGGCGCGCGAGATGGGTTTCACTCATGCCGCGGTCGGAGCTCTGGTGCGATCGTCCTATCACGCGGATCAGCAGGCGCAACAGGCGGGGGTGCTGCCGTCAGCGCACCATACGGGTTGAGCCAAGCCCCCCGGGCTGCACATCAACTCAGTTGCTTTTCGAGTATCCGGCGCAACTCTGGGAAATTGGGCTCACCCACATAGCGCTTGATGATCTTTCCCTCGCGATCGACCAGAAATGTGGTCGGCGTCACGCTGATATCACCAAAGGCAGTCGACCAGGCCTTGTCGGTGTCGTGGATGACCAGGAAAGGGATGCCGCGGTCTCGAACGAATGTCTCGATGTAATCCGGACGGTCGTAACTCATCGCCACCGCGATGGTCTGATAACCACGGGCTGCGAACTCCTGATGAATCTTCACGAGATCGGGCATTTCCTTGACGCAGGTGACGCAACTGGTGGCCCAGAAATTCACCAGGTACGGACGACCGCGAAGCTGATCCGGGCCGACCGGCTGACCCGAGATGGTCTGGCCCGTGACCGCCGGCGCGGGTGACGACCGCAACATGACGGTTGAAATCGTAGCGACCAGGGCGAGCAGTAGAAGGCCGAGAATCAAGGGTATCGCGGGACGGCGGGGAATAAGCGAAGTCTTCATGGGTGGCATTATAGAAAGATGAATCAGGTGGATCTTCACATCGAAGGCATGACCTGCGCGGCCTGTTCGGCACGCATCGAAAAGGTGCTCAACAGGATTGCCGGTGTCGAGGCGCATGTCAGCCTGATCGAACACCGGGCCCGCGTCACCGGACTCACGACCGACGATGCCATTGCCGCGATTCGACGCGCCGGCTATGACGCCTGGCCGGTCCAGTCCAGGCAGATCGTGATTGAGACCACCAGCGGAACGGATCGGTTCCGGCTTGGCATATCAATCGTTGCTGCAGCCCTGATGTCGATTGAAATGGTGGCGATGCTCGCCGGGGGGCCCCATATCCTGCCCCTGGCCATCCAGTTCGCAATCGCCACACTGATGCAGACGGTCGTGGCCTGGCCGTTCTATGTGGGCGCACTGCGCGCCCTGCGGGCAGGCGCTGCGAATATGGAGTCGCTGGTAAGCCTGGGCACTCTCGCGGCCTTTTTCTGGTCAGTGAGCATCTGGCTGGATAGCCACGGGCTGCTCTCGGAAGCAGGCCCCCTCGATCATGGTGCAACGCCGGCTGTGTATTTTGAAACCTCGGTGGTGGTGCTGGCCATGGTCTGCATCGGCAGGCATCTGGAACTCAGGGCCCGAAGCCGGGCGCTTGCCGCGATCGCGGCTCTGGTCAGAATCGAGGACGCGCCCGTGCGGATGTGGCGCAATGACCTTGCACAATTCGTCCGCACGGATGTCGCACGCATCACCTCGGGGGCGCGCCTGGAGATCCTGCCGGGAGATCCGATCAGCGTGGATGCAATCATCACCGAAGGACGAAGCGAGATCGATGAGAGCAGCATGACGGGGGAAAGCGTCCCGGCGTTGCGAAGTATCGGGGAGACCGTGTATGCGGGATGCCAGAATCTCTCGGGCCGCCTGGTTGTCGATGTGATGTGCAGTCAACAGGAGTCCCGTCGCGCACGCATCGGCGCGAAGATTCTCGATGCACTCGGCACCCGAGCACCCATCGCAGCCCTCGCCGACCGCATCGCCGCTGTCTTCGTGCCTGCGGTTCTGGCAATTTCAGCCGCGACTTTGGCAGGGCATCTGCTCGCGGGAGCAGACATCACGGCTTCCCTCGGTCACGCAGTTGCCGTCCTGGTGGTGGCCTGTCCATGCGCACTCGGACAGGCAACACCAGCAGCCATTGCGGCAGGTCTGGCTCGTGCTGCGCAACGGGGTTGGCTCTTTCGGAGCGCGGAGGCGCTTCAACGTGCGGCAAATCTCGACATGGTGGTGTTCGATAAAACCGGCACCCTGACCTCGGGCCGGCCCGTGGTCATCGCACTGTCCGCAGGACAGGACATCTCGGTCGAGATCCGGTCTGATACGGATGACCGCCCCTGGCCGGCATGGCTGGCCGCCGCGGCGGCGGCGGAAAAGGGCATCGAACACCCGCTTGCCGGCGCTCTGCTTGCCTATGCGGCCGGCAGACCCATGCCGGTCCTGCAGAATGCAGAGGTGCGGCCGGGGCAAGGCGTCATTGCCACACCGGGTCCGGTGATCGTAGGCCGATCCCAGTGGGTTCGGGAGCAATTGAAAAACCCCGCGGATATGCGATGGAATGCTCTGGACGGACAGCATCCCGATGCCAGCGCAGTGGATGTCGCCATCGATGGTCAGTGGCAGGGCCGCATATGGATTGCAGACAGCCTGAGGCCGGATGCGCATGAGGCCGTCCGCACACTCCGCAATGAAAACATCGATGTTCTGATCCTGAGTGGTGATCGTGAAAGCGCTGTGCGCCGGGTGGCATCACAGCTCGGACAGTTGCCGTTTGAATCCGCGCAATCACCAGAGGCCAAGGCGGCCCGACTCGATGACTTGCGTCGAGAGGGGCGCAAGGTGGCGATGGTCGGCGACGGAATCAATGATGCTTCGGCGATGGCCCACGCACACCTGGGTATTGCCATGGCCAGCGGCTCTGCAATGGCCCTCGAAACGGCCGACCTGACCATTTCCAGCAATGCGCCACTTCAGGCGAGCATTCAAAGCATCCTTCTGGCCAGAAGCACGATGGCGAGGGTCAGGGAAAATCTCGCATTCGCCTTTTCCTTCAACCTCGTGGCAATACCCATCGCTGCCCTGGGGAAGCTCTCTCCCACCGTCGCCGGCGTGGCCATGGCATTCAGTTCTTTCCTGGTGGTGAGCAATGCGGCGAGAATGCTCAACTGGAGACCGCGAACCTGAGGAGCCCCTTTCATGAACGACATCTCAACCACGCGATTCCTGATTACCGGCATGACCTGTGGCGGCTGCGAGCAGGCCGTATCACGCGCCATAGGCAGCGTCATGGATGTGCAGGTCGTGCAGGTGAACAGGTCTCGCAGCGAGGCACAGGTGCAGTGGGCAGCCGGGGTCGACGCGGTGCGTCGTGAACAGGCCGGCAGGGAAATCTGCGCCGCCGTCGAAGGGGCAGGCTTCGACTGCGCGCCGATCACCCCGTCCTGAAACCGGGAGATTTCCGGGCTGAAGACCGCTCAGCGAATCGGGGTAACGACCGTTCCGCCCTGGTGCGCAGGTGCGCCCTGCGACCTCGGGTCAGGAGACGGCGCCGCGCCAGAGCCGCCCGCCGGTGCAGGGGAAGAGGCCGGCCGGGCACCCGCAGAGCCCGTTGCTCCAGAGGGGGCCGTTCTGGGCTGACGCTCCATGCCGAGCTGGGCCTGCAGTCGCTCGAGTTCGGCCTCGGTGATGATTTCAAAGGCTTGTACGACGCGACGTACCCCAGCTACACGCGAGGCGATCTGGGATGCCAGACGCGCCTCACGCTCGGTCACGATTCCCATCAGATAGACCACGGACGACTCAGTGAACACCTTGATCGCGTGGCCCTGGAGGTCCCTCGAATCGATCAATGCCGACTTGACCCGGGCGGTAATCAGGCTGTCCGAGCCATAACTGGCCAACGACGGTGGAGGCGACCCGATCACGATCTCATTGAGTACGCCCCGAACATTCTCGATCGCTGTCACCAGACGCACTGCCTCGGCACGCGTTTTCTCGTCCGGAACAAAACCGGTGACAAGCGCGATGCGGTTGAAGCTGACGACCGTGAGAGACACCTGATCCGATTTGAAGGTATCCCGGAAACGATTCGCGGCCTTGATCTCGATCGCCTGATCTTCGGTCTGAGCACCGGTGGTACGACGGTCTGCAACCGACAGTGCACCGGCCACGACGCCAGTGGCCACCACCGGGAAACACCCCGACAAGACAACGGACATGCCCGCCAATACGCATGCCAGAAGGCCGGCCCGAAGGGCACGGGATACTGGTGCACGAACAACTGGCAGGTCGGACAAACCGGCACACGAGGTGCTGAAGATGGGCTGCATCGCAAATTCCTTTAGGGGTAGGCGCAGCGCCTGACGGCGCGACTCTGGCAATGACTGATTATAGGTGGCCGGCCGCATCAAAAGCGCCTTGCAGCCAGTCGATATGATCGCCATCGATGGCAAGGACATCAAACCGGCATGGAGGCAAGGGGCCCCTGAGATGCATCATCCAGTAACGTGCGGCCCGGATGATGCGCCCCTGTTTGCGATGATCCACAGTGGCAGACGCGCAACCATAACGTGAGGCACTGCGGTACCGAACCTCCACGAACACCAGAAACATGCCATCACGCATGATCAGATCGACTTCACCGAGACGACAGCGCACATTGCGCGCCACCAACAGAAGCCCTCTCGCGGCAAGCCAGGCCTGCGCGGTTTCCTCGGCAACACGCCCTGCCCGCTGTGCGGCGATTCGGCGAGAATGGGCGGATGGAGAGACCGTCATTTCCGCCGGGATTGTATGTGGCAGCCACACCACTCGGCCATCTGGGTGACATCACAGATCGGGTGCGCGCAGCGCTCGAGAACTGTGATCTCATCTTTGCCGAGGATACGCGGCACACCCTTGCACTTCTTCGGGGGCTTGGACTGCACCGGTCGGCAACAACCGTTCGTCCGTTGCATCAGCATAACGAGCGTGATGTGATTGACCAGTTGCTCGATGCGCTCTCCAGGCAACGATCCGTGATGCTGGTCAGTGATGCCGGAACGCCTGCCATCTCGGATCCCGGCGCTCTCGCTGTGGACGCTGCCTGGCGTGCCGGCTTCACCGTCACCCCGCTGCCGGGTCCCAGCGCTGTCATCACCGCATTGAGCGTCTGCGGGTTCACACGCTGGCCGATGAGCTTCTGGGGATTCTCTCCCGCAAAGCCATCGGCCCGACGGACGTGGCTGCAGCTTGTAAAGCGTCGTGCGGGACTGGCCGTCATCTTCGAGACGCCCCATCGCGCCGGGGAATCCCTTGCCGATTGCGAGGATGTTTTCGGGTCCGATACACCAATGATGTTCGGACGAGAGTTGACCAAACAGTACGAAACGATCGTGCGCGGATCGATTCGGGAAGTACGCGAGAAGATCGAATGCCTCCGGGAACGTGACCCGGCGTCTGCAAAGGGTGAGATGGTGTGGGTCTTCGATCTGGGGAGTATCGAGACCGATGAGACAGCGATCGATCGTGCAAAGCTCGAACAATGGGCGGCAGTACTCGGGAAGGAAATGCCCGCTGCCACTGCGGCTCGCTGCCTGGTCAAGATGCTGGGCGTACGCAGAGAGGACGCTTACGCTGCCGTCAGATCCACCCGCGATGACCCGGCGAGCGACACCACCACCCCCTCCTGACGGAATCCCGCAACAACGCCGACCGAACCCGGCTCTCAGACCCTCTTGCCGCGGCGCTCCAGCCCGATCAGGTGATCGACCACCTGAAGCGCGCGGGCATGACTGCCTCCCACCATCGCAGGTGAGGTGATGTAGCGGCCGTTGATGCCGAACATCGGAACGCCATCCACACGATAGGCAGTCACCAGCGCATTGGCGCGCTTTTGCTGTGTCTGGACGCCAAAGGAATTCCATGCGGACTCGAATGCGGAGACATCGAGGCCCTGACGACGCGCCCATTCCGAAGCATCGGCAAGCGTATTCAGGGCATTGCCACGCTGGTGAATCTCGTCAAACACCTTGGGGCCCAGTGCCTCTGCTCTCCCAAGCGCCTGCAAGGTGTAGAAGATCTTCTGGTGGGTGTCACCGCGAAATGCCACATGCACCTTGCGAAAAACAACATCGGAAGCCAGGCCGGATAACCACTTCGCAAGATGTGGTTCGAGGTGGTAACAATGCGGACAGGCATACCAGAAGAACTCGATGACTTCGATCTTGCCCGGGCTCGATGTGGGAACGGTGTCGCGCAACGCACGGTAATCAAAACCCTCGTCGGGCGTCTGCTGGGCGCGAATGGTGGCGACAGGAAGACCTGCGGACAATGCCGCCAGCGCCATCGTGAAACGACGACGACCCGAGCGGGACGATGGACGACTCATTGGGTGACTCCTGGGCGCACGTTGACGCGAATGACGGTGGAATCGATGCCGTTCTCCGACACCCGCGCCTTGGATTTGTTCAACTCTTCAATGGATCCGTATGGGCCGAGTCGCACCCGGTGCCAGACCGCGCCATCTCTCTCGATATCGGTGATACGCGCCTCGAAACCCAGGATGGCCATGCGGGCACGCATCTGCTCGGCGTCTTCCATGGATCGAAAAGCACCAACCTGCAGCAGATAACTCAGACCTGAGGGTGATACGGTCTTGGGGTCGATCCCGGCTTCACTCACGGTTTCGGTTTCACCGGCGTCTTTGGCCAGCAAGCCCTTGTTCGGGTCGATCAATTCCTCTGAAGCGGCGCGATCCGGGTTCGCGCGGGATTTTTCGGCGGGACGCGTGCCGACACGATCCACAAAAGGCAAAGGCGACTGCGTGATGTAAAGCGCGATCAAGGCAGACGAAAGAAGCCCGACAGCCAACCCCGCCATGAAGGGATTGGCCCGCAAGAACCCCGCTTTGGAGGGTTCAGCCCTGTTGTGTCGCACCACACTCGAACGCATGTCGCTTTGCCCGGACCCGATCGGAGAGGATCCGAAGGAACTCTATCATCACATCCGCGACGGTGCTGAAACACCGAGCAGCCCGAGACCGCTTTGCAAGACCCGGGCCGTCGCCGCCAACAGCAACAACCTTGCAGATCGCAGATCGCCGTCTTCCACCAGGACCCGCTCGCTGTTGTAGAACGCATGAAAGTCGGCGGCCAGATCACGCAGATAAAACGCCATGAGATGCGGCGAGAGTTCCTGTGCGGCGTCGGCAATCACATCCGGGAATATGCCCAGACGATTCAGAAGCGCCTGCTCGCGGGGCGCTGACAGCATCTCGATGGCAACATCTTTTGCGGAACCGAATACCGTGGTTGCATCCGAGGAGGCCTGTGTCAGTACGCTGCAGATCCGCGCGTGCGCGTACTGGATGTAGTAGACGGGATTGTCATCACTGCGGGAAAGCGCGAGATCGATATCGAACACAAACTCGGCCTCGGCCTTGCGCGACACCAGGAAAAAACGAACTGCATCGCGGCCACGCTGCTCATCGACGGCCACCATCTCGCCCGATGGGTCGTCGATCTCCCCCGACCAACTGATGAGATCGCGCAAGGTGACATAGCTGCCAGCACGCTTGGAGATCTTGACCTCCTGACCATGGCGCATCACGGTCACCATCTTGTGGAAGACCACGTCTGGAAAGCCCTCTGGTATGCCGCGCCCCAGAGCCTGGAGACCCGCGCGCACACGCGCCAGAGTGCCGTGATGATCCGAACCCTGAATATTGATCGCCTTGCTGAAACCACGTTCCCATTTGTAGACGTGATAGGCGACATCCGGCACGAAGTAGGTGTAACTGCCGTCAGTCTTGCGCATGACACGGTCCTTGTCGTCCCCGAAGGAAGTGCTGCGCAACCACAGGGCCCCGTCCTGCTCATACGTGTGCCCACTCGCAATCAGTGCATCCACGACTGCGGCGACGCGACCGTCGGTGTAGAGCCCCGATTCGAGGACATGCCGATCAAAGGACACACCGAAGGCCCGCAGATCGAGATCCTGCTCGTGTCGAAGATAGTTCACGGCAAACCGCCGAATGGAATCGATATCCTCGATGTCTCCGCTGGAGACGACAGGGGCACTGTCGAGAGCGCTGGCCGTGGCCCCATCCAGGTAGGCACGTGCAATGTCCGCGATGTAATCGCCACGATAGCCATCTGCCGGAAATGCGGGATCGTCAGGTTGCACACCCCGCGCACGGGCCTGCACGGAAAGGGCCAGGTTCTGGATCTGCGCACCCGCATCGTTGTAGTAGAACTCGCGCGATACCCGGCAGCCCGCAGCCTCAATCATCGCTGCAAGGGTGTCACCCAGTGCCGCCTGACGGCCATGACCCACATGCAGGGGACCCGTTGGATTGGCGGACACGAACTCGAGCAGCACATGCGGCGCGTCCGGACCGATGGCGCGCAAGCCGAATGCAGGGGGGTCTGCCGCGATCTCGAGAAGGACCTGCGCACGAGCAGCATGCGTCAGACGGAAATTGACAAACCCCGGCCCGGCCACATCGATATCCGCAAGCATGCCGGCGGCTCTCGGATCAGCACGCATGAACGCTGCAAGCTGCCCGCCGATCTGCGGCGGCGCCAACCCGAGACCCCGGGCCAGTCGAAGCGCTGCATTGGTGGCCAGGTCTCCGTGCTCGGGCTGACGGGGCGGGTCAAGCGTATCGAGAACCGACTGGACATCAACGTTTTCGAGTGGTCGGTTCAGGCCCTCGGCGATCCGGCACAAGGACTCGTGGATGAGATGGGCGAGTTGTAGTCGTTGTGAAACGAGCATTGCGGGTGACACTCGGGTGAAAATCGACAGGAAGACTGGCGCGTCTGGCAGGAATTGAACCTGCGACCCCTGGCTTCGGAGGCCAGTACTCTATCCACTGAGCTACAGACGCATAACGGAGGGCACACACCGGACTCGCCAGGATGACCAATTCCGCAAAGCCGGCCATTCTAGCGCGGTCTTGCCCCGGCCGGGCTCGCCTCGCAAGCGTCGACCAGACCCGCGTTGACGGGCCCGGCGAAGCTCATGCTTGACCTGGCGCAAGGCGTCGGCTGCGCATTTCATGGCAATGCCATACGCCTGCCGTTAGTATTGCTGCATCACAACAAGCGGGGAGTTGACCATGATCGCCACTCTGGCCGGTGAAATCATCGAGAACAGGACCTTCGACGAGATCCATGTCGGGGATTCCGCGCGGCTGGTCCGCACACTGACCAAATCCGACATCGAGGGATTCGCCGCAGTGTCCGGCGATACCAACCCCACACACCTCGACAGTGACTACGCGGCAGACAGCACACTGTTCCGGGAAATCGTCGGACACAGCATGTGGAGTGGTTCGCTCATTTCCAGCGTGCTGGGCAACTCGCTTCCGGGCATCGGAACCGTGTATCTGGAGCAGCGCTTGTCGTTCCTGCGTCCGGTAAGGCTCGGCGACACGGTCACCGTCACGGTGCGTGCGGTGGCCAAGAATCCGGAGAGCAAATCGATCACCTTCGACTGCCTGGTCATCAACCAGCATCAGGACAAGGTCGCGCAAGGTGAGGCCGTGGTGGTGGCACCCACGGTCAAGGTGCGCCGGGAAAAGATACAGGCCCCGAAAATCCAGTTGTTCGATCCCGACTCGCGTCTCAAGGCCCTGCTCGCCCTTGGGGCACATCTTGAGCCGGTGAGTTGCGGGATCGTCCACCCCTGCGAAGAGGGCGCCCTGCAGGGTGCCATCGAGTCAGCCGAGGCTGGTCTCATTCGCCCGGTTCTGATCGGGCCAGAGGCCCGCATCCGCAGCATCGCCGAAGAACACCATCTGGACATCAGGGACTTCGAGATCGTCAACACGCCACACAGCCATGCTGCGGCGGAGATTGCGGCAACGATGGCGGCAGCCGGAAAGCTGGAGGCGCTGATGAAAGGCAGCCTGCACACCGACGAACTGATGCACGCGGTAATCAAGAACCCCGCTCTGCGCACCAAGCGCCGTATCTCGCATATCTGGCGCTTCGAGGTACCGCTCTACAGCAAGCCCCTGCTGATCAGCGACGGGGCGATCAACATCAATCCAGGGCTCGAGGAGAAGGTGGAGATCGTCCAGAACGCAATCGCACTGGCCCACATCCTGGGCAATCCCAATCCAAAAGTTGCGATTCTCTCGGCAGTCGAGACGGTGACCCCGAGCATCACCTCCACCCTGGATGCTGCAGCATTGTGCAAGATGGCGGATCGTCGACAGATTACCGGGGCGCAACTCGACGGGCCCCTGGCATTCGATAACGCCATCTCGCTGGAGGCAGCACGAATCAAGAAGATCGACTCCCCGGTGGCTGGCCAGGCGGATATTCTGATTGCACCCGATCTCGAATCCGCCAACATGATCGGCAAGCAGCTCGAGTACCTCGCAGGAGCCACCGCATGCGGCATCGTGCTCGGTGCGAGAGTTCCAATGGCTCTGACCAGCCGCGCGGACGGTCCTGCAGCCAGGCTGGCGAGCGGACTTCTGGCTAAACTGGTGGCCCACCACTACCGGCTTCACAAACCCTGAGAGAGCGACCGTCGTCATGAAAGCCTCCGCCGTGATTCTGGCCGTCAATATCGGCTCGTCGTCGCTCAAGTTCTCGACCCATCCCGTCGCCCGGAACAATGGTGCACCCAGCGCGGAGGCCTCGATTCTCAGTGGCAACATTCAGGGCCTGGAGCCAGGCGGGAAACCTTTCGTATCGTGGTCACGAAATGGCGTACAGCATCGGGAAGAACTCGCTGAGGGTCATGCTGCCGACCCTTTTGGCACGGCCCTGGCCTACCTGAAAGCGGTCATCGATCGCGAGTTCGGCGGGCTGGAACTCCTCGCGGTGGCACACCGGGTCGTGCACGGTGGCGAAAAGTTCGTGGCACCCATCCGGGTGACTGGCGCCATCCTCGACGAGCTGCGCACGCTCGAGCCACTTGCCCCCTTGCATCAGCCGCACAATCTTCACGGAATCTCTGCCTTCATGCAGATCCTGCCCGGATTGCCGCAAATTGCCTGCTTCGACACCGCATTTCACGCGACCCTGTCGCGCATCGAGAAAACCCTGCCGCTCAACAAGGCCCTGTATGAGCAGGGCATTCACCGCTACGGCTTTCATGGGCTTTCGTACCACTATGTGTCAACCCGTCTGGCGCACCACAGCAAGGCCGCACGGGGCCGCCTGCTGATGGCACACCTTGGCAACGGATCAAGCCTGTGTGCCTGCATCGACGGCCGAAGCTTTTCGACCACGATGGGCTTTTCTGCAGTGGGCGGTCTGATGATGGGCACACGTTGCGGCGATCTCGATGCCGGGGTGATGCTGCACCTGGTTCAGAAGGGTATGGATGCGCGGGCCCTCGAGGACCTTTTCTACCGGCAGTCGGGCTTGAAGGGCATATCGGGCATATCGGCCGACATGCGTACGCTCCGGGAAAACGGGTCCGAGGACGCACAGTTGGCCATCGAGTTGTACCAGCGCCGCGTCATCCACGAATGCGGCGGACTGATCGCCGCCATGGGCGGAGTCGACGCCATTGCCTTCGCGGGCGGCATCGGGGAGAACGACCGGCAGCTTCGCGCCGATGTCTGCGCGAAGCTGGCCTGCATGGGCGCCCTGCTGGACGCGGAGCGCAACGCGAATGCCCCGCGGGAACAGATTGCGCCTATTCACGCCGAGGGCAGTCCCGTCGAAATCTGGGTTGTGCCGACCGACGAAGGGCTCATTGCCGCCGAGCAGGCACTGGCGCTGCTCTGAACCCGACCGGTCCGAGAACATGTCTCTGATCGTGCTCTCCGGGGTGCGCCTGGCCTTTGGCCACGTGGCGCTCCTCGATGGCGCAGACTTCTCGCTCCAGCCATCCGAGCGCATCGGTCTGATCGGGCGCAATGGCACGGGGAAATCAACCCTTCTGGCCCTGATTGCCGGCCGGCAGGACGCCGATGATGGCAAGCGGATCGTTCAGCAGGGTCTGCGCATCGCGCTGGTCGCGCAGGAACCCCTGCTCCATGACGAACTCACGATCTTTCAGCAGACCGCCTCGGGACTCTCCGCGATCGTCGCTCTGCGCAGCAGATTCGAAGCGCTCAGTGCACAGGCACCAGATCTCGCCACCAGCGAGGAGCTTGCCCGACTGTCCGCCGAACTCGATGCCCTGCAGGGATGGACCTGGGAGCAGCGCGTCAGCGAGGTGCTGCAGCGCCTGAGTCTCGATCCCGATGCACGGATCGCACAACTCTCGGGAGGACAACGCAAACGGGTTGCGCTGGCATGCGCTCTGGTCGCAGCACCGGATGTCCTGCTGCTCGACGAACCGACCAACCACCTGGATATGGATGCCATCATCTGGCTGGAAGAATTGCTGCGCAAATGGAACGGTGCGATGGTCTTCATCACTCACGACCGGGCCTTCCTTGACGCAGTCTGCACCTCCATCGTCGAACTCGACCGGGGTCTTCTGAGACGCTATCCGGGGCGTTTCTCGGATTACCGGAAGCTGAAGGAAGACGAACTGGCTGCGGAGTCGCTGGCCAATGCGAGGGCCGACAAGCTTCTGGCACAGGAGGAAGTCTGGATCAGGCGCGGCATCGAGGCACGCCGAACCCGCAGCGCCAGTCGCATTGCCCGCCTGGAGCATCTGCGGGAGCAGCGGGAGCAACGCCGAAACACGCTGGGGCGGGCACGCCTGTCGGTGTCATCCGGTTCTGGCAGCGGAAAGATCGTTGCGGAACTGACCGGAGTCGACAAATCCTTTGGCAATCGCCCGGTGCTGAGGGATGTGACAACCACCATTCTTCGCGGCGACCGGATCGGAATCATCGGGCCGAATGGGGCCGGGAAAACCACCCTCTTGCGCGTGATTCTCGGCGAACTGGCCCCCGATGCGGGCGATGTACGCCTGGGGACCCGTCTCGAGGTGGCCTATTTCGACCAGATGCGTGCCAACCTGGACCTCGACGCCAGTCTGCAGGACTTCATCAGCCCCGGCAGCGAGTGGATCGAGATCGGAACCGAGCGCAAGCATGTCAAGAGCTACCTGGGCGATTTTCTGTTTCCCCCTCAGAGAGCAGCGTCACCTGTTCGGTCACTTTCCGGTGGCGAGCGCAGCCGACTGCTGCTGGCAAGGCTTTTTGCCCGGCCCGCGAATGTGCTGGTGCTCGACGAACCCACGAACGATCTCGATATCGAAACCCTGGAGCTTCTGGAGGAGCTGCTGCAGGCTTACCCAGGAACGGTGTTTCTGGTCTCGCATGATCGGGCCTTCCTGGATCAGGTGGTGACCGGCATCATTGCCTGGGAAGGGTCCGGACGATGGCGGGAATATGTGGGCGGGGTCGCCGACTGGCTGGCACAAGGGGGGAGGTCGGTCGGCTTCGCCCTCTCGTCCGCCGCCGCCGTCACGCCGCCCAGGACTGACAGGGCGAAGACAGCCCGCAGCAATGACCGGCCGGTACGGCTGAGCAGTTGGGAAAGGCAGGAGCTGGCTGGAATTCCTGAAAAGATCGAGACCCTCGAGGCACGACAGGACGGCCTCGCTCAGCGGCTGGCCAATCCGGAGACCTATTCCGATCCGGGCGCCGATCTTGCGCAATTGAACCAGGACCACCAAAAACTCGCTGCCGAGATCGATTCTCTGATGGCACGCTGGGAGGAATTGCTGCAAAAGGAAGATGCAGCAAAACAGGTCGGCAGTTAGGGTTCAGACCTCGAGAGGATCAATATCGAGGTGCGGGTCGAAGGCCCGGTGTCGCTCAAGCCAGGGAGCACTCAGGGCAAGAAGCCGATGCAGCTCCGGGCGCGCGGCAGACTCAAGCAGAAGCTGCCCACGCCAGCGACCGGCAAGGACCTCCGGATAGCGAGGAACCGGCCCGTGAACCGAAATCGCCCAGCCCTCTTGCACCGCATATTCGCGAAGCTGTTCACGCAAGTCCTTGAGCGCCGACTGTATTCGACGGGCATCCGGATGGGACGCCCGGATCGCCGCCATGTGTACATAAGGGGGAAGTGCAGCGTTGCTGCGCTCAGTCATTTCAGCCTCGGCAAAGCCATCGACATCCTGACGCGAGAGAAAGTCATAGAGGGGATGCTGCGGGTAGCGGGTCTGAATCAGCACCTCGGCAGGGGATCCGGACTGACCATGCCGACCGGCGCGACCGGCCACCTGAATCAGCGTCGCGAACAGGCGTTCCGGGGCGCGGAAGTCCGGATTCAGCAACTGTGTGTCCGAATCGGCCACCACCACCAGCCGCATCCTTGCGAAATCATGTCCTTTGGCAAGCATCTGGGTGCCAACAACGATATCGATCTCACCCGCCTCGATACGGGCAATCTGTGCAGCAAGCGCCTTACCCTGCCTGACGGTATCGCGATCGATCCGAAGCACTCGCGCCTGCGGGAAGGTGTCGGTCAGGGTCTGCTCCAGTCGCTGAACACCGCGACCGATCGGTTGCAGATCCGGGTCGCCGCAATCCGGACACTGACGTGGAACGGGAGCCGTCAGACCGCAGTGATGGCATTGAAGCTGCCAGGGGCTGGAACCGGCTCGTGACGCAGGTGCCGCGAGCTGGCGATGAAGCACCACTGCAACACCGCAGGCGGGGCAGCTCGATGACCAGCCGCAACTTGGGCAACTCAGCACCGGCGCGTAGCCTCGACGATTCAGGAAGACCATCACCTGACCGCCCTCGCCCAGCACACGCGCAATCGCCTTGCGACTCTCTTCGGAGAGACCCTCGCGGGCAGGGTCGCGCAAGGTGTCGATGATGCGGATCGGTGCAGGCGGCTCGCCGGTGGCCCGGTTGGCAAGCCGGTGGCGCACATATCGGCCTCGCGCAATCTGGGCCCAGGTCTCGATCGAGGGGGTAGCACTGCCCAGAACCAGAGTGCTGCCCAGTTGTCTGGAGCGCCAGACAGCCAGATCGCGTGCGCTGTAGCGCATTCCCTCCTGTTGCTTGTAGGAGGGATCATGCTCCTCGTCGACCACGATCAGACGAAGCCGGGGCATCGGGGTCATGATCGAGAGTCGTGTCCCGATAACCAGACGAGCCCGTCCCGAGGCAGCAAGGAGCCAGACTTTCGCGCGTTCCCGCTCGGTGATTTCACTGTGCAGGATGACTGTCGGAATGTCCGGGAAGGCCTTGCGAAAGCGATGGACCAGCTGGGGGGTCAGCCCGATCTCCGGCACCATGACCAGCACCTGACTGGAGGTATCAGACCTCAGGATGTCACGGGCGAGTTCGGTATAGATCCGGGTCTTGCCGGATCCCGTCACGCCATGCAGGACATGAACGCCCGGAGAACGCAGCTCTCCGAGGACGCTGGTTTGAGAAAAAGTAAGCGCTGGCTCTTCCAGGGAGTCGCCTGCAGCGATGGAATCAAGCCTGGTATCGCCCTGAGACGCGAAAGAATCGGTAGAGCCGGAATCCAGACCGGTCTCGGCAAGCAGGCGCTCGAAACTGCTGACCGATCGTTTGCCACGTGGTGCCAGGTTGCCGAGATCACGCAGCCACTTTGGAACGAGACCCACCAGTACGGTCCCCAATGGTCGCCGATAGTAACGTGCAGCAAAGGCGAGGAAGCGAATCCATTCGGAGTCGACCCGCGGCAGCCCCCCGATAGGGCCATAGATCTCCTTGATGCGGTCGGGATCGACCCCCTCACCTGCGCAATCGATATCGGACAGAGAGGGTTCCACCACCAACCCAAGTACCCGCCGCCTTCCCAGAGGAACCTCTACCCAGTCGCCATGGGAGGGGGGCTCGCCAGAGCAGGCGTAGGCAAGGGTTTCGGCCATCGGCACGTCAACAGCCACTGATATCAAGGGTTTCCGGCCTGTGGACAAGTCTGTGGGCAATTCTTCAGATTTCCGATGTCGCGAGGGCACTGCGACGGTGCGACTCAGAGCCCGATGCTCATGGAATTAGAATTATTCCAAAAAATCAACAACTTAATGCATCATCTTGATCGACAGCCAGAAAAGATCGGCCTTAATGTCGAGGCAGGGCGGCTGTGCATAAACCAGTGCCGAAAGCATCGTTTCGGCCCGTTAGCGAGCGCTAACGCATGCGCCCTGAATACTGGGCCACAGCCTCGACCAGACAGGCCACATTATCGGGCGGCGTATGCTGGGAAATGCCGTGGCCGAGGTTGAAGATATGTCCGACACCCTCCGAGGGAGGCCCGAAACTCTCGAGAGTTCGTGCCGCTTCGGCCCGGATATGCTCCGGAGAGCCAAGAAGACAGGCAGGATCAAGATTGCCCTGTAACGCGCAACGATCGCCAATCCGGCTGCGCGCCTGTCCAAGATGCGTTGTCCAGTCCAGACCCACCGCATCGGCCCCGGTCGCGGCAATCGACTCGAGCCACTGACCACCACCCTTGACGAAAACGATGATCGGAGTGGGGGATCCATCCGTTTCGCCATGGCGTCTGCGAATCTCGATGCTGCCCAGACGGACCTGATCCACGATCATCTTCAGGTGTCGTTGGGAAAACTTTCCAAAATGGGCTTCCGGAAGAAAGCCGCCCCAACTGTCAAACACCATCACGGTATCGGCACCAGCCTCGATCTGCATCAGGAGGTAATCCCGCACAGCGACGGCAAGCTTGTCGAGCAGTCTGGAAAGGGCGTCCGGACGACTGTAAATCCACTTTCGGACATCCAGGAAATCATCGCCACTGGATCCGCCGTTGACCATATAACAGGCCAGAGTCCAGGGGCTGCCCGAAAAACCGATCAGGGGCACCCGCTTGCCCAAGGCGGCCTTGATGGTTGAAACCGCATCGGCGACATAGCGCAATTCCCGCGACGGATCGAGGTGCCCCAATGCATCGATATCGGCCTCGTTGGCAATATGTTTCTGAAAGCGCGGGCCCTCGCCCTGAGCAAAGAACAGCCCCAGACCAAGAGCGTCCGGAATCGTCAGGATGTCCGAAAAAAGTATTGCCGCATCCAGCCCGAAGCGATCGATCGGCTGAAGCGTCACCTCGCAGGCGAGTTCCGGGTTCTTGCACAAACCCATGAAGTCCCCCGCCTGACGACGCGTGGCGTTGTACTCGGGAAGGTAACGCCCCGCCTGACGCATCAGCCAGACCGGCGTGCGGGAGGTCGGCTGCCGGCGCAAAGCCCTCAGGAAAAGGTCGTTGTCGAATGCCTGCGGCATGTCTCAGGCAGAAAAGGTGATCACGCGGCTATCCGGATCGGATACTTATTTCTTCTTGCGCATGCGCTCGATGGCGCGGATCTCGGCAATGGCCTCCATGAGCTCTGCCTGCGCTTTCGCGTAATCCATCTCGGCGGCCTTGCTGGCCAGCATTTCCTCGGCATGACGCTTGGCCTCGAGCGCCTTCGCTTCGTCCAGATCCTTGCCACGTATGCCCGTGTCGGCGAGCACGGTCACGCCGCGGGGCTGAACCTCGAGAATGCCACCGGCAACAAACACCAGCTCCTCTGTCTCGGGACCGCCATTCTGGATACGGACTGCGCCGGGATGAATCCGGGTGATCAGCGGGATATGCCCAGGGAGGATGCCAAGTTCACCGGATTCACCGGGCAGAGCCACAAAAGTCGCCGGTCCGGAGTAAATGCTCTCCTTGGCGCTGACCACATCGACTTGAAAGACTTTGGACATATCGGTTTCCGGCTTGAGTCTGAAGAAAAATCAGGTGATTCCGCAAGGGTGTCAGAAGGCGCTTCCGTGAGGAATGCGCCTGCGCTGGCACCTTACTGCAAGGTCTTGGCCTTCTCGAACGCTTCCTCGATGCCGCCCACCATGTAGAAGGCCTGCTCGGGAAGCGCATCGCACTCGCCGTCCACGATCATCTTGAAACCGCGAATGGTTTCCTTGAGCGGAACGTACTTGCCCGGAGAGCCAGTGAACACCTCGGCCACATGGAAGGGTTGCGAGAGGAAACGCTGAATCTTGCGGGCGCGTGCGACCAGCTGCTTGTCCTCGGGCGAGAGTTCATCCATGCCGAGAATGGCGATGATGTCGCGAAGTTCCTTGTAGCGCTGGAGCGTGGCCTGAACACGACGCGTGACCGAGTAATGCTCCTCGCCAACCACATTGGGATCCACCTGCCGGGAGGTGGAATCGAGCGGGTCCACCGCAGGATAGATACCAAGCGATGCGATATCCCGCGAGAGCACCACGGTAGCGTCGAGGTGG
Organism: uncultured Burkholderiaceae bacterium; assembly: GCA_964470595.1. GTDB lineage: Bacteria > Pseudomonadota > Gammaproteobacteria > Burkholderiales > Burkholderiaceae_A > Lacustribacter. The sequence goes on along the minus strand of CAYYDO010000003.1, from coordinate 4,763 downwards.
GCAAAGGGCTGACACCTCAACCCCGGCCAGGGTGTATCGATAAATGTTGTCGACGAAGAACAGAATGTCACGACCATCGTCACGGAAACGTTCCGCCATGGTGAGGCCCGTCAGGGCGACGCGCAAACGGTTGCCCGGAGGTTCGTTCATCTGTCCGAACACCATGCCGACCTTGTCGAGAACGTTGGACTCCTTCATCTCGTGATAGAAGTCATTGCCCTCACGGGTACGCTCGCCCACACCGGCAAACACGGAAAGCCCGGAGTGCTGCTTGGCGATGTTGTTGATCAGTTCCATCATGTTCA
>CAYYDO010000003.1:0-4448 GCA_964470595.1 uncultured Burkholderiaceae bacterium | reverse complement strand
AGGACGGTCTTGCCCACGCCCGCGCCACCGAACAGACCGATCTTGCCGCCCTTGGCAAACGGGCAAATCAGGTCGATCACCTTGATGCCGGTTTCAAGAAGTTCAACCGAGGGAGAAAGGTCGGCAAACTTCGGGGCGGCCTGGTGAATCTCGCGACGCTCATCGGTGGCAATCGGACCGGCCTCATCAATGGGACGGCCGAGAACATCCATGATGCGGCCGAGGGTAGCCTCGCCCACAGGCACGGAAATACCGCGACCCGTATTGTTGACAGCCATTCCGCGACGCAGGCCATCGGATGATCCCATCGCAATGGTGCGCACAACACCATCGCCGATCTGCTGCTGAACCTCGAATGTCAGACCCTTCTCGACCAGCGAGTGCTCGGATGAGGCATCGAGCATCAGGGCATCGTAGACCTTGGGCATGGCATTGGCGGGAAACTGAATGTCCACCACCGCGCCGATACACTGAACAATCCTGCCTTGTGCGCTACTCATGTTTGCTTCCTTCATTCAATTCGTTGACCAGCATATTCACTCATCCCGGCACCGCTCATGATCCGACATGGATCAGACCGCAGCGGCACCGCCCACAATTTCTGAAAGTTCCTTGGTAATCGCCGCTTGCCTGGCCTTGTTGTATGTCAGCTGCAGCTCGCCGATCAGTTTCTTGGCGTTGTCCGAGGCCGCCTTCATGGCCACCATCCGGGCACTCTGTTCACACGCCATGTTCTCGGCAACCGACTGGTAGAGCACCGATTCCACATAACGAAGCAGCAGATCATCCAGCACGGTGGCGGCATCGGGCTCGTAAAGGTAATCCCAGTCATGAGAGGGATCCGTGCGATCGAGCCGATCATCCGTCAGGGGGAGCAACTGAAGAATCTGCGGCTCCTGCTTCATGGTGTTGATGAACTGGTTGTAACAGAGGTACACCCGATCGATCTCGCCCTTGGTGTAGGCATCGAGCTGAACTTTCAGTGGCCCGATGAGTGCCTCGAGATGGGGTGTGTCGCCAAGATGCACGGCATGAGAAACGATGCGCGCACCCGCCCTGCTGAAGAAGCCGAGACCCTTGTTGCCGATCGCCGTCATCTGCAGACCAATCTTCTGATCGCTCCACTCGCGCATCTTGTGCAGCACCATCCTGAGCAGGTTGGTGTTCAGACCGCCGCACAGACCCTTGTCGGTCGTGACCACGACCAGACCGATATTTTTTACCTCGCCATGATGGCCGAGAAAAGGATGACGGTACTCGGGATTGGCATGACTCAGATTGGCGCAGATGGCCCGGATCTTTTCCCCGTAGGGACGACCGGAACGCATCCGCTCCTGCGCCTTGCGCATCTTGCTCGCGGCCACCATCTCCATGGCCTTGGTGATCTTGCGCGTGTTCTGAACGCTTTTGATCTTGTTACGGATCTCTTTTGAGCCGGGCATGACGTGTCCTCAGTAAAGGGCTGCCTGAGCGGATAACTCGTTTGTCAGAAGGAGCCCGTTTTTTTGAACGCGTCGATCGCTGCGCGCAACTCGGCCTCGTCGTCCTTGGACATGTCCTTGGATGCATCGAGCCGGGCCACGAGATCGGCATGCTTGCTGCGCACATGGTCACGCAACGCCTTTTCGAAGCTGCCAAGCTGCCGCAGGTCGATGCCTTCCATGTAGCCGTTGTTGACCGCAAACAGGGTGAGCGCCTGCTCCCACACCGGCATCGGCTGATACTGGGGCTGTTTCATGATTTCGGTCACGATCCGGCCATGTTCCGCTCAAGTTGCTTGCGGGTGGCTTCATCGAGATCCGAGGCGAACTGCGCAAACGCGGCCAACTCGCGGTACTGCGCCAGCGCAAGACGCACACCGGCACCGGTGTCCTTGCGCTTCATGATCTTGGTCTGCGCTGCTCCACCGACGCGTGACACCGAGATACCGGCGTTGATCGCAGGACGGATACCGGCGTTGAACAGGTCGGTCTCGAGGAAGATCTGGCCGTCGGTAATCGAAATCACGTTGGTCGGCACGAACGCCGAAACGTCACCTGCCTGGGTTTCGATGATGGGAAGCGCTGTGAGCGACCCGGTTTTGCCCTTGACCGCGCCATTGGTAAAGCGCTCGACCCATGCCTCGCTCACACGCGCTGCGCGCTCGAGAAGACGTGAATGCAGATAGAACACATCGCCGGGGAAGGCTTCACGACCCGGCGGGCGACGCAACAGCAGTGACACCTGTCGATAGGCCACTGCCTGCTTGGACAGATCGTCGTAAATGATCAGCGCATCCTCGCCACGGTCGCGGAAATACTCGCCCATGGTGCAACCGGCGTAGGCCGACAGATACTGCATCGCTGCAGACTCGGAGGCCGAGGCGGCGACAACGATGGTGTATGCCATGGCGCCGGTCTCTTCGAGTTTGCGGACCACGTTCGCGATCGTCGAGGCTTTCTGACCGATAGCGACATACACACAGAAGACGTTTTGTCCCTTCTGGTTGATGATCGTGTCGACCGCGACGGCGGTCTTGCCGGTCTGTCGGTCGCCGATGATCAGTTCCCGCTGACCGCGCCCGATCGGCACCATGGAGTCGATGGCCTTCAGGCCAGTCTGTACCGGCTGCGACACCGACTTGCGCCAGATCACACCGGGGGCAACTTTTTCGATCACGTCGGTTTCACGGGCGTTGATCGGACCTTTGCCGTCAATTGGCTGTCCCAGCGCGTTGACGACACGGCCGATCAGTTCGGGACCGATAGGCACGTCCAGAATGCGGCCGGTGGACTTGACGACATCGCCCTCCGAAATATGCTCGTACTCACCGAGAATCACCGCGCCGACAGAGTCACGCTCGAGGTTCAGCGCCAAGCCGACAGTGTTGTTCGGGAACTCGAGCATCTCGCCCTGCATCACGTTGGAGAGACCATGGACACGGCAGATACCGTCCGTCACGGTCACCACGGTGCCCTGATTGCGCGAGTCTGTCGCCAGATTCAGGCCCTGGATTTTTGTTTTCAGCAGTTCGCTGATCTCGGAAGGATTGAGTTGCATGCAATAGACTCCTAGTTCGTCAGGGCGGTGGCCATGCGGGCCAACTTGCCACGCACGGACGCATCGAAAACCTCGTCACCGATCGCGATCGACACACCGCCGATCAACGCGGGATCCACAACTACGTTCACTTTGACCTTCTTGCCGTGCTTGCGCTCCAGAAGGGCAACCACATCGGCAATCTGCGTGTCGGTCAGAGGAAAGGCCGAACTCACTTCGGCTGCAAGGACCTGCTCTGCTTCATTGCGCAGAATCTCGAACATTGCGCTGATCTCGGACATCGCCGAAAGACGCTCGTTTTCTGCGAGCACGGTGATGAACTGGCGCTGACTCGGCGACAGACCCGGCAGGGCTGACGCAACCAGTTCGGCAAGCCGCGCAGGCGGCAAGGCCGGGTTGCCGATCAGATCGGCCATCTCGCTCGCACCCGCTACTGCGGCCATCGCGACCAGGGCATCCGACCAGGAGGCCAGCGCCCCCTCATCGCGAGCCAGGCCGAATGCTGCCTCGGCATAGGGCCGGGCGATCGTGCGCAATTCAGCCATGGATCAGAGCTCTTTCTTGAGGTTGGCAAGAAGATCGGCGTGCACCTGGGCATTGACCTCGCGGGAGAGGATCTGTCCGGCACCCTTGACGGCGAGCGCGGCCACCTCTTCGCGAAGCGCATCACGCGCACGTTGCATGGCTGCACCGGCTTCTGCCTCGGCAGCCTCACGGGCCTGAGCAACCAGACGCGCAGCTTCGGCGCGTGCCTCTTCGATGAGTGCAGCGGCCTGCTTTTCGGCAGATCCACGCACATCGGAGGCGACATCCTTGGCCTTGGACAACTCGTCCTGCACACGTCGCTCGACAGCGACCAGATCCGCCTTGGCCTTGTCGGCCGCAGCCAGTCCGTCAGCGACTTTTTTGGCCCGGTCATCAAGTGCCTTCATCACGGGCGGCCACACGAACTTCATCGTGAACCACCCCAGGATGAAAAACACCACCAGCTGGGCAATGAGTGTTGCGTTCAGATTCACGTCCGAACCCTCTTCATGTGTTGTTCAAACAAACAGCGAACTGCTGCGCCCTGTGCAATGCCGGCACCCCGTCTCAGCGTTGCCTCGCGAAGCGAGGCAGAGCGATGGTTCGGGTTGAACCGGCACCCCGAGGAACTCAGCCGGCAAAGGGGTTGGCAAACGCAAACATCATGGCGATACCGACACCGATCAGGAAGGCGGCGTCGATCAGACCTGCCAGCAGGAACATCTTGGTCTGCAGGGCATTCATGAGCTCAGGCTGGCGGGCGGAGGCCTCGATGAATTTGCCTCCCATGATTCCAATTCCGATACAGGCACCGATGGCACCCAGACCGATGATGAGACCGCAGGCAAGAGCAACAAAAGCAACGTTCGTCATGACAACTCCTC
>CAYYDO010000002.1:35584-44202 GCA_964470595.1 uncultured Burkholderiaceae bacterium | reverse complement strand
GATGAGACCGCAGGCAAGAGCAACAAAAGCAACGTTCGTCATGACAACTCCTCAAGGGAATAAAGAAAAAACAACTTCGGAAACACCAGGCTCTGACGTGTGTTCAGTGCCCCTCATGAGCCTGTCCGATATACACCAGGGTCAGCATCATGAAGATGAAGCCCTGCAGTAACACGATCAGGATGTGAAAGATCGCCCAGATCGAGCCGGCAAGCACATGGCCAATGAAGCCAAGCGCAGTCGCCGTTCCCCCAAGCAGAGCGCTCAGACAAAACACCAGTTCGCCGGCATACATGTTGCCGAACAGTCGCATTCCGAGCGACACGGTCTTGGCGACGAACTCGATGATGTTGATCGCCAGATTCGGAATCCACAACGCCGGATGTGCCCCGAAAGGCGCACAGAACAACTCGTGAACAAACCCACCGAGGCCTTTGATCTTCACGTTGTAGAACAGCATCAGGGCGAACACACCGAGGGCCATACCCATGGTGCCGTTCAGGTCAGCGGTCGGCACGATCCGATGATAGTGAATCACGCTATCGAGACCTGTTGCCGCGAAGATGAAATGCGGAAGATCGACCGGCAGCAGGTCGAGCGCATTCATGAAAATCACCCAGAGGAAAATCGTGAGTGCCAGTGGCGCGATGAACTCCCGGTTGCCGTGAACAATCGACTTGGACTGCTCCTCGACCATTTCGACCACGATCTCGACCGCGGCCTGAAGCCTGCCGGGCACACCCGATGTGGCCTTTGCAGCAACGGAACGCAGGAGAAGGATCACCAGAAGACCCATGCTCACCGACCAGAACAGGGTATCGAGGTTGATGATCGAAAAATCGATGATGTCCTGTTGCGGCTTGCCCGTGGTGGTCAGGTGACCAAGGTGATGAATGATGTATTCGGAAGCGGTGGGTGCGGTATTGGAGGCCATGCAGTTGCTCTTGAGTCAGTCGTGTGGGCGTGTTGTTGTGGTTTTCGTACCGATACTGTCTTCGTCTTGTTCTCGCTTGTTGACTGCCACCATCTGGTCCTGCTTTTCCATGCGCCGGGCCTCGTCCCGGTCCACCACTGACTGAGCCCAGGGTGCGAGGAGCAGCGCCTTGAGCGCAACCACGACGCCGACGATGAGAGCCCCCCATGACAAGTCCGCGATGACGCGATACGACAGCCACAGCAGCAGGACGGACAGCCCTACCTTGATGAACTCCCCCACCATCAGTACCACCGGCGCATGCCTCGGGGCGCTCGACCGAAGTCGCAGCGCAAGCAGCGCGTTGGGCACGACGATGGACCCCCCCCCGGCGACCAGTGAGACCGCATGCGCGGGACCCCACACCAGCCACGTGATCATTCCCGCAAGCAGAGTGGCAACAGCCTGAAGCACGACAGCAATCAGCACGTTCTTCGACGCCCTGGCAACAACTCCCGCGCTGCAATACTCCACTTAGCGAAAACCCGAAGAGGATATCGTCTGTATGGATGGGGTGTCAATTTGACCCCCGACACCTTGCGGCATTCACGATGCATCGGACAGTCCCCCGGGCACCAGACGGGCAATCACCTCGTCAAGTTCATCGAAATTCGAAAACCGCACGACGATCTCACCCCGGCTGCCACGGCCCTGCCGGAGCAGAACCGGCAGGCCAATCGCATCCGAAATCTGGTCCTGCACCCGCGTCCAGTCACGGTTCGTACGCGCTGACCTGGCCTTGCCGCGCGGATTTCTGCCACTGGCCACATCGGCCTGGATCTTCGCTGCGAGCCGCTCTGCATCCCGCACCGAGAGCCGTTCGGCAGCGATCTTCTGAGCCAGCGCCCTCTGATGGGCAGCCGGCAGGGACAAAAGCGCGCGCGCATGACCCGCATCAAGGCTCTTGTCACGCAGCATCTGCTGGACCGGCTGCGGCAGCTGCAACAAACGCAGCAGATTGGTCGTGGCGCTCCGTGAGCGGCCGACCGACTGGGCAGCCTGTTCGTGAGTGAGTCCGAATTCCCGGATCAGACGATCGATGCCCTGAGCCTCTTCAAGGGCGGTGAGATCTTCGCGCTGCAGGTTCTCGATCAGGGCCATCGCCAGAGCGGCCTGGTCATCGACATCACGAACGATGACCGGAACCTCGGTCAGTCCTGCGAGGGCAGCCGCGCGGAAGCGACGCTCCCCCGCAATGATTTCAAAGGACGCACCGGAGGACCTGGCCTTGGGCAGCGGTCTGACCAGCAAAGGCTGCATCACACCCTGTGCCCGAATGGATTCGGCAAGCTCCGCCAGACTCTCCTCTTCCATCGTCTGGCGCGGCTGGTACTGCCCGGCCTTGAGCTGCGTCAGTGCCAGTTTTGCAGGCGCATCTGCCGCATTGGCCGAAGCCGGGGCCTGAGTACCCAGCAGCGCATCCAGACCGCGTCCGAGACCTTTCTTGCGGTTGGCGCTCATGCGGCCTCCGAACGCAGCCCGGCGAGCCGCTCGATGAGTTCGCGACCGAACTCGATATATGCCCTCGATCCCCGTGAGCCGGGATCGTAGACGATGCCTGGCTGGCCATAACTGGGGGCCTCTGCCAGCCTCACATTGCGCGGAATCACCGACTGGAAGACCTTGTCACCGAAGTGCGTCACGAGTTGCTCCGAGACCTGCTGGGAGAGCGTGATGCGGGGATCGAACATGACCCGGAGGAGCCCCACGATCGTGAGCGACGGGTTCAGATTGGCATGCACCCGACGAATCGAGTTCACCAGATCGGAGAGGCCCTCCAGCGCAAAATATTCGCACTGCATCGGAATGATGACCCCATCGGCCGCGCACAGGCCGTTGAGCGTGAGCAACGACAGCGACGGGGGGCAGTCCAGGATGATGAAATCGTAGCGGTCCCGGACATCCGCTAATGCCTGCGCCAGGCGGTGCTCACGCCCTGGAAGATCGACCATCTCGATCTCGGCTCCTGCAAGTTCGCGATTGGCAGCGAGCAGGTCATAGCCCCCGGATTCCGACCGCATGCACGCCTCGGCGGTGGGCATCATGCCAAGCAGCACCATGTACACCGAATGCGCGAGTTGCTGCTTGTCGATACCGCTGCCCATCGTGGCGTTACCCTGGGGGTCGAGATCCACCAGCAGGACGCGACGGTCGAGTTGCGCGAGGGCCGCCGCCACATTCACTGCCGTGGTGGTTTTTCCGACGCCGCCCTTCTGGTTGGCCACCGCAAAGATTCTGGCGCTCACGACACCCTCCGGACCCACACCAGGTGTCGACTGGCGGCAAGGGACGGCGACTTCAATACAACCACATCATCAATCATGAAATCCTCGCCTGAATTGTCTATTCTTAACAGTGAGTGTTTACATATTTTGGGGTCGAGTCGACCAACCATTGCCGCCCAGATGGTTCTTTCACCGGCTATCGGACGGGTAGCCGACACGAACTCCGTCAGCGCAGCAAAAGCTCTCGAACCAATCACGTCATAAGCGACGTCGGGGCAGGCGCGTCGCACATCACCGGGCACCACCCGGACCGAGGGCGAGAGACCCAACTGGCTCGTCACATGGCGCAAAAAAGCCAGTTTCTTCTGCTGTCGCTCATAGAGATCGATGGCGGCATGCGGCATGACAACTGCCCACACCAGCCCGGGCACGCCCATGCCAGTCCCGACATCCGCGATCCGCGGATGCGCGACCGACGCCAGCCGCCTCACCAGATGGGGCCACACCAGCAGGGCGTCGACGATATGACGCCGTACCTGATCCACCGGGTCGATGATTGCTGTCAGGCTGTGTACCCGATTCCAGCGGTTCAGCAGGACGAGGTACCTGGACAGCAGCTGTCGCATCCGTTCAGTCAATTCAAACGATCTCTCAGGGGTGACCCATTCCGCCGCAATCAACTGATCGTAGTAAGCGAGCAAGTCAGCCTCCGACCCCCCAACCTGGTTCTTCTCGGCAAGCAGGGACATTCAGGCGACCTTTTCACCCGCATTGATTCCGCCTCCAGCCCGCAAACGCTTGAGATGAATCCATAACAGGGAGATCGCGGCCGGGGTGACGCCGGAGATTCGCGCGGCCTGACCAAGACTGGAGGGCTGGATTGCGATGAGCTTCTGCCGCACTTCGACCGAAAGGCCGCGAACCGCGCCGTAGTCCATTCCGGGGGGTATGGGCGCACTCTCCTGGGCAAGATTGCGCGCAACCTCCTCCCGCTGTCGCGCAATGTAGCCGGAATACTTGACCTGAATCTCGACCTGCTCGGACACCTCGCCAGGTAAATCCCGATCCGGCATGAGAGGTTGATCGCCGCTATGGTCGCGAAGGGTTGCCAGATCCCTGAATCGCACCTGCGGACGACGCAACAGCTCCAGAGCCGATACCTCGCGCTCCAGGGGGCCACCAACGACCTCGAGAATCTGCTGCGAATCGAAACGCCGCGGACCGACAAGAATCCCCGACAGACGCTCCGTTTCACGGCTAATCGCGTCCCTCTTGCGACAGAATGCGTCCCAGCGAACATCATCCACCAGTCCCAGCCGCCGCCCGATCTCGGTGAGTCGAAGGTCCGCATTGTCCTCACGCAGGCTCAATCGATGCTCGGCCCTGCTCGTAAACATGCGATAGGGCTCGGTCACACCTCTGGTTACCAGATCATCGGCCATCACTCCCAGATAGGCCTGATCACGCGCTGGCACCCACGGCGTGTCGCCCCTTACCTGAAGCGCCGCATTCGCACCCGCCAGAAGACCCTGAGCCGCAGCCTCTTCATATCCCGTGGTGCCGTTGATCTGGCCCGCAAAGAACAGACCAGCGATCGGCTTGGTCTCGAACCAGGAACGCAGACCCCTCGGATCGAAATAGTCATACTCGATGGCATAGCCCGGACGCAGGATATGCGCGTCCTCGAGGCCACGCATGGAATGCACCAGATCAATCTGCACATCGAAAGGCAGACTCGTCGAGATCCCGTTCGGATAGACCTCGTGTGTATCGAGTCCTTCCGGCTCCAGGTAAATCTGATGAGCGTCCTTGTCCGCAAAGCGATGGACCTTGTCCTCGATGGAGGGGCAATAGCGGGGGCCAATACCTTCGATGACCCCGGTAAACATCGGTGAACGGTCGAGACCCCGGCGGATGATGTCGTGGGTGCGTGCGTTGGTGTGCGTTACCCAGCAGGGCAACTGCCTCGGATGCATGGCTTGAGACCCGAGGAACGAGAATACCGGCACGGGATCGGCGTCACCCGGCTGGATCTCCAGAATGTCCTTTCGAATGGTTCGCCCATCGATACGCGGCGGGGTTCCCGTCTTGAGTCGACCCTGCGGAAGTTTCAACTCCTTGAGTCTGGCCGATAAGGCAATCGCAGGAGGATCCCCTGCCCGTCCGGCCGAATGGCTTTCCAGTCCGACATGAATCTTGCCGTCGAGAAACGTCCCGGCAGTCAGAACGACAGCCTCACCCTCGAAAACGACACCCGTCTGGGTCCTGACGCCTCTGACCCGATCTCCATTGAGCAGCAGATCATCCACGGCCTGCTGAAAAAGCCACAGATTGGGCTGGTTTTCCAGCCTGGATCGGATAGCCCGGCGATACAGAACACGATCCGCCTGCGCACGGGTAGCGCGAACTGCCGGACCCTTGGAGCCATTCAGAATCCGGAATTGAATCCCGGCTTCGTCCGTCGCCAGAGCCATGGCGCCCCCGAGAGCATCAATTTCCTTGACCAGATGTCCCTTGCCGATACCCCCAATCGATGGATTGCAGGACATCTGACCCAGGGTCTCCAGACTATGCGTCAGCAGGAGTGTTTTGCAGCCCATGCGTGCGCTGGCCAGTGCGGCCTCGGAGCCGCCGTGTCCGCCACCAATGACAATCACTTCAAAGCGCTTGGGATAGATCATTTTGTTTCACGTGAAACATGCCGGATCTCCCGACCCGGAACCGACCAACGGCCGCACGGGGGAATCCCGGCATCCCGGCGCTTGCGCCGGAAGGGAATACGTCGGAGTTTACAGGCCCGCTATGGTGACCTGCTTGATTTCCAGAAACTCGTCAATGCCGTACTTCGATCCCTCACGCCCAAGGCCGGACTGCTTGACCCCGCCAAACGGGGCAACCTCATTGGAAAAACTGCCCGTGTTCACAGCGACCATTCCGGACTCGAGTGCTTCCGATACCCGGAAAATGCGACCGACATCCCTGGCATAGAAATAAGCTGCGAGGCCGAACTCGGTGTCATTGGCCAGCCGGACCGCCTCGGCCTCGGAACCGAACCGGAACAGGGGGGACACGGGGCCGAATGTCTCCTCACGGGAGATGAGCATCGACGGCGTCACATCCGCCAGAACCGTGGGCTGGAAGAACAGTCCACCGAGCTCATGTGAGGCGCCGCCCACAAGAATCCGAGCACCACCGGCCACCGCGTCGGCCACATGCGACCGGACTTTTTCGAGGGCCGCCTGTTCGATCAGCGGCCCGATATGCACACCCGACTGCGTGCCCGGACCCACCCGCAAGGCCTTGACCTTCTCCGTGAGCTTGGCCGCAAACGCATCGTAGACCGAGTCCTGAACATAAATCCTGTTCGCGCAAACACAGGTTTGTCCAGCGTTTCTGTACTTCGAGGCCATGGCGCCCTCGACAGCCGCATCCAGATCCGCATCATCGAACACGATGAACGGGGCATTACCGCCGAGCTCCAGAGAAAGCTTCTTGACCGTGTCTGCCGACTGACGCAGGAGAATGCGACCCACTTCGGTCGAGCCAGTAAACGACACCTTGCGCACGCGGGAGTCGGCGCACAGCACCTGACCGATGGCCGGTGCCGCCGCAGCATCACCCACAACGACATTGAAAACGCCCGCCGGTATGCCGGCCTGCTCGGCCAGAGCAGCAAGAGCCAGCGCGGTCAGCGGCGTAGCCTCGGCAGGTTTGACCACCACCGTGCAACCCACGGCCATCGCCGGAGCACATTTGCGGGTAATCATGGCCAGGGGAAAGTTCCATGGCGTTATGGCGGCAACAACCCCAATCGGCTCCTTGAATACAAGCAGCTTTCTCCCGTTGACCGGCGAGGGAATGATGTCGCCGTACACCCGCTTGGCTTCCTCGGCAAACCACTCGACAAATGAGGCCCCGTAAATCACCTCGCCGCGGGCCTCCGCCAGAGGTTTGCCCTGCTCCGAGGTCATCAGCCGCGCGAGATCATCCGCATGATCAAGGATCAGCTGGCACCAGGCCTTGAGCTTCTGACTGCGATCACGGGCAGTCAATGCGCGCCACGATGGCAAGGCCGCCTCGGCCGCGGTTATGGCTCTGGCTGCCTCGGGGGCGCCCATATTGGAGACCATCGCTATGCATTGGCCGCTGGCAGGATCATTGACTGCAAACTCACGGCCATCTGCCGCCGCTTCCCATTGACCGCCAATGAATCCCTTTGTAAACATCTGAAGTGCCATGATGATCTCTGATGAAAGAAATTAAAATCTTTTGCTGCTTCTTAATGACATATTGACGACTTTCGTGCGTTTACAAAGTTTTTTATCTGACAACTACACGCAAGATCGCCTATCTGTATCGATTTACTTCATGGTGGGCATGACAAACTCGGCCCCAGACCGGATTCCCGCAGGCCAACGCTGAGTTACCGCCTTGTAACGGGTGTAGAAACGGACACCTTCGGGGCCATGAATGTGGTGATCGCCGAACAGGGAGTCCTTCCAGCCACCAAAGGAGTGAAAGGCCATCGGAACTGGAATTGGCACATTGATGCCCACCATTCCAACCTGCACCCGACTCGCAAACTCCCGGGCGCTGTCGCCATCGCGCGTAAACAGCGAGACACCGTTGGCAAAGGGATGGGCGTGAATCAGGTCGAGAGCCTCATCGAAACTGCCCACCCGAACAACACTCAGAACAGGTCCGAAAATCTCGTCCCTGTAGATCGACATCGATGGCTCGACCCGATCAAACAGGCAAGGCCCGATGTAGAAGCCGTTTTCGTGGCCCTGCACCTTGAGTCCGCGACCGTCGACCACCAGGGTCGCGCCCTCGGCCACCCCAGCATCAACATATCCACGCACCTTGGCGAGGTGAGCGCCAGTCACCAAAGGCCCCATCTCGGCGCCCTTGGATGCGCCAGGGGCCACCCGAATGGCCTGTGCACGCTGCGCAATCCGCTGCACGAGGGCATCTGCCACATCCCCCACCGCCACAGCAACCGAAATGGCCATGCAGCGCTCACCAGCGGATCCGTATGCCGCACCAATGAGCGCATCCACAGCCTGATCCAGATCAGCGTCCGGCATCACCACCAGATGATTCTTGGCGCCGCCCAGGGCCTGCACCCGCTTGCCATTGCGCGATGCGGTCTCATGAATGCTGCGGGCAATCGGCGTAGATCCAACGAAACTGACTGCAGCAACCCTCGGGTGGGCCAACAGGGCATCCACGGCTTCCTTGTCACCCTGGACCACATTGAACACACCAGCAGGCAAACCGCACTGCCGCAACCCTTCGGCAACCATCAGCGACGGCGACGGGTCCCGCTCCGACGGCTTGAGTACAAACGTATTGCCGCAGGCAATAGCCACCGGATACATCCAGCAGGGAACCATCACCGGAAAATTGAAGGGCGTGGC
>CAYYDO010000002.1:16879-35574 GCA_964470595.1 uncultured Burkholderiaceae bacterium | reverse complement strand
CATCGATGCCACTGCCGACCTGCTCGGTGTACTCGCCCTTGAGCAGATGAGGAATGCCACAGGCAAACTCGACCACCTCCAGCCCACGCTGCACCTCGCCGCGGGCATCGTCAAAAGTCTTGCCATGCTCGGCCGTGATCGCCATGGCCAGCGCATCCATGTTGCGCTCCATCCAGTCCTTGAAGGCGAAAAGAACCCGCGCGCGCTTGATCGGCGGGGTGGCAGCCCAGGCGGGAAACGCCTTCCAGGCGGCCTCGACCGCCTCATTGGCCTGCGCAACGGAAGACAACGCGACTTCCCGCGCCACCATGCCGGTGGCGGGATCGAACACCGGCGCTGTTCGCGGGGGCGTCGTCGACACGAGTTGCCCATTCACCCAGTTTCCTACCAGTGCCTGACCGGCAAATGCCTGCTGCGTTGTCATATCCACATCTCCAGGGTATCTGCTGCCATCTTGATAATCAGAATGGCGAGCAGTATCAGAAAAAACCTGCGTACGAACTGGCTGCCCTTGCGCACCGCAACATGAGTGCCAGCCCATGCACCGACCACATTGCACAGGGCCATCACCAGCGCTGCTGCTGCGAAAAACTGACCAGAGGGAAGAAAAAAAGCCAGGGCCGCAAGATTGGTCATGACATTGACCACTTTCGCGCAGGCCGAGGCATGCAGGAAATCATACCCAAAGAATCGGACGAAGATGAAGACCAGAAAGGCGCCTGTCCCGGGTCCGAAGAATCCGTCGTAGAACCCGAGTGCCGCACCTGCCAGAAATCCGAACCAGCGCTGATGACGCACCGCAAACCGTGGGGCATGAACGCTACCCATTTCCTTGCGACGCAGGGTCACTCCGGCGACAAGCACCAGAAGCACCAGTACCAGAGGCTGCGCCACCTCTCGCGAGAGAAGACTTACCGCCGCAGCGCCGATCCAGCCAAAAAAGGCTGCACCCGCAAGAGCCGGCAAGACGACATTCCAGGGGAGTCGAACCACACGCAGATAGCGACTGGCCGACATCAGGGCCCCCGAGAGGGACGCGATCTTGTTGGTACCCAGAATGGGCGCAACCGCGCCCTGCGGAATCACCGAGAACATCGCCGGCAACTGCACCAGACCACCGCCACCGACGACAGCATCGACAAAACCCGCCGCCAGCGATGCCAGCCCGAGAACCAGCAAAACCGCGCCCACGGGCCCACCGGGCTGACCCAGCGACCAGAACTCCTGCATCATGTCGTTTCAGACTCCTTGCGACACCAATCCCCGGGTGTTGCTAGGATCAGGCCATGAAACCGCTCATTCTGACATCCGGCGATCCGGCGGGTATCGGGCCCGAAATCACCCTGAAGGCAGCGATGATCTGGAAACAGCAAGGGCATGCCCGTCCGCTCATGCTCACCGGCAACCGCAACTGGCTTCACAACCAGGCCAAAGCCCTCGGGATGTCCGCAGTTCCCGCCGATTGCATCGATGTCACCTGGCCCACCTCGGACATCACGCCAGCACAGGTCAGTGCGGCAGCAGGTCAGGCCGCCTTCGAGAGCATTCGCACGGCCGTGAGCCTGTGTCTGAGGGGCACGGCGGCAGGAATCGTCACAGCCCCGATTCACAAGGAATCACTTGCCATGGCCGGTCACCCCTGGCCCGGACACACCGAGATGCTGGCCGACCTCGCCAGCCCGGCAAGTCCGCCCGCTGTGCGCATGATGCTGGTCAACCCGGATCTTCGCGTGGTGCTGCACACCGTGCATATGAGCCTGCGCGATGTGATCGACAGCCTCGACCGCAATGATCTGCTGAAGACGCTGGCGCTTGCACAACAGGCCTGCCACACGCTTGGGATCGCCGAGCCCAGGGTCGCAGTCGCCGGCCTGAACCCCCACGCGGGTGAGTCGGGGCTCTTCGGTCGGGAGGACCTCGACATCATCGCGCCGGCCATCGCACAGGCCCGCAGTCTCGGAATCAATGCCTCCGGCCCCTGGCCTGGCGACACCGTATTCATGAGGGCGAGACAATCCCGAGATTTCGATGTGGTGGTCGCGCAATATCACGATCAGGGACTCATCCCGATCAAGTACCTTGGCCTTGATCAGGGCGTCAATCTCACCCTGGGTCTGCCCTTTATCCGGACCAGCGTGGATCACGGGACCGCCTTCGATATCGTTGGCCGTCAAGTGGCAGACCCGGGATCGATGGTCAGCGCCATCGCGCTTGCCGACAGACTCGCGAGCCAGTCGGAACAACCCACAGGACACACGACAAGTCGACTGCATTGATCGCCGACAGGGATCTTCCATGACACAGGAACTTGAATCACCCCAACTTCAGGCCATCTGTACAGGCGCCGTACGCCCCCTGTTCATGCGCGATCCACACGATCCGCATGAACTTCACCAGACGCAGTCGGCCATCGCCAAATCCCCGGTCAGCACCCTTCAGACGCCAGAGGCAGTCTGGTGCGGCAAACTCGGCATCAGGGGTGATGAGCAAGCCGACCCGAGTGTTCACGGAGGTCCCGATAAGGCTGTCTACTGTTACCCCGCAAGCCACTACGCCTTCTGGCAACGCGAGATTCCACAGCTGTCAGCGCGTCAGATCGGGGATCTCTTCGGGCAAGTCGGTGAAAACCTGACCATCACTGGTCTCGATGAGCGCCAGATATGGATTGGCGACGAACTGCAAATCGGCAACGACGTGATTCTGCGTGTGAGCAAACCGCGCGAGCCCTGCTACAAGTTCAATGCCCGAATGGGCAGCCAGCAGGCTGCGAAGATGATGGTGAAAAACGATTTGTGTGGCTGGTACTGCAGCGTGATTCGAGAGGGGTATTTGCAGGCCGGCGACCCCATAAGGGTGCGCGCCGGTCCGCGGGACATCACCGTGGCCAGGGAGAACCAGCTGCTGGCCACTCCTCGCAGGCCCTAGGCAGCCCGACGCTCCTCAAGGCGGGACTCGAGTTCGGCCCGGATGCCCAGCAATGTCGCCGGGAGCCCGTGCGAGAGTTGCCCGAACAATTGATCGTGCAGTTCAAGTTCGGCCTTCCAGGCCTGTGGATCGATGGACGTGATGCGCGCAAACTGATCGGGAGAAAACGCGAGCCCCGTCCAGTCAAGATCCTCGAAACGAGGGGTGATTCCGAACACATGCTCGACCCCCGAAGCCCGGGACTCGATGCGCTGAAGCATCCATTTCAGAACCCTGGCGTTCTCGCCAAATCCAGGCCAGACAAACTTGCCGTTGTCGTCGGTTCTGAACCAGTTGACACAGAAGATCTTCGGCAAACGGGCACCCGTGCTCTGCAGCTTCTCGCCGAGATCCAGCCAGTGTGCGAAATAATCGGCCATGTTGTAGCCGCAGAACGGAAGCATGGCAAAGGGGTCGCGACGGACCACACCCTGCTGACCAGCAGCGGCCGCAGTCGTCTCCGAACCCATTGTGGCCGCCATGTAAACCCCTTCTTCCCAGTTGCGGGCCTCGGTCACCAGGGGCACCGTGGTCGAACGCCGACCGCCAAAGATGAAGGCATCGATCACCACACCCTGAGGATCATCCCAGTGGGGGTCGATGACAGGATTTTGCGACGCCGCGACCGTGAACCGGGCATTGGGATGGGCCGCCTTGCGGCCCTCCGCCCTGGCGATCTCGGGCGTCCAATCTCGACCCTGCCAGTCGCGGCAATGGGCCGGCGGGACTTCTGTCATGCCCTCCCACCAGACATCGCCGTCGTCGGTCAGCGCCACATTGGTGAAGACGTTTTCGCGCAGTGACGCCATGCAATTGGAATTTGTTTTCTCGTTGGTCCCCGGGGCCACCCCAAAGTAGCCGAACTCGGGGTTGATGGCCCGCAGACGCCCCTCGGCATCCGGCTTGATCCAGGCAATATCGTCTCCGATGGTGGTGATCTTCCATCCACCGTTATCCAGGCCTGCCGGCGGAATCAGCATGGCAAAGTTGGTCTTGCCGCAGGCGGAGGGAAAAGCCGCTGCCACATGGTACTTGCGGCCCCAGGGTGCCTGCACGCCGAGGATCAGCATGTGTTCGGCAAACCATCCGGGGTTGACACCGTGCGCCTGCCTGCGACCCATCGTGGAAGCGATGCGCAAGGCAAAACACTTCTTGCCGAGCAAGGCATTTCCTCCATAACCCGACCCGAAAGACCAGATCTCCTGGGTCTCGGGAAAGTGAACAATGTATTTGGTGGGATTACACGGCCACGCCACATCTGCCTCGCCGTCGGCCAGAGGCTTGCCCACGGTATGAACACAGGGAACGAAAGCGCCGTACTCGCCAAGCACATCGAGCACGGCACTGCCCATGCGGGTCATCAGGCGCATGTTGACGACCACATAGGGAGAATCGGAAATCTCTACGCCGATGTGCGCGATCGGGGATCCCAGAGGACCCATCGAAAAAGGAATCACATACATGGTGCGGCCCTGCATGCATCCCTCGAAAAGGCCATCGAGCGTTGACCGCATTTCATCGGGATGAATCCAGTTGTTGGTCGGACCGGCATCCTCCCGGCGGTCGGTGCAGATGAACGTGCGATCTTCCACACGGGCCACATCGGATGGATCCGACCAGGCAAGGTAGGAATTGGGTCGACGCGCAGGATTCAGGGTCTTCAATGTGCCGGCGGCAACCATCTCGGCGCACAGTCGATCAGACTCCTCCCTTGAACCATCGCACCAGACCACACGCGCGGGGCGGGTCTTGGCAGCAATGCGGCTTACCCAGTCGATAAGGCCTTGATGACGAACATGATCAGGAACGTGAATCTGCATGATGGCGTGGGAAGGAGATGAGATTGGGCAGGATGGCGAATGCTGCTGTTTGCGTCCCGGACAGCCGGACAAAGCAGATCTGAACGCCGATAGACATGGCGTATGATTTTATCACTCGCATATATAGACATGAACGCACCACAACCCCTCGTATTCCTGAGTTGCGGCGGCACGATCGAAAAAGTCGTCCTGGCCGCTTGCGGTCAGCTGGGTTTCGATCAGTCGCGACTCTCCGACTGGCTGCAGCAGTGTCGTCTCGATCAGCCATGGCGCAGCGAGACACTGATGCTGATCGACAGTCTCGAGATGACCGACACGCATCGAGAAACTCTTGCCCGACATATCAGCACGATCAACGAAGGCCGGATCGTCGTGGTGCATGGCACTGACACCATGGTGGAAAGCGCCGCAGCAGTGATGCTGCAACGCAAGGCACATCAGACCATTGTTTTCACCGGCGCGATGCTCCCGGTCAGCGTGACCGCCTCCGACGGCCTGTTCAATCTGGGTCTGGCCACCGCCGCCGTGCAACTGCTTCCCCCGGGCGTGTATATCGCCATGAGTGGGCAGGTGTTTCCAGCCGATCAGGTGCGCAAGAACCGCGCGCGCGCGCGCTTCGAACCAAGCACCATGCACCCCGTCGAGACCCCCGCAACAGTGCTGGCTGAAACGACAAACGACGGTAACAGCGACACCTCCGCCGAAGACAACGGGACATTGCGCATCACCAAGCGACGCGTCACCGGTTTTTTCCGCTGATCACCCCTTGTCGTCGTGGTGATTCAGAGTGCCGTGCGGCCTTAACATCGCCGTATGGACACCATTTCCTCGCCGTGTCGCAATGTATGCAACCTCGATTCCCGGGGTCAGCACTGCCAGACCTGCAAGCGATCCATCGACGAGATCGCCCGCTGGGGAAGCATGAGTGAGGGCCAGCGCAAGGCCATCATGGCGATACTGCCGTTGCGCCGTATCGACGCAACTGCCGATTGATACGCCTGGACAGCCGATCAACTGTCTGCGGAAGCAAACGGGTTCGGCTGACGCTTCTCCCGCGAATAGTGCAGCAGTGCCAGGGCCCGGTAAATGCCATGCACAAACTTGCTGAATGGCAAAAGCAGGAACAGCGCCATCACACTGGCCAGGTGAACGATCAGACTCAGAGGCATGAAACGCGTATCGCGCAACCCCAGAAGAACGAGCCCCGTCGCAGCCACCGCTAACAACAGCAACACAAACCCAAGATCCATGGCACGATGATCCTGCACCACCAGATCAGGATCACGCCGGCTGCGGTCCCGCAGAATCCCAACGCACCCGATCACCATCGCCAGCCCCCCAACGGTGCCGAGCAGAACCGGCACACTCAATATCGGATAAGGGGCTGGCCACCCAAGCAGATAGTGATACAGCGTGGCCACCGAGGTCGATGCGAAACACAGCATGAATCCATAGAAAACCAGATGGTGCAGACGACGACGTCCGTGCGTCGGGCGATCGGACTGTGTCGGACAACCATCACCGCCCCCATCGAGATAGCGTAGTCTGGCAACGGCATCGAGGGTCTCGAGGCCATCACCAACAGCCAGTGCCGATTGCCTGCCTGTTGACTGGATGTGCGACCAGAATTTGAAGCAGCTTGCAACAATCGACAGGACAGCGACAGCAAACACACTGCCAAAGATGGTCACCATCAGACCATGGGGAATCACCGCATAGAAACCACGCTCACCGCCAGGCTGAAACAACTGTTGCGCATCATCCACCACGACAACGGCGGCCATCATGGACACCATCAGTCCGATGATCGATGCGATGGCGATGGCAGCACCCTGCGTGGAATAAAGCCGCCCCATCCAGACAGGCGTCGCATTCTCGGCATAGGTCTCGTGTCGCACACGGGCCATGGCACGGGGGACATTGATTCGAAACTCATGAGGCGGTGCGTACTGACAGGCATGAAGACAGGCCCCGCAGTTGTGACACAGGTTGGCGAGGTAATGGATGTCGGAATGCGCAAACACGAGACGGCGTTCCATGGCCGGAAACACCGCACAGAATCCTTCGCAGTAACGACAGGAATTGCATATCCCCATGACACGGGCGGCCTCCTGCACAGCCGCCGAAGTGTCCTTCAAGGAATCAGACATCGGTTGTGTCCTTCTCGGTCGGTTCACCCATTTTCGGAACGAGCCTCCGCGTGGAACATTTCCAGCCCTTCCGATCGTCTGATATCGAAGCCGGCAGCGAGAGCGGCACTGGCTCCGGCGATTCGACCCAGAACCGTGCCGATCGTCATGCCAACGCCGGCCACATAACCCTTTCCGAGGACATTTCCTGCACTGATCTCGCCCGCAGCAAAGAGATTGCTGGCGTACTCGGACCCACCCGATCCACGCATCAGAACCCGTGCGTCATGATCAATGCGCAACCCAAGGTAGGTGAAGGTAATGCCCGGCCGCAGCGGATAGGCCGTGAAGGGTGGCGCATCGATCGGAAGGGCCCAGTGCGTTTTCGCCGGCACCAGCCCCTCGGTCCTGCAATCATCCAGCACAGCATGATCGAATGATCCGGGACGCACCGCGCGATTGAACTGCGCGACTGTCGCCACAAGCGTCTCGGTCGGAAGCCCCAGTTTTTCGGCAAGCTCCGCAATGGACTGCGCCGTCTCGCCAGGAAACACCGGCGGCATGAAACGTCCGCGCGCCTTGTTGTCGATGATCGAGAAAGCGATCTGATCCGGCTGAAGGGCCACCAGCCGACCCCATATTGCATAACGCTTGGGCCAGAAATCCTCACCCTCGTCATAAAAACGCTCACCCAGCTTGTTGACGACGATACCCAGCGATACGCAATCAATCCGGGTAACGATCCCACCGTCATAGAGCGGTGCACGTGCATCGATGGCCACAACATGGCCCTGGGTCGGATCACCGATCGCCTGCGCTCCTTTTGCGATGAGATCCCGCAGGATGTTTCCGGTGTTGTAGCGCGTACCCCGAATCAGAAAATTGTCCGCTGACGGACCCCAGACCTCGCGCAACCAGTCTCGATTGGATTCGAATCCGCCACTGGCCACAACCGCCGTCTTCGCCGCAAAGCGTATCTGCGTTCCATCGGGCTGACGCACCACGGCAGCTCGAAAGACCCCGTCCTCGATATCGATCGACTCGACCGGGGTGTCATAACGGATATCGATTCCGAGTGCCTCTGCAGACCGATAATAGGCATTCACCAGAGCCTTGCCACCCCCCAGGAAGAATGCATTGGTGCGCGACAGGTGCAAGGTGCCGCCAAGAGATGGCTGAAAACGAACACCATGTCGGCGCATCCATGTCCTGCAGACCGATGACCCGCGAATGACGATGCGCGCCAGCTCATGAGACATCTCGCCGCCGGTCACCTTGAGAAGGTCGTCGAAGAACTCGTCCTCCGAATAGCTTCCCGTCAGCACGTCCTCTGGCTGGTCGTGCATACAGCGGATGTTTCGGGTGTGCGTGCTGTTGCCGCCGCGCCACTGCCGCGGCGCGGATTCCAGCAATCGAACCGAGCAACCCTGCTCTCGTGCGGTCAGCGCCGCGCACAGCGCCGCATTTCCTCCACCGATCACCAGAACATCGACTGGATCCATCAGGCTAATCGATCTTCAAGCCCGACTGACGCACGACATTGGACCACCGTGCCTGCTCCTCGCCAATGAACCTCGCATAATCTTCCGGTGTACCTGCAGAAAAGACAGCGTTATCGGCAGAAAACTTTTCGCCAACTGCTTTTGATTTCAACGCATGATTTGCTGCTGCATTCAATCGCTCGATGATCGGCTGCGGTGTGCCCGCTGGCACCGAGATGCCGTACCACTGGGACGTCTCAAAACCGGGATAGCCCTGTTCAGCCACGGTGGGCACATCCGGAAGAGCGGGAATACGCCGCGGCATCCCCACGGCAATCGCCCGAACCCGGCCATCGCGTACATAGGGGAGCAACGCCGGAGCACCTGCCGAAGCCGCTTGAGTGAGCCCCGCAACAAGATCGACGAGTTGCGGGCCCGTTCCTCTGTAGGGAATGTGTGTCAGACGCATCCCTGTTGCAAACTGCAGATACTCGAATGCCAGGTGCCCTGCGCTGGCATTGCCCGCCGAGCCGTAATTGATAAGACCCGGTTTGGCCTTGGCAAGCGCCACGAACTCCTTGAGATTTCGGGCAGGCAGATCGGGATGCACCACAAACAGATTCGGTACCTTGGACAGCAAGGCCACAGGAACAAAGTCCTTGTTGACGTCGTATGGCTGCTTTGCCATCGCAAAAGGGTTGACTGCAAACGTGCCGACATGACTGATGATGAGCGTGTGACCGTCAGCAGGTGATTTGAGCACCTCATTCATCGCAATGACGCCAGCCCCGCCTGGCTTGTTCTCGACGAACACATTCTGTTTCAGAAAGTTGCCCATCTCGATGGCCACCGATCGGGCAACGATTTCCGACGTGCCGCCAGGAGCGAACGGAACCACCAGGCGAATCGGCCGGGATGGAAAGGTCTGCGCATGAGAGATGACTGGCGCATTGATCGCGGCCATGCCCCCCGTAATGGACATCGACAATGCAAGCTTGCGACGCACCTGATTGATCATCTGTCTGTCTCCTTGTTGTTCGTATCCTGTGAGCTGATCTTCAATTCCGATCATTGCCTCTAGAACTGATATCGACGCAGTCCGCCATCCACCGGTATGACCGTGCCCGTAATGTACTGCGCAAGCGGCGAGGCCAGAAAACAGATCAGAGCAGCGATATCCTCAGGCTCGCCATAGCGACCCATCGGAATCTCATGCTCGGACTGCCAGGCCCGATATTCGGGCGTGTAGTTTCGAAGGATCTGGTCACTCATGATCCGGCCCGGAGGAATGCAGTTCACCGTAATTCCCTTTTTCCCAACTTCACGCGACAACCCTTTTGCCCAGGAGTGCACCGCCGCCTTTGCACAAAAAGCACCATTGATGCCATCCGGTTCCGACTTGCCCGTGATGTTGATGATCCGGCCCCAGCCGCCATCCATCATCTGATCGAGAAACCTGTGGGTGAGCTGTCGATGACGGGTGAAGTTCAGAGTCAGGGCCTCGTTCCACTGCTCCTCGCTCGAGTCAAGCTTGAATGGACGGGAACCTCCGGCGTTGTTGATCAGAATCTCGAGCTTGCCAAGCGCGCCGAGCACCTGCTCTGAAATTCGCTGGGGCGCGGTCTCGTCCATCATGTCCTGAACCACGATCACAGGCGCAATACCGCCTGAATCGACGATCAGCTGCGCGGCCTCTTCCAGCTTGTCGCGTCGCCGCCCTGCAATCGCGAGCCGAACGCCCTCTTTGCCCAGGGCCAGCGCTGCGGCGCGTCCGATCCCCGCACTCGCCCCTGTCACCAGACCCGTTTTCCCCTCGAGCTGCAATTCCATGACACCCCCCTGCCTGTGCATTGCTGTTTGCCAGACATGTATCTTGAGTACGCGATAGTGATTTGTAAAATGCATAATTCAAATCAATTCATGCGCGTTACAGATCAATGAAGATCCCTCCCTATCCCGATGTCGACCTCAGCGATCTGGTGGCGTTTCGCGCAGCCGTCCAGTTCAACTCCTTCACGCGAGCCGCTCAGGAAATTCACCTGTCTCAGCCCGCATTCAGCCGACGCATCAACAAGCTCGAACAGACTCTCGGCATCCAGCTGTTTGATCGCACGACTCGCCGAATCGCACTCACACCCCTTGGCCGGGAGTTCGAGCGGCGGCTGGAAGAGGTCTTCTCAGCGCTCGAAGCAACATTCCTTCATATGCGTGGTGCGGCAGCAGCCATCCAGAACACGATTGCCATCGCCTGTGTGCCGTCGGTCGTGAACTACTTCCTGACCAAGGTCATGCTGACCTACACCCGCCGCCATCCGAATGTCCGGATTCGCATCCTGGATGAAAACGCCGAGAGCGTGCTGCGCTTCGTTTCCGATGGCACTGCGGATTTCGGTCTCAACTTCATTGGTGTCCAGCAGCCGGATCTGGAATTTGTCCAGTTGCTGGAGGAAGAGTTCGTGGTGGCCTGCCGACGGGATCATCCGCTGGCCAGGCGACAGAAGGTGCGCTGGTCCGAGCTCTCGGACTACCCGCAGATCTCGGTGGGCAAGAACTCCGGCAACCGCCTGATCATCGATCAGGCCATCGCGGGAAGCCGGCTATCGCTGACAGGGATGTTCGAAACACAGCACGTCACCACCATGATCGGACTCGTCGAGGCAGGAATCGGGATTGCGGTTGTTCCATCGATCGCCGCCCCCAAGAGCAACCATCCGCTGGTGGTGAGCATTCCGCTGCACGATCCCGTGGTGCGCCGAAAGATCGGTCTGATCAGAAAAAAGGGCCGGGTGCTCTCGCCTGCGGCCCAACAGTTTGTCGATTTATGTCTGAGTTCGAAGGCGGTCAGGACGTCGTGACTACTTCCCGATACAAAACCGCCCGAAAATCTCCCCCAGAAGATCATCGGCTGTGAACTCGCCCGTGATCTCGCTTAGTGCCTCCTGTGCCAGACGCAGGCATTCGGCCAGCAGTTCCAGACGCTGATGCTGCAACTCCTGCTCGGCCTGCTGAAGTTGTTCAGAGGCCTGTGTCAATGCATCGAGATGTCGCTGACGAGCAGAAAAAACACCGCTCGATGCATCGGCCGACCAACCTGCTATTGCCAGAAGTGCAGCGCGCAAGTCATCGAGACCAGCACCCGTCCTGGCCGATACATTCAGAACCTTCATCTCATTCGCATCGATCTGATGCAGCACTGCCTCTGCTACAGGCGACTCTTCTGGCGAAAGATCGGCCTTGTTGCACACCATCAGCACCGCCCGGCGGGAGGACGCCGCTGCCAGAACTCTCGCCTCCATATCAGGGTCGCCCGCGATCGCACCACTGGCATCTCGCAACACGATGACCACATGCGCCAGTGCGATTTCCTGCCAGGTACGTGCGATTCCCAGACGCTCCACCGGATCATCGGTGTCTCTCAGACCGGCGGTGTCCACGATATGCATCGGCACGCCATCGATGCTGATCTCCTGCGCGATGCGGTCACGCGTGGTGCCCGCAATATCGGTCACCAGCGCCACATCGTCTTGCGCCAGTGCATTGAGCAACGACGACTTGCCAACATTCGGTGCACCTACCAGCACCACCCGCAGACCCTCACGCAACACCGCGCCGCGCCCTGCCGCATTACGCACACCCGCCAGTTCGCGCTGCAACCCGGCAAGTTTTTCGGCGGCCGCTTCGCGGGCCAGCAGTTCCACATCCTCTTCCGGAAAGTCGAGACAGGCTTCGACACGCATGCGCAGATCGATCAGCCCCTCCACCAGGTCACCGATACGTCTGCTGAACTCACCCTGAAGGGATGCCAGCGCACTTCGGGCCGCGCGCTCCGACCCGGCCTCGATCAGATCTGCCACCGCTTCGGCCTGGGCAAGATCGAGCTTGTCATTGAGAAAGGCCCTCTGGGTGAACTCGCCAGGATGGGCCAGTCGCACAAGCAGGTCAGAGCGCATCTCCAGGCATCGCGCCTGCACCAGACGCATCACGCCCGGGCCGCCATGCCCCTGGAGTTCCAGAACATCTTCGCCAGTATAGGAATGCGGCGCAGGAAAAAAGATGGCAATACCATCGTCGATGGGCGCGCCCTGAGTATCGAGAAAAGCCAGATGAACCGCCTGGCGCGGGGGAAGATCCCGCCCGCACACCACCTGCATGATCCGTCGCGTCGCCGGGCCGGAGACCCGGACAATACCCACGGCACCGCGACCGGGCGCCGTGGCAATGGCCACGATGGTGTCGTGGCTCATCGCATCATCGATGCGCGGCAGAAGCCTTTTCGATCTGCTTCATCACAAACCACTGTTGCGCGATCGACAGCACATTGTTCACAAGCCAGTACAGCACAAGACCGGCGGGAAAGAAGAAGAAGAACACCGAAAACACGATCGGCATGGCCATCATCACCTTGGCCTGGATCGGATCCGGAGGGGCGGGGTTCAGCTTGGTCTGAATGAACATGGTGATCGCCATGATCACCGGAAGAATGAAGTAGGGATCAGGCGTGGAGAGATCGGTGATCCAGCCAATCCAGGGCGCATTGCGCATCTCCACACTGGCCAGCAACACCCAGTAGAGCGCAATGAACACCGGAATCTGGATCAACACCGGCAGACAGCCACCCAGCGGATTGATCTTTTCCGTCTTGTAGAGCTCCATCATGGCCTGATTGAGCTTGGCCTTGTCATTGGCATAGAGCTCACGAAGTTTCATCAGTCGCGGAGACACCGCCTTCATCTTGGCCATGGACTTGTAACTTGCGGCCGACAAGGGATAGAAGATCAGCTTGATGATCACTGTAAGCAGCACGATCGCCCAACCCCAGTTGGCAACGATCTCGTGCAACTGCTCCAGCAACCAGTAGATGGGCTTGGCCAGAAATGTGAGCCATCCGTAATCCACGACCAACTCGAGGCCCGGCGCCAGTTGCTCAAGGACATTCTGAATCTGGGGGCCGGCGAAAAGAAGCGCCTCGTGTGTCTGCTGGGCACCGGGTGCGACTGCAGGTAACGCCTGCATCATGCCGGCGCTGAACAGATTGGTATCGATACGTCGTGTGTAGAACTCTCGCTGAGCATCATTTTTGGGTATCCAGGCACTCACGAAGTAATGCTGGATCAGCCCGACCCAGCCGTCACTGGCGGTCTTGACATGAGAGGCCTTGTTCTTGTCGATGTCACTGAAATCGATCTTCTGGAACTTTCCTTCCTGGGTGAAGACTGCCGGGCCGATGAAGGTCTGATAAAACTGACTCTCGCCAGGAGGACGGTCGCCGCCCCGCATCAACTGCAGATACACCGTCGGCGTCAGACTATCGGCTCCCGTGTTCTGAACGGTATGACCAATGCGAATGACAAACCCTTCCTCGTCAAGGGCAAAGGTCTTGGTGAGCTTGGCACCCCCGGACTCCGATACGAGTGCCAGATTGCGCGATGTGTTCAGTCCATCCCGGATGGGGGCCTGCCGGAACACCGATGTATGGTTCGGAAACGGGGTCTGGTTCACCGATTGACCAATCAGACCTGATTGCGCCTCATAACGACGCTGGGGGCTGTCGCTGAACAGCACCACACGACCGCCCTCATATGCCTCGGAAGCCTGGTTCAGCAGTACGGCCCGCACAATCCGTGCACCCTGAGTATCCACTTCGACTTCAATGTCGCGGTTACGCAGGGTAATGCGCTCGCCACCCGTTACTGTCTTGGCGGATGTGGCCGCAGTTGAATCGGCACTGCTCTTGGCTGCTACTGTGGGCGTCGGTAATGCCGCAGACGAGGCAGCAACGGTCGGACTTGCACCCGTACCCGACGTCTGGTCTGTCGATGCGGGGGCTGTTTTTTGCTGGGTGGTTCCAAACATGGAACCCTGCCCTGTGTGACGCATGTAGGCGTCCCAGAGCATCAGCAGCGACATGGAAAAGATGATCCACAGAATTGCGCGACGAGTGTCCATACGTGATCAGGAAGAGATACGAAGGGGCGACTGCCGCTTCGATGATGAAAGGGATGAATCAGCGGAGGTTGAAGCAGTTCGCCACAGTGGGGCATCCGGAACCGGATCAAGCCCTGCGGCAGCCCAGGGATGACAGCGGCACAGACGACGCGCAGTAAGCCAGGTGCCACCGAACAGACCATGCCGCTGGAAAGCTTCGATACCGTACTCGGAACAATGTGGCACGAAACGACAATGCGGGCCCAGCATCGGACGTATCGTCAACTGATACAGCCGGATCGTTCCAATAGGCAGCAAGCGCACAAGGCGACCACATCGAGTCAACACCGAAACCGCACGTGAAACAGCTGTTGATCTCATCGGGACTCCGTCCCTCTGATGCCCTGCGTTGTGCCATCCCGCGACCGATTGCGAACAAAGGCAGTACCCAGGACCGCCTCAAACTGCTCTTTCCAGAGCGAGCGTCCGACGGTCTGCCAATGGTCCTTGGATACCTTCTGGATGACCCGGATCACATACGCAGAAGGCACTGAAATGTTGTGTCCGGTTGGATGCCGTTCCTGCTGGCACATCTGGCGAAACGCAACCCTGGCCCAGCGCTTGATCTGATTGCGAACGACTGCGGAACGAATGAGCTTTCTGGGAAGAATGAACCCCAGACGCATTCCCTCAGACAGGCTGATCCGGTACACCATGACAAACCCGTTTCTGGAGATAGGCCTGGTCATCAAGGCCTGTTTGAAGGCCTCCGGTGAATGCAAGCGATCATCACGCTTGCCCATGATCCAGGTGGCCGATATCAGACGGAAAGACGCTTGCGGCCCTTGGCACGTCGCGCCCGAATCACGGCTCTGCCACTGCGGGTTTTCATGCGAACCAGAAAACCATGGGTGCGCTTGCGACGGACAACTGAAGGTTGAAAGGTGCGTTTCATGACAGAGTACCTGCTGGAAAAAGACGACACAGACCGGTCGAAACGTCGGTCAAGCCGACGGAACCCAACAGTATAAGATGAAATCGGCAAAAAGCATGATATCCGGGCAAATCCGCCCTGTGGATAACTCACCGTCTCGGGTAAAATCCAGCCCATGGAATCGCTCTGGCAGGACTGTCTTTTGCACTTCGAACGGGAACTGCCACGTCAGCAGTTTCACACCTGGTTCAAACCCCTCGAACTTCTCAGAATCGACCAGGACGGCAGCACATCGACCGTCGTGCTCGGTGCGCCAACCCGCGTCAAACAGGGATGGGCCAGGGAACAGTTCGGACATTCATTGTCTCAGTGGTGGTCTCAGACACTTGGCACACCGGTTGACCTTCAGATCGAGATTTCCGGCGGAACACCCAACCAGGAACCATCGACTGAATCACCAACCGGGACGGCCGACACTGAACCCGTGCACATGAACGGTCAGGGAGCGGGTCATGTCGCCCCTCAGCACACCGAACGCGGACAGAGCAGGCTCAATGAAGAATGGACTTTCGACACCTTTGTTCCAGGAAAGGCCAATCAGCTCGCGCGCGCCGCAGCACTCCAGGTCGCCGATAACCCCGGCAAGGGATACAACCCGCTTTTTTTGTATGGCGGCGTCGGACTTGGCAAAAGTCATCTGATTCATGCGATTGGCAATTCCCTGCTCTCTCGCAACATGAATGCGCGCGTGCGGTACATCCACGCAGAAGCCTATGTGAGTGATGTCATCAAGGCCTATCAACGCAAATCATTCGATGAATTCAAGCGCTACTACCACTCACTCGATCTTCTGCTGATCGACGACATCCAGTTTTTCGCCGGCAAACAACGCACACAGGAAGAGTTTTTTTATGCCTTCGAAGCACTGATTGCCGCGCAAAAACAGATCATCATCACCAGCGATACCTATCCGACCGAGTTGGGTGAGATCAATCCACGACTGCTCACCCGTTTTGCCTCCGGATTGACGGTTGCAATCGAACCGCCAGAACTGGAGATGCGTGTGGCCATCCTGATGAAGAAGGCCGATATCGAAAACTTCAGCCTTGGAGAAGAGGAGGCCTTCTTCATTGCCAAACAGTTGCGATCCAATGTCAGGGAACTGGAAGGCGCTCTGAAAAAAGTCATTGCCTATTGCGGGTTCCATCAGAAAAGCGTGTCGATCGAGGTGGTGAAAGATGCGCTGCGCGACCTCCTGTCATTGCAAAAGACATCAATTTCTGTCGAAAACATCCAGAAATCCGTTGCAGATTTCTACAACATCAAGGTGGCGGACATGTACAGCAAACGCCGTCCGGCCAACATTGCCATGCCACGACAGGTTGCGATGTACCTTGCCAAGGAGTTGACCCAAAAAAGCTTTCCTGAAATTGGCGATCTTTTCGGGGGTCGGGATCACACGACCGTACTGCATGCTGTAAGAAAGATTTCAGATCTGCGCGGTCGCAATGCCGAACTCAATCATCAGTTGCACATCCTCGAGCAGCAATTGCGCGGCTGATCACATGGACTGTCTCGCTCGCGCAACGCACCCCCGACTGGACAACCCGGTGAACAAGTTGTGGGTAAATCAGGACAGTGGTCTTATAACCGGATACAAACCGCCGACGCCGCCATATTTGTTCACAGCCTCAACTCTTTGTTCTTGTTTTATCCACAGCTTTTCATCCTGGCGAATGCCCCGCCTACAAACGATGAAACGAGTTATCCAATCGTTTCGGGCTTCCTCATCATCACTACAACATCTTTCATAAAGACTCTTTCATGAACCTGATCAAAGCGCAACGTGATGCCTTGCTCAAACCTTTGCAGATCGTGACGGGCATTGTTGAACGCAGGCATACTCTGCCCATCCTCTCGAATGTGCTGATTACCAAACATGGATCGTCCCTTTCCCTGTGTTCCACCGATATCGAAATGCAGATACGGACCCGCGCTGAAATGGGGAGCGGTCAGGACGAAGTTGCAACCACTGTTGCAGCCCGAAAGCTTCTTGACATTCTCAGAGCCTTGAATGATCAGCAGGAAGTATCCGTTTCGTACCTGAACAAGAAGCTTGTTCTGGCCCAGGGCAAGTCGAAATTCAGTCTCCAGACTCTCGGCGCCGAGGAGTTTCCGACCGTCACTGTTGCGCAAGAGTTTCCTGGCAAGGTCTCTCTGTCGCAGAGATCTCTCAAACATCTTCTGCACCTGGTTCATTTTGCGATGGCTCAGCAGGACATTCGTTACTACCTGAACGGGTTGTTGCTGGTGATCGATCAGGAAAGTCTGAAAGCCGTGGCCACCGATGGCCATCGGCTCGCATTCTCGGCTGTCCGATCAGGAGATGCTGGCGTACGTATCGAGCAAAGTGGAGAGCGTCAGGAAGTGATCATTCCTCGAAAGGCCATTCTCGAGATTCAACGTCTTCTTTCCGACACCGACGATCTCGTGACCATCGAACTCGCGCCCAACCAGGCAAGGTTCACCTTCGATCAGATCGAAGTGCTGTCCAAACTGATTGAAGGAAAGTTTCCCGACTATCAGCGTGTCATTCCAACTGGTCACACGCGAATCATGTCGATTGATCGTGAGATTCTTCTCGGAGCGTTGCAGCGTGCGGCCATCCTGACAACCGACAAGTTCAAAGGAGTTCGATTGACCTTGTCCCCAGGTGTATTGCGGGTGTCATCCACCAATGCTGAGCAGGAAGAAGCAAGCGAAGAAATAGAGGTCGCCTACGAAGGAGATCCCGTCGATATCGGATTCAATGTGCAGTATCTGCTCGATGTCCTTGCCAATCTGAAGAACAAGACGGTTCAGATTGCCCTGCAGGATCCCAATTCCAGCGCACTGATGACAACTCCGGACGATCCCGAGTTCAAGTATGTCGTCATGCCAATGCGTATCTGAACACCGAAAGACCAATATGCTTCTGAAGTCATTCACATTGCATCAGGAAGTTGATGCCGATATCTCCAGGGATTACGGTGCCTCATCCATCAAGATGCTCAAAGGTCTTGAAGCCGTGCGCAAGCGTCCCGGTATGTACATCGGCGACACACACGACGGCAGCGGCTTGCACCACATGGTGTTCGAGGTGGTGGATAACGCCATCGATGAAGCATTGGCAGGTCATTGTGACGACATCGTTGTCACCATTCACACTGACAATTCCATTTCAGTGACGGATAACGGCCGCGGAATTCCTACGGATATCCATGCGGACGATGAACTTGGTCGTTCGGCTGCAGAGATTGTCATGACCGAGTTGCACGCGGGTGGCAAATTCGACCAGAACAGTTACAAGGTATCCGGAGGTCTGCACGGTGTTGGTGTGTCAGTGGTCAATGCCTTGTCTGACTGGCTAGAACTTCGTATTTGGCGTAACCAGAAGGAACAT
>CAYYDO010000002.1:0-16824 GCA_964470595.1 uncultured Burkholderiaceae bacterium | reverse complement strand
AGAAAAGGTGAACGCGTAGCACCTCTGGCCATTACCGGTTCAACAGATCGTCGCGGTACCGAAGTTCATTTCCTGGCCAGTGCCGAAATTTTTCAGCATGTCGATTTTCATTTCGATGTGCTGGCCAAGAGATTGAGAGAGCTCAGTTTTCTCAATAATGGCGTCAAGATCAGGCTGGTCGACCAGCGTGAGGGCAAAGAGGAGAACTTCGCGTTTGCCGGCGGGGTTCAGGGATTCGTTCAGTACATCAATCGTGCCAAGACCACGCTTCACCCGACGATATTTCACGTTCGCGGAGACAAAGACAACGTCTCTGTCGAAGCTGCTCTTCAGTGGAACGACAGCTACAACGAGAGTGTGCTGTGTTTTACCAACAATATTCCGCAACGCGATGGTGGAACCCATCTGACAGGTTTGCGTGCGGCCATGACACGTGTGCTCAACAAGTACATCGCAGAGTCGGATCTGGCCAAGAAAGCCAAGGTGGAAACATCCGGCGATGACATGCGCGAGGGGCTCACCTGTGTGTTGTCGGTCAAGGTTCCGGAGCCCAAGTTTTCATCGCAGACCAAAGACAAACTGGTATCGAGTGAGGTCAGACCTCCGGTAGAGGATGTGGTCAGCAAGGCACTCGAGGAATTTCTTCTCGAGCATCCCGCTGAAGCAAAGATGATCTGCGGAAAAATCGTCGAAGCCGCGCGCGCCCGGGAGGCTGCACGCAAAGCCCGTGAAATGACGAGACGAAAAGGTGTTCTCGATTCGTTCGGTTTGTCGGGCAAGCTGGCAGATTGTCAGGAACGTGATCCGGCCAAAGCCGAGCTGTATCTGGTGGAGGGCGATTCTGCTGGTGGCTCAGCCAAGCAGGGACGTGATCGTAAATTCCAGGCGATCTTGCCTCTCAAGGGCAAGATACTGAATGTCGAGAAAGCGCGCTTTGACAAGCTGCTTGCTTCCCAGGAAATCATCACGCTCATACAGACCCTTGGCACCGGGATTGGAAAGGACGATTACAACCCTGACAAGATTCGTTATCACCGGATCATCATCATGACAGATGCGGATGTGGATGGTTCTCACATTCGCACGTTGCTTCTGACGTTTTTCTATCGTCAGATGCCGGAACTGATCGAGCGGGGATACATTTACATTGCGCAGCCGCCTCTCTACAAGATCAAACACGGCAAGGAAGAGCGTTACATCAAGGATGATGCCGACATGCAGGAGTATCTTCTGTCGCTTGCCATCCAGGACGCACACCTGACCATCGCGTCAAATCCTGTTTCACCAGAGATTGCGCCTTTGGCCAAAGTTTACGTTCACGCCAATCAGGTGATTCAACGGCTGTCCAAGATCATCGATGAGCAGGCACTGAGAGTTATTCTTGGTGGAGTTGCTCTCGATCTTTCATCTTCGGAGGGTGCATTGGCTACTGCTGATGCAATTCAAAAGGCGATGAATGTGCAACGATCCCATGAACATGGCACCACCGATCCCATTCGCGTACTGGCTGAGTTTGACCGACAGACCGAAAGCTGGCGCTTGCGAATTGAACGTCCTCATCATGGAAATGTCCGCTTGTCCACGCTCGATGCCGATTTCATCCACACGGAGGACTATCGGACGCTCGTTGAGGCTTCCCAGTTGTTGAGAAATGCTGTTCCCTCCGGCACGGTGGTGAGCAGAGGCAAAGGCGAGCAGGTCAGATCGGCACAGGTAAGCGATTTTGGACAGGCGATGCAATGGCTGATCGCCGAAGCAGAACGTGGGCTTTCGAAACAGCGTTACAAGGGTTTGGGAGAGATGAATCCCGAGCAACTGTGGGAAACCACAATGGATACGCAGACACGCACTCTGTTGCAGGTCAAGATCGAAGACGGTATCGCTGCAGACAGTATTTTCACCACATTGATGGGTGAAGAAGTTGAACCGCGTCGGCAGTTCATCGAAACAAACGCCCTGCGGGTAGCCAATCTGGATGTCTGATCTCTCGAATCAATTGGTCGTGGCGCTGTCGAGTGGCGCGCTTTTTGACTTCGAAGAAGAGAACAGAATTTTTGAACAGGCAGACGATCGCGCCTACATGCGCTTGCAAAGTGAGCGCATGAATGTATCCGCCAACCCCGGAGTTGCTTTCCCACTCGTTCGCAAACTGATGGCCTTCAACACGGAAGAGGCGCATCGGGTCGAGATTGTGGTGTTGTCACGCAATGATCCTGTTTCCGGATTACGTGTCTACCATTCCGCCCAGCAGCATGGTCTGCCCATTCAAAGAGGAGTGTTTACGCGGGGACGCTCACCTTATCGCTATCTCAAATCCCTGGGTGCGCATCTTTTTCTCTCTGCCAATGCAGGTGACGTCGAGCAGGCACTTCAGTCGGGCTATCCGGCCGCCCACGTATATCCGCATTCAGCAAAATCTGTTGAAAATTTTCCCAACGAGTTGCGGATTGCATTTGACGGTGATGCGGTGCTCTTCAGTGATGAAGCCGAACGCATTTATCAACGCGAAGGTCTGGATGCGTTTGTTGCCCATGAGATTCGCCAGGCCGGTACGCCCTTGCCACCAGGGCCTTTCAAACCGCTTCTGCAAGCATTGCACCAACTGCAACAGGAGGCGCGCGACCATCAAAGCATGCGTATTCGAACTGCTCTGGTAACGGCCCGTTCAGCTCCTGCGCACGAGAGAGCGATCCGTACCCTGATCGAATGGAATATCGAGATTGATGAGGCCATGTTTCTCGGCGGTCTCGACAAGGGAGACTTCCTCAAGGAGTTCGAACCAGATTTCTTTTTTGATGACCAGACCCGGCATTGCGAGTCTGGTGCTGCTGCGGGGCCGACCGGCCATGTACGCAGTGGCGTGGTCAATCAGTAAATCAGCTTGCCTTTTTCTTGCGAGCAGCAGGTTTTGCAACTGCAGTTGCTGTGGTCCTGGGCGCCCGCTTTTCGAATTCAAATCCTATTTTTCCTTCAGGCGTCTTTACCAGATAGGCCTTGAATTTTCGTCTGGTACGCGCGGAAACGAACCCATCGAGAAGATCTGTTCGACCGGTTTCAAGAAGTTTGCGAATCTGATCGGCAGTGATGCTTTGCTGGAGGATCATCATGCCAGTGCGAAAGTCACAGCTTGGTGATGGACCCACACTTTTCTCACAGACATATGCCGTACCGTGGGCAAAGACACCCGATTGGCATTTCGGACAATGTCCAAGTGTTTCCTGTCCGCTGAAATCCACAGGTTCGGCATCATCGGAACCATCTGATGCATTGCCAAAATCAAACTCCAGTTTGTGCTCAGCAGTGATCTTCAGACTCGCTACAAAAGGACGCCCGAGTTTGCTGCGAAAACCATCGACCGGGCCGAACTGTCGGTCGCGCAGCAGTTGTTCGACCTCGGGTAATTCGAAGGCCCGCCCACCGGGGATCTTGCTGATCGAAAAATCACACTGCCCACAGGCAAAGCGTCGATAGTTTTCCCTGACCAGCCCGCCACATTTTGGACAGGGCGTTTGCAGAGTGGCGTAATCGCCAGGAATGGTGTCATTGGTGTAGTTCTTGGCTTGATGAACGATGTGTTCGGTCATCGTAGCGATGTCGGCCATGAAGGCCGCTCTGGAAAGCTGGCCTTCCTCTATCTGTCGCAGCTTGTGTTCCCATTCTCCTGTGAGCTCAGGCAGGCTCAATTCCTTGACGTCCAGGCCACGCAGAAGGGTCATCAGTTGAAATGCCTTGGCTGTCGGGAGCAATTCTCGACCATCGCGCAAGAGATACTTTTCAGCGAGCAGGCCTTCAATGACCGCCGCGCGCGTTGCCGGAGTTCCCAGGCCCTTGCCTGCCATCGCCTCTCGCAACTCGTCGTCATCCACCAGCTTTCCCGCACCTTCCATCGCGGACAGAAGTGTGGCCTCCGAATACCGTGCCGGCGGCTTCGTCTTGCTGGCCCTTGCGGTGACAGGGCTGGCGAGAGGTTTTTCTCCTGCCTCGACCGGGACCAGGCTGGTGTCGTCTTCTGCTGCCTCCTTGCCGTACACAGCCATCCAGCCAGGGTGCACCAGGACTTTGCCTTCGGTCTTGAATCGGTGAGGTCCGATCACGCTGATTCTCGTGGTGATCAGGAATTCGGCAGCCGGGTGAAATACCGCAAGAAAACGTCGAACGACGAGGTCAAAGATCTTCTGTTCTGGCTCGGAGAGGGTTTTTGCAATCTGTCCCGTTGGGATGATCGCAAAGTGGTCGGATACCTTGCTGTTGTCGAAGATGCGTTTATTGGGTTTAAGCCACCCTTTCTTGAGGATGTCTTCTGCGGGAGTCCTGAAGGTGCTCGTTTTTGCAAGAGCCCCCAATGTCTGTCTGACAGTTTCAATCGTGTCTTCGGGGAGCGCTTTGGAATCCGTTCGTGGATATGTCAGAACCTTGTGCCGCTCATATAGTGCTTGCGCAAGCCCAAGCGTGTTCTTGGCAGAGAAACCAAAACGTGCGTTGGCTTCGCGCTGAAGGCTGGTGAGATCAAAGAGTGCCGGAGCAATCTGCGAGGACGGTTTGCTCTCTTCTGTGATTTCAGCGGGTTTCCCTTCGCAGAGCCGGGCGATTTCCAGTGCTGTGTCGGCTTCCCAGAGTCGTTCAGCCCGTTTTTCGGGATCGTTGTCGTCTTTTTTGAAATCAGGGTTGAACCAGCGACCTTCGTAGTTTCCCGCCTTGGCCTGAAAAACTGCCAGAACTTCGTGATAGTCCCTCGCAACAAACTTGCGAATCTTTTCTTCCCTCTCCACCACGATAGCCAGAGTTGGCGTCTGCACCCGTCCCACGGTCGTCAGAAAGAAGCCGCCCTCCTTGGAATTGAACGCGGTCATTGCCCGCGTTCCGTTGATCCCCACCAGCCAGTCGGCTTCCGAGCGACAACGGGCGGCATCAGCCAGAGGCGTCATGGCCTGATCGGATTTCAGATGTTCAAACGCGTCCCGAATGGCTGAAAGTGTCATTGACTGCAGCCAGAGACGTTGAATCGGTTGTTTTGCGCGTGTGTGCTGGACGATATAGCGAAAAATCAGTTCCCCTTCGCGGCCGGCGTCACAGGCATTGATCAGCGTGGTGATTTCCTTGTTCTTGACCAGTCGGCTGATGGTCTTGAGTTTCGATTCGCTTTTCGCGATCGGTTGCAGGTCGAAATGGGGCGGAATGACCGGCAATTGTGCAAACGACCACTTGCCGCGCTTGACGTCGTATTTTTCCGGAACGATCAGTTCGAGAAGATGACCGACAGCCGAGGCGACGATCATGTCATCACGTTCGAACACGTCGTCGTGTTTGGTGAATCCTCCCAGTGCTTTCGCGATATCCGAAGCGACCGAAGGTTTTTCCGCAATGACCAGCGCTTTGCCCATAGAGGCGCGGATCATAGGCGCTCAGGCTCGCAACCTGCAAATGATTTTTTGAGTGACTCGCCTTGATCCTGCAATAACAGTGAGCGCTAACTTTTATTTTTTCTCAAGCTTGAGCCATCTTCCATCCGGCAAGCGCACGGCCTGGTGAGCGAGTTCGAGCATCAGAAGACAACCATGCAGACGGTCCAGTGTCATTTTGCTTCTCGCTGACAGGTCATCGATGGTGGAAGCCTGATGGCTCAGGCAAGAAAGTGTTTTTGCGCAGTTCTCGTCGAGTTGTCCCGCAAATAACGGGGGTGTGATGTGTTTCCTGTTTGTTTTGCGGTCCTTCGCAGGAATTCCGAGGTCTGCCAGCAATTCTTCGGGCGATTGAACGAGTTGTGCTCCCTCACGGATCAGACTGTTTCCACCCTGGTGTTCCAGCGCATGAATGGATCCGGGCACCACGAAAACGCTCACCCCGACATCCAGAGCATGTCGTGCGGTGATGAGTGATCCGCTTCGGGGAGCGGCTTCAACGACAAGAACGGCCTGGGCAAGACCGGCAATGATCCGGTTGCGGCAGGGAAACTGGAACGGTCGCGGCGGAGTGCCATCCGGGTATTCGGTGACGGCCGCACCGTGGTCGCGAATGATTCGCTCGAGCAGGTCAGCGTTGTGGCGCGGGTAAACATGATCCCGTCCGTGTGCCAGGACGGCAATTGTGCCGCCCTCGCCTTCCAGGGCACCCTCATGAGCGGCGGTGTCGACGCCATGTGCGAGGCCGCTGATGATTGTCAGACCATGCTCGGAGGCGACTCGGGCAAACCATCGGGCATCCTCCCGACCTTGCGGGCTGGCCCGGCGGGCGCCGACGATGGCCAGTCCTGGCTGCCGGGAAACATTGGTCACGATGGTCTGGTCTCCTCTGCCAAGAAGTTCCCGGACGGGGGGATGGACATGCCGGAGTGTTTCGGGGAAATGTGTGTCGTGGCTCTGGAGAGCGAAATCGTTATTTGGTGCCTCGACGGCAGCAGGGGCTTGACGTTTTTCGGACATGCCGCTTAACGTAAACTCTGATGCTGAAAGCCGACATACCCTGAAAAGCTGATGGAATTGCGTATATGGCCGTTCTGAAGTTGTTGCACTACCCCGACGAGCGTCTGCGCACGGTTGCCAAGCCGGTCGCCGTGGTCGACGAGCGTATCCGGCAGCTCGTGAAGGATATGGCGGAAACCATGTATGCCGCCCCGGGTATCGGTCTGGCTGCAACCCAGGTCAACGTTCACGAGCGGGTGATCCTGGTGGATGTATCGGAAGATCAATCCGCTCTTCAGGTCCTGATCAATCCGGAGATCGTGTCGTTTGGCAACGAACGAAAAACCTTCCAGGAAGGCTGCCTCTCGGTACCCGGGATTTTCGACGACATCGAGCGACCCGACAGGATTCGTGTCCGGTCATTGAACGAGCACGGGCAGCCTGTCGAATTTGATGCTGACGGTCTCCTTTCGGTCTGCATTCAGCACGAGATCGATCACCTGGATGGCAAGGTGTTTGTTGACTATCTGTCCAGACTCAAGCAAGGTCGAATCAAGACCAAGATGATCAAGGCACGGGAAAGCGGTGCCTTCGAGACCGATCAGGAGTTTTCCCGCCGGCACGACCGCATGGCCGAGCGCATCTAGTCCCGGAATCCATTCATGCGTCTCGTATTTGCGGGAACTCCCGAGTTCGCGCGTCTGGCCCTCGTTTCGCTTCATGAGGCAGGTCACGAGATCGTTTCTGTCATGACGCAGCCGGATCGCCCTGCCGGGCGGGGCTTGAGCATGGTCGCATCGCCGGTGAAGGCCGAGGCTTTGGCTCGCGGACTCCCGGTGATGCAACCAGCGTCGTTGCGTCATGGTCGGCCAGGCGCCGATGAGGCTGCAGAGCATCTCCAGAGCCTTGCGCCCGATCTGATGGTGGTGGCGGCCTACGGGTTGCTGCTGCCATCTCATGTTCTTGCATTGCCGAAGTGGGGTTGCATCAATATTCATGCCTCCCTGTTGCCGAGATGGCGGGGTGCCGCCCCCATTCAACGGGCCATCATGGCCGGAGACAACACGACGGGTATCTGTCTCATGCAGATGGAAGAGGGATTGGACACTGGTCCTCTCTGGACCTGTCATTCTCTGGACATCTCTTCCAGGGACACCTTTCAGACGGTTCATGACCGCCTCTCCGAGCTTGGTGCCCGCTTGATCGTGGAGCTGCTCGCCGGGTTTCCCGAGCCCGGTCGACAGCCTGCGACCCAGCCCGAACTTGGGATCACCTACGCACACAAGATATTGCGTCAGGACTGCCCGATCGACTGGTCCAGGGCAGCCCGGGAGGTGAGCTGTCACATACGCGCGCTTGATCCGGTTCCCGGTGCGACAACCCGTTTCCAGGATGAGGTGATCAAGGTGTTCGGGGCGACGGTACACGATGAGTCGTGTGATCTGATGTCATCAAACATGGTCTCCCGCAGGCCGGGTGAAATTGTCCGGGCGGACAGGCATGCC
This sequence comes from uncultured Burkholderiaceae bacterium, assembly GCA_964470595.1. Taxonomy (GTDB): domain Bacteria; phylum Pseudomonadota; class Gammaproteobacteria; order Burkholderiales; family Burkholderiaceae_A; genus Lacustribacter. The sequence continues at coordinate 8,921 of CAYYDO010000002.1, read as the reverse complement.
CTGATGGTGGCTTGCGGTCATGGGATGGTGGCGCTGGAGGGCTTCCAGCGTCCCGGTGGCCGACGTTTGGGTTTCAGGGAATTTTTGAATGGTCGAAAGGTCACAGCAGGCCAGTTTTTTGAATCGGTGGATGGGACCTCCGCTACCGCTGGTGAACTCGAAAGGAGACCTTGAGCAATGTGGAACTGGACAAAAACCGCAGTCCTGATGGCGGGGATCATTGCCCTTTTCGCCGTCATCGGTGCGATGGTGGGCGGCAAGACCGGAATGCTGCTGGCGCTGGGTTTTGCCCTGCTGATGAATCTGGGTGCCTACTGGTTTTCCGACAAACTGGTACTCAGGATGTACAACGCCCAGGAGGTTGATCACACCAATGCGCCGGAGCTCTACGGCATGGTTTCCGAATTGGCCAATCGGGCTGGATTGCCGATGCCACGTGTGTACATCATTGATGATCCGGCGCCCAACGCCTTTGCGACCGGTCGCAATCCCGAGAATGCCGCTGTGGCTGCCACCACGGGCATCCTGCGTCTCCTGTCGGCCCGGGAGATGCGCGGTGTCATGGCACATGAGCTGGCCCATGTCGCGCATCGGGACATTCTGATTTCCACCATTTCTGCCACCATGGCCGGCGCGATTTCGGCACTGGCCAATTTTGCGATGCTCTTTGGTGGGCGCGATGCCGAGGGCAAACCCGCCAATCCCGTGGCGGGGTTTGCCGTCATGTTGCTGGCGCCTCTTGCGGCCAGTCTCATTCAGATGGCGATATCCCGCGCCAGGGAGTTCGAGGCCGATCGTGGAGGCGCCGAGATGTCAGGTGATCCGGTTGCTCTGGCCAATGCCCTCCAGAAGATCGATCACTACGCCCGCGGGATTCCTTTCGAGGCTGCGGAGCGTCACCCAGAGACAGCGCAGATGATGATCATGAATCCCTTGTCAGGCTCCGGTCTGGCGGGTTTGTTCTCGACGCATCCCGCTACCGAGGACCGGGTTGCCCGGCTGCATGAGCTCGCCCGCGCAATGCGCAGCTGATCGCAGATCACCGCCCCTGTCCCGTGATCTCGTCCGCGCGGCGGCCGAGATCGAGGCGGTGCTGGCCAGTCGTGATCGGGCCTATGGCAAGTCCCGACAGACCTCTTTGACGCCATCGGTATCCGACCTGGTGTATCGGGGACTGCGTTGTTGGGGTCTTTCTCAGATCCGATTGCAGCGTCTTGCCACCAAGCCACCGCCCATTGCCATTCGCTCCTTGCTGGCCATCGTCTGGGGTGCGCTCAGAGAGACGCTACGTCCCGACCATGTGCTTGTGTCCGAGGCGGTCACGGCTGCACGACATCTGGGCGGGATCAAGACAGCCAGATTCGTCAATGCGCTTTTGCGGCGAACCCTCGCCGATCCGGTAGCGGCCCAGACAGACGAGCAGCATCCGGAGGCGCGCTGGAATGCGCCCTTGTGGTGGATCGAGAAAGTACAGCAGCAATATCCCCTTGCGGCCCTTGAGATACTTCAGGCACTGTCCTCGCGAGCCCCCCTGACTGTGCGGGTCTGTGGTCCCGCACCCCAGGCTGCCCGGGATTACCTTGCCGAACTCGAGATGGCTGGGCTCAGGGGCTGGCAAGTGGGGCCGTCAGCAGTAACGATCACGCCAGCCGTTGCGGTGAGCGGCATACCGGGTTTCATCGCAGGCCGCGTCAGCGTTCAGGATGCGGCCGCACAGCGGATTGTCGAGGTGCTTGATCCGGCACGCCTGCCTTCATCGCGCTTGCCGATGATCCTGGATGCCTGCGCTGCCCCCGGTGGCAAGTCGCTCGCACTCGCCCAGACCTGTTCCGCCGTAGTCTGGGCCCTCGATGTTGCACCCCAGCGGCTTGCCCGGCTGCGCAGCGACCTCGGCAGGGTTGAACCGACGCTGCGTGGTCAGATACGACCGGTCGTGGGGGATGTTCTGGAGACATCTTTCTGGGAAAAGGGTGCAGGCGCTGCAGGAATGCCGGAGGTGTTTGACGCAATTGTTCTGGATGCCCCATGTTCGGCTTCCGGGGTGGTGCGTCGGCATCCTGACATCGCCTGGCGCCGTACGCCCGAGGATATTGTGCGTGTGGTTGATATCCAACGCCGGATGCTGGACGCGCTTTGGAGAAGACTCGCGGTCGGTGGAGAATTCGTGTTTGTGACCTGTTCCATTTTTCAGGAAGAGGGTGAGGATCAGGTCAGGGACTTTCTTGCCCGAACACCGGATGCGCGCCCGCTTTCAACAATGGGGCGGATCCTGCCTGTCAGCAATGCGCCGGCGGGTGTGGACCAGGATGGGTTTTTCTTTGCCAAATTCTTCAAGGTTTCTGTCGATGATCCATCGTCTTCTCCTGTGTCTTGTCGCATGTCTGGTGCTTTCGGGCCAGTCACTGCAAGCCACTGAGACAGAATCCATACGTCTTGCACGTCCGGTTCTGTCAGCGCCCGTGGAGGCTGCCTGGAGTGCCGATGCAGATGTCCGTGTCACCTTGAGTTCGGTACTGATTGACGCGCTTTTGCGCGGGGTACCTCTCTATTTCATGTCCGAGATCGAAATCTACAAGACGCGCTGGTACTGGTTCGACAAGAAGGTGTTCGGTCAGACGCGTGTTGTGCGGGTGAGCTATCACGCGGTAACCCAGCAGTACCGGGTGGCCATGGGTGGACTGCATCAGTCCGCCCATGTGGCGCTCGATGATGCTCTGGCAGCGGCCACCAGTCTTCGGGGCTGGTCCCTGGGGGGCGAGTCTGACAGCCGATTGTCATCTCTTGCAAGGGAGCTGCGTGAATCTCCGGCTGACTATGAGGTTCGCTTTCGGGTCAGGCTCGATGGCAGCCAGCTGCCGAAACCCCTGCAGATCAACGCGCTGACCAACCGGGACTGGAATCTCTCCAGCGACTGGATCGAGCCGCGCCTCATCTTCGAACCCTTGTCGGGAAGCAATCCGTGAGTCTGTTGCTGCGGCTGGCGCTGGTGCTGGTCGTGCTGCTGGCTGCCGCGCTGATTCTGCTCCTTGCTGCAGCCAGTTCGAGCAGCTCTGCCTTCGATCGTTTCTATCCCTGGCTGGTGGGTGTCAATGCGCTGGTTGCCCTGCTCATGGCCGGTCTGACCGCGGGTGTGGTTCTGCGCGCATGGCGCCGTTACCGGCAAAGGGTGTTTGGCGCGCGCATCATGATCCGTCTGGCTTTTGCGTTCGCTCTGATCGGGGTGGTGCCTGTGGCAATGGTGTCTCTGGTTTCGGCCCAGTTTCTGGCGCGCACCATTGACAGCTGGTTCAGTCAGGGCGTGAATGTCGCACTTGAGTCCGGTGTGTCCCTGGGCCGTGCGGCGCTCGATGGTTTTTCGAATGATGCTCTGGTGCGTGCCCGTCGCCTGGCTCTGGCGATCGAGGATCTGCCGCCGGGTCAGATGATTGCCGATGTCGAAAAAGCAGTGGACGGACGTGAAGGTGTCGAGGTGTTGGTGCTGTCGGGTTCAGGTGCTGTCATGGCCAGTCGAAGCGCACAGCTGACGGCACTGGTACCGACGATTCCTTCCTCCGAGGATCTCAACCGGGTTCGTGCTGCCCGGCAGACAGTTGTCGTCGAGCCGCAGCCGGGAAGTGGCGAACGGCTGCTGCAGGCCCGCGCAATTGTCATGAGCACGCGTGTCACAGCCCTGGGTGACGAGACCCGGTTCGTGCAGTGGATCGAACAGATTCCGGCTGCCCTGTCGAACAACCTCGAAGTGCTCAATGACGGTGTTCGCGATTATCAGCAGCTGATTCTGGGAAAGCAGGGTTTGCGCAAGATCTATGGGGTGACTCTGCTTCTGGCCCTCATGCTTGCCTGCTTTGCCGCACTGTTGAGCGCTGTTCTGCTCAGCGGCTGGCTTGCCGGGCCGCTTCGTCAGCTGGAGCGGGCCACCAAGGCAGTTGCGTCCGGAGACTATCGGCCTTTGCGCGTGGCGCCTGCATCCAATGATGAACTCAATCTCCTGGTGTCGTCCTTCAACGATATGACGGCCCAGCTTCAGGAGGCGAGAGAACTTGCGCAACGCAGTCGCTTGCGCCTGGAAGAGTCGAACCTGTTTCTCCAGCAGATTCTTGCCAATCTCTCGGCAGGCGTGCTGGTGCTGGATGTCGACTGGCGCCTCATGGACTTCAATGCCAGCGCCGAACGCATGCTGGGGGTATCCCTGAGTCGGGATCATCTCCAGGCGCTTGAAGATCTCCCGCTGATCGGATCCTGCCATACACAGGTCAGGGAGAGCCTCGATCATCGGTCCGAGGTGCAGTTTCAGCACGAATCCGCGAAAGCGGATGGGCATGCGGTGACCCTGCTGGTCAGCGGATCCCGCTTGCCCGGCAAGGTGCCCAGGTATGTCCTTATTTTTGACGATATCGGCGAATTGCTCTCTGCCCAGCGTGCGCGTGATTTCGCCGACATGGCCCGACGCCTTGCCCATGAGATCAAGAACCCGCTTACACCGATTCAATTGTCGGCCGAGCGTCTGGAGCGTCGTCTTCTCGAGCGGCTGAATCCGGAAGACGCCGAACTCCTGGGCCGTTCCACCCGCACTATCGTGGAGCAGGTCACCGCACTGAAAGCGATGGTCGACGAGTTCCGGAATTACGCGCGTCTCCCAGCACCCAACCCTGAACCCATCGACATGGGTCTGCTGCTTTCGCAGATGCAAACGCTGTATGCCACCGACCGCCGTCTGGAATGGCCATCTTCCACAGGCGGCTTTCGCATTTCCGCTGATCGGGCGCAGCTGATTCAGGTGGTCCACAATCTGATTCAGAATGCGCAGGATGCGATTGCGGATCGTCCCGACGGGTTTGTGCGGATTCGCCTTGATGAAGTCGGATTCGATGAGGGTCGCGTGGAGCTATCCGCTTTCCCGAGGCCGCTGGGTCCGTCTGGCCCCAGGATCAGGCTGTCGATCATCGATAACGGGCCGGGTCTCACGCCCGAGGTGCGTTCGCGACTGTTCGAGCCGTATTTCACCAGCAAGGCGAAGGGCAGCGGGCTCGGTCTTGCCATTGTGAAAAAGATCGTCGAGGAGAATCTTGGTCGCGTGAGTCTTGTGAACAGGGCCGACTTCTTGCCTGGTGACGGTTCAGGTGCCGTCGCAACGGTTGAATTTGCGAAACTTGAAGATGCGGTCGAAAATGCAAGCCTGATGCGCGACAAACTCTCTTCGCATGGCTGACATTCTGATCGTCGATGACGAGGTTGGCGTGCGGGAACTTCTCAGTGAAGTCCTGCAGGATGAGGGCTATGGTGTGTCGCTTGCTGAAAATGCGGCCCAGGCCAGGGATCTTCACAGCCGCAAGCAGCACGATCTGGTCTTGCTCGATATCTGGATGCCCGATATGGATGGCGTGTCGCTTCTCAAGGAATGGGCGGCACAGCATCGATTGTTTGCGCCAGTCATCATGATGTCTGGTCACGCCACCATCGAAACTGCGGTTGAAGCCACCCGGATCGGAGCGGTGGATTTTCTTGAAAAACCCATTGCGCTGGCCAAGTTGCTCGATACCATCCGTTCGGCACTGACCAGGCAGACGCGTCGCTCAGAGCCTGCCGCTCAGGCTTCACCCATGCGTGATCACGAGCCAGAAACGGAATACGATGCCGTTGCTCAGGTGATCTCGACCGAGTCCAGCCCGGTCGCTCCGGCTCTGATTACTGCGGTCGTTGATGATGCGCCATCAGGTCGGCTTGCGGAATTTCGTTCCGCCCTCTCGTCGATCGATATCGATATGCCCCTGCGCGAGGCCAGGGACGCCTTCGAGCGGACATACCTTCTCTATCATCTCGAGCATGCGGGGGGCAGCATGACGCGTGTGGCAGAGACCACCGGTCTCGAGCGCACGCATCTTTACCGCAAGCTCAAGCAGCTGGGCATCGACAAGCGCTGATGGGGGCATTGCTGACCCACGTCTGCCGCAGGCCCTCATGAAGATACTGATTCTGGGGGCTGGCCGGGTTGGAGCGAGTCTGGCGGAGCAACTCGTCCTTGAGCGCAACGACATCACGGTGGTCGATACATCTCATGAGTTGCTCTCCGAGCTTCAGGAACGCTTCGACCTGCGCACCGTTCATGGAAGCGCCACATCACTGTCGGTTCTGGAAGAGGCGGGTGCAGCCGATTCGGACATCCTGATTGCGGTCACGGCCGACGACGAGGTCAATCTGGCGGCCTGTCTTCTGGCGCATCGTCGTTTCAATGTGCCGCGGCGAATTGCGCGCTTCAGGTCGAGTCAATGGGCACAGAACCCTGATCTGCTGGGCCCTGAAGGCTTCGCTGTGGATATGGCGATCAGTCCGGAGCAGACGGTTACCGAGTACCTCCTCAAACTGATCGACATACCCGAGGCCCTTCAGGTGATCGAGTTTGCCCACGGCATGATCAGCCTGCTTGCTGTGAAGGCAGATGCCGAGAGTCCTCTCGTGGGGCATCCGGTGCGAGATCTCAAGGATCATCTGCCGAATATCGAAACCCGGATCGTCGCCGTGTTCCGTGGTCACAAGGCGATCAGTCCGGACGGCGATACCCGAATCGCTGCGGGGGACGAGGTTTTTTTCGTTGCGGCAACACATCACATACGTGAGGTCACCCGGGAACTGCGCCGTGAGGAGAATCGTGTCAAGCGCATCATGATCGCTGGGGGTGGCAATATCGGCATGCGTGTGGCTCGTGGTGTGTCAGGATCCATGACGCCCAAGATCATCGAGGGAAATCGTGCGCGCTGCGCTGTTCTTGCCCAGCAGCTCAATGGCCAGGCGCTCGTGTTGCATGGTGATTCGACCGATGAGGAACTGCTTGCCCAGGAGAACGTGGGCGGTATGGACCTCTTTCTGGCGCTGACCAACGACGACGAGAACAACATCATGTCCGCCCTGCTGGCCAAGCGCATGGGCGCACGCCGTGTGATCGCTCTGATCAATCGGCGCGCATACGCCGAGTTGATGGAAGGCAGTCAGCTCGATGTCGCGATCACGCCTTCACACGCGACGATAGGGGAGTTGCTCAAGGTGGTCCGGCGCGGAGATGTGGCAGCCGTTCACAGTCTTCGCAGGGGCGCAGCCGAGGCTCTCGAGATCGTGGCCCATGGTGACCGCCGAACTTCCCGTGTGGTCGGGCGCCGGGTCGAGGAGATCGGATTGCCCTCCGGGTCCACGATCGGTGCCTTGGTGCGTCGGATGGATTCACAGGAGCCACAGGTACTGATGGCGCATCACGACACGGTGATCGAAAGTGACGATCACCTGATCATCTTCGTGATCGACAAGAAAATGATTCCCAAGGTCGAAAAGCTTTTCCAGGTCAGTGCTGGGTTTTTTTGACCCCGATGCCCGCAGGGGCTGATTCCACGGGGTATTCCCTAGGCATCAGGCTCTGGTCTGCACAGGATAATGCGCCTTCGCCGCACCCGAACGGGTGAGGTTGTTGTTTCGCCGGAGGGTTTGTTGCCGCTCCGACGCGTTTCGCAGACTTTCCACCCAGGAGACATTGATGGCAGAAGCCGCTAAGAAACCCGTTGCCGCCGCCGCGCAGGCATCCCAGAAACGCCGCAAGTTCATCGCTGGTGCCGGAGCTGCCGGGGCCGGAGCCCTTGCGTTCCCGATGATCGCCAAGGCGCAGCAGGGCCCGATCAATTTCCGGTTCCAGTCCACCTGGCCCGCAAAGGACATCTTCCACGAGTACGCCAACGACTTCGCCAAGAAAGTCAACGACATGACCGGTGGCGACCTCAAGATCGAGGTTCTCCCGGCCGGTGCCGTCGTACCCGCCTTTGGTCTTCTTGACGCCGTGTCCAAGGGAACTCTCGACGGTGGCCATGGCGTGGTGGTGTATCACTACGGCAAGAACTCCGCGCTCGCGCTATGGGGTTCGGGTCCGTCTTTCGGCATGGACGCCAACATGCTGCTGTCCTGGCACAAGTATGGTGGCGGTGCCGCCATGCTGGAAGAGGTCTACAAGACCATTGGTGCCGATGTTCGCTCCTTTGTTTACGGCCCCATGCCGACTCAGCCCCTGGGATGGTTCAAGAAGCCCATCACCAAGCTTGAGGACATGAAGGGCATGAAGTTCCGTACGGTCGGTATCTCGATCGACATGCTCACGGCCATGGGTGTTGCAGTCAATGCATTGCCCGGTGGCGAGATTGTTCCCGCCATGGATCGCGGTCTGCTCGACGGCGCTGAATTCAACAATGCATCGTCCGATCGTCTGCTCGGATTCCCCGATGTATCCAAGGTCTGCATGCTGCAGAGCTATCACCAGAATGCCGAGCAGTTCGAAATCCTCTTCAACGGTCCAAAGTATCGTGGCCTTCCTCCCAAGCTGCGTTCGATTCTGGACAATGCAGTCAAGGCCGCGTCCGCTGACATGTCCTGGAAAGCAGTTGATCGCTATTCCAAGGATTACCTCGAGATGCAGACCCAGCAGGGCGTGAAGTTCTTCAAGACACCGGATGCCGTGTTGCGTACGCAGTTGCGCGCCTATGACGAGAGCGTGGCCAAGAAGTCGGCCGGGAATCCTCTGTTCAAGAAGATCATCGATTCACAGAAGGCGTTCGCAGCCCGCACGGTCCGTTGGGATCTGGAAACCAATGTGCAGCGCCGCATGGCTTACGATCATTATTTCCGTCCGGCACCTGCTGCTGCCAAGAAGGGTGCTCCCCAGAAGTAATTAGAATACGTAAGTCGGAGAGCCGCCTGAGCGCCCACCCGGCGTATCAGGGGGCCAGGATAAAAGCAGCCCCTCACCCATGGGGCTGCTTTTTTTGTAACGAACTTTCTTAAGCGGAACGCATCGTGCAAAAGATTTTTCTTACCGTCGACAAGGTGTCGACATGGGTGGGCCAGGCCTTCTCCTGGTTCATCATTGGCCTCACATTGCTGATCGGCTTCGA
>CAYYDO010000001.1:22866-46184 GCA_964470595.1 uncultured Burkholderiaceae bacterium | reverse complement strand
GCCTCAGACCTTCTGGTTGACCAGCATGCCGCGCATCTGATCGATGTTGCGGGCAATCCGCAGCGTCTCATCCGACGGCAGCGAGCGCACCACCTCGCCCGTCTCGGGATTGACCACCCGGGCCACATAACGGCCCGTGGACTCATCAACCCGGACATTGAGATTGCGGCCCGACTCCTTCAGATAGCCCTGGATCTGCTGGGCCACCACCTGCATCACCTCCTTGGAGGCCGTGGCATAACTGTCCAGACTCACCTCAGACTTGGCACGGGCGGCAGCAGCAATCGCATCCGAAGACGCTTCCATCCTGACCTCCGGCGCCTTTTGCTCCGCCGCAGACGGCTCTGCCTTGCTGGAAGATGTCGCCGCCGCCTTTGGCAGCGCAACAGCCGCCCCTTGGGGCGGCACCTGTGCTGGCACATTGGATATGGGGTTCATGTCGACTTTCCTCGCATGTTCTGGAACGGGACCCGGAGCATGCTGTTCCGGATCCCTCTTTCCTCAATCACCCAAGCTCATCACGCATCATTACTTCAACAGGGCCGTGATGACGTTGGGCATCTGGTTGGCCTGGGCCAGCATCGCCGTGGCCGCCTGCTGCATGATCTGCTTCTTGGTCAGATTGGCTGTCTCGGCCGCGTAATCGGTATCACGGATCCGCGAGTTGGCAGCCGTCAGGTTCTCTGACTGAGCCTGCAGGTTCGAGATCGCATACTCGATACGGTTTTGCTGGGCACCCAGATAACCACGGAAGTCCGAGATCTTGGTGATCGCATCCTCGACACGGCTCTGCAGGGTGGCAAAGTTGGCCTCGGTCAGCACCGCCTGCGTCTTGGGCGCAATCGCATCCAGGGCCGCACTCAGCTTGTCAAAGACCTCCTTGTCAGCACCCGAGTTGCTGTTGAACCCGGTGACACGGATGTCCTTGAAGCCATTGATCGAGATATTCTCGGCAACATCAGCGCCCACCTGGAACATCGCCTCGCCACCCATCTGGGCCGCCACTTCCAGCTGCGTCACCTTGGTGGTGAAGGCTTCAAAAGTCGAGGCATTGACCGTGGCACCCGTGGCGTTGTTCAGGGTAAAAGAGACACCCAGCTTGTCGAAGTTGAAGTTCTTCGTGCCACCCGAAGCAATGCTCCCGATATCGATGGTCTGACTGGTGCCGCCAATCCCCGTATTGGCATCGGCCGTGATCGTCAGCTTGCCCGGGTCAGTGATCGTTCGCACACTGAGCGACATGCTTGCCAGACCCAGATTGGCACCGGACTGGAAGGTCAGCAGGTTGCCCGAGACCGTCATGTTGGCTGCAGGGACATCGTCATCCACCAGATTGGCCAGACGCTGCGCCACCGTGGTGGTCGTATCCGTACTGCCCACCTTGACGGCGTACTCTTTTTCTCCAAGCTTGAACGACACCACATTGCCTTCGGCAAGATCGGATGTGCTGATCGCCACTGTTCGAGCCGTGTTCGCATTGCTCTGGGCAGTAATGCTGGAAGTGGAAGCAAGCGCAGTGCTCGCGCCCAACTGGGTGTCATACACCGACAGGGCAATCCTGCTCAGACCCAGATTACCAGTAGTAGCAATAGTGATACCGCCAGCAGATGATGTCACATCAGTTGCATACGTGTCCTCAAGCAGATCCTGCAACTTGGCGGCAATATCCGTGGCATCGTCGCCCGAACCCGCAATCACCGAGTAATCACGGGTGGCACCCGGATTGCCGATCGAGATCGTAAACTTGCGCCCCTCGATCACGTCAAAATCCTTGATCTCCAGCGTACGTGCCACACCCGCACTTGCACCCGTGGTCGACACCGATGACGAGTTTTTCTGGATCTGCGCTCCCTGGGTCGCACTCTGCTTGGTCAGGGTGATCTCCGCACCGCCCAGACCCGCCAATGAGGTAAATTGCAGGGTGCCTGCAGCCACAGTCACCGTGCTGGCCGTGCTGGCCGGATAATCCAGAAGCAGCTTGTTCTGCAACTGGGTCAATACCTCACCCACCGATGCAGCACCCGTCACACCAGTCGACGGATCGGCGCCCACAATCACCGAGTACTCCCTGCCAGCGACATTCAAGGTCAGCTTGTCGCCTTCGGCAACAGTACCGGCAGCCAGTGTCACCGTCCGGGCCGTGGCCGCCACCGATACCGTGGCCGCATTGACCGACGACTGCTGGTTGGCAATATTGGCCACCGTGCCGCTGGTGATGGTGTAAGTACCCGCATTGGCCTTGCTGGCCGACAGATTGGATACCGTCAGATTGTTCAGCACCGATGCGCCGTTGGCCATCTTGCCCACATCGGCCGATGTGCCCACCGCATCCGTACGCAGGGCATTTTTCAGAAGCGACAGATCACTGAATGTGGTCCGCTCGGCAATCGAGTTGATCTCGTTTTTGAGCGCCGACAACTCATCCGCAATATAGGAACGCTGGGTCACCGACAGCGACTCGTTACGTGCCTGCACCGACAGCTCTTTCATCCGCTGCAGAATCGACGAGACCTCGGAGAGCGACCCTTCGGCCGTCTGCACCATCGAGATCGCATCGTTGGCATTGCGCATGCCCTGGTTCAGCGAGGTCACCTGGCTGCGGATCTTCTCCGAAATACCAAGACCAGCTGCATCGTCCTTGGCACGGTTGATCCTCAGACCACTGGAGAGCCGCTCCACCGAAGTGGCCAGCGCCGACTGGGCACCCGAGAGATTCTTCTGGGCATACAACGATGCCATGTTGGTGTTAAGAACTGATGCCATTTGTGGCCTCCTCACAGAAATTGGGTCAAGGGGCAACTCCCCCTACACCCACACAAACGGCTCCACTTCAACAAAGGTTTAGATGTCGGTACCCCACCGGCCTGATCCAGCGACTCCAAGCTGGGGTAGCATCTCTTCATCATGCAAACGTCTTCCCCCCCTGAACTGGCCCGGGCTGTTGAACTGATCAATGACGACAAGCCTCTGGAGAGTCTTCAGATTCTTGAGAAGCTGGCGGCAGATTTTGCCGGCGTCGCGGCCTTTCACACCCTCCAAGGCTTGGCCCTGTCCCGTCTGCACGAACATGAACTTGCGGTGAAGCACTTCACCGAAGCCATCAAGCTCGACCCGATGGACCCCTTGCCCTATGTGATGATCGGTTCGTCCCTGAGCAAGAACCTTCAGCACGACGAAGCCGAAAAGTATTTCAAACTCGGCCTGGTGCTCGACCCCGACCAGGTGGATGCGCTCACTGGTATCGGACTCACCGCGTTTCATCGGCTTGAATACGCCGAAGCCGAGGCCTGTTTCCTGAAAGCTTTGAAAAAAAGCCCCAAGAATCCCGGATTGCTCACCAATCTGGGTGGCCTTTATCAGGTTCAGGGCATGTACGACAAGGCTCTGAAAAGTCTGAACAAGGCCATCACGCTCGATCGCGACAACACCGTCGCACGAACCAACCGGGCGCTGCTCAAGCTTGGGATGGGGGAGTTCGCCACCGCCTGGGATGACTATGAGTACCGATGGAGTTCCACGAACTTCATGGCGAAACGGTTCCAGAACCTCAAGGAATGGGAGGGTCCCTCAGGACCGGAGACGGTGGTATTGGTATGGGCCGAACAGGGCCTGGGCGATGAAATCATGTTTGCCAGCATCTTCCCCGACCTGGAAAGACTCAAGCAGAAATTCATCATCGAATGCGACCCGCGCCTGTACGAGATTTTCTCGAGGTCTTTCCCGCGCCTGACCTTCGTACCGAAAGAAAGTATCACCGACACCGGGCCTGTGGAATATCAGATACCTCTTGCCAACCTCGGCCGACTCTTCAGGCGCTCGAGGAAAGCTTTTCCGAAGTATCCCCACGGCTATCTGAAGATCACCGACACCCCACTTCCCGACGAGACACTGGAAGCCCTGCACAGATTGCCCCGACCATGGATCGGAGTGAGCTGGGAGAGTTACGCACTCGTGCAGAATTTCCGGGGCCGGAAAAGCATTACCGCAGCCGAGTTTTCAACTCTGACCAGCACCCCGGGCGCCAGTTTCATCAACCTTCAGTGCCCCAATCCACACAAGTACGAGGTGGCCAAGGGAGCCACCCAGGAAATTCCCGATCAGGTGGTCACCCTGCCGCGTGTGAATCTGAAAAATGATGTCGCCAAGACCGTCAAGCTCATGTCCCAGCTGGATCATGTGGTGACCATCGGAAACTCGCTGGCGCATTTTTGTGGGGCCTTCGGCATCAAGGCCACGGTCCTGCTGCCGAGCGTGCCGGATTGGCGCTGGGCCCGCAGGAACGAAGACTTCCTCTGGTATCAGAGCCTTCAATTCGTGCGCAATCAGACCCAGGACAACTGGACCGAGCCATTACGGATCGTCAGGGAAGATCTCGTCAGGAGATTCATCAACCCGGTCCCGGAATGATTCCCGTCAGCATCTGGTGCGACGCCGTCAGAATCGCGTCATGACCCGGAACGAGTTGTCAGCCATTCTGAACGAGGCCCTGGATCTCATCGGCGCGGGCTTGTACGAGGATTGCCGCGATCTGCTCGAGCCCATGCAGGCACGCTTCAATGATGAAGCCGGCTATCGGAATATCCTTGCCATGGCGCTCTATCGGCTCAATGAGCATGAGACAGCAGCCCAGCATTACCTTGCGGCCATCAGACTCGATCCGATGGATCCGACGCCCTACGTCGGGATAGGCAAATGCCTGATCAAGAATCTTCAGGACAGCGAAGCTGAAAAGTATCTGAAGCTCGGGCTCCTGCTGGACCCCGATCATGCGGAAGCGCTCATGGGGCTTGGTTTGATAGCGATCAATCGCCAGGATTACGCAAACGGCGAGACCTGGTTTCTGAAAGCGCTTCAACTCTTCCCGGAAGATCCAGGCGTACTCAACAATCTTGGCAATATCTGCTCTCTTCAGGGCCGGTATGCCGAGGCGACGGGATACTTTGATCGGGCCATCCGGCAGGACCCCGCTCATGCACCCGCCTACACCAACCGCGCCATGATCAGACTGGCCAGCGGCGCTTTCGCCGAGGGCTGGGATGACTACGAACACCGATGGGATTCCGGCCATTTCATGGCAAGACGATTCCAGAATCTGCCGCGATGGCAGGGACCCTCGGGCCCGGGGAAGATCGTCCTGATCTGGGCGGAACAGGGATTGGGCGATGAGTTGATGTTCAGCTCGATCTTTTCGGATCTGCAGCGACTGCCTCAACGCTTCATCATCGAATGCGACATCCGGCTACTGAACATCTTCGCTCAGTCGTATCCATCGCTGACCTTCGTCCCCAAAACCAGCATCACCGACACCGGGCCCATCGAATGTCAACTGCCGATTGGCAGCCTGGGAGGGCTCTTCAGACGTTCGCGAGAGCAGTTCCCAGCGCATCCCGAGGGCTATCTCAAAATGAGGTCGGAGAAACTTCCGGAAGAGGTTCTCTCATCACTCGAGCAACTCTCTGGCCCGCTTGTCGGCGTCAGTTGGGAGAGTTACGCCCTGACACAGAACTTTCGCGGACGAAAAAGCATTTCCGCAAGCGAGTTCTCGGAACTCACCCAATTCCCAGGAGCGACGTTCATCAACCTTCAGTATGGAAACCCTTATGAACATGAGTTGCGCAAAGGCGCGCAACAGGAGCTCCCGCATGGGCTGATCACCCTGCCAGGGCTCAACCTGAGAAAAAATGTGGAAGGGGTTGTCGCACTGATGCGACGTCTCGACCATGTCATCACCATCGGCAATTCAGTGGCCCATCTCTGCGGCGCATTCGGTATCCACGCCACCGTGCTGCTGCCCAGTGTGCCCGACTGGCGCTGGGCTCACAGGGACGACGACTTCCCCTGGTATCAGTGCCTGAGCTTCATTCGCAACACCACCGACCAGAACTGGTCCGGGCCTTTGCACAGCGCCGCAGATGTGGTGAGGAAACTCACTGCGTAAGACGATCAGCCTGCGGAATGTCCCGGGGAGACACCAGAATCCAGAAACCCTGTTCGATGGACTGCAGTTCGATCACATTGAAGTACTGACACAAACGGGGAAGCCACCAGCCGCTGGGTTGCTGAATCAGGTGCGCGTTGCGTCCATCGGGAAGAACCTTGGCGGCCGGACCCGTGTGAATGGTGAAGAGCCCATAGTGCCGCACCAGTCGATGCAACTCCTGGATCACATTCATGAGCAGATCAGGCTCGATGTGCTCAAGCACATCGATGCAGGTCACCAGATCGGCCGGCGTGGGTTCGCCATACTCCGGGAAGGCAGGATCGTAAGGGTGGTACTCGACACCTTGAATGCCCATCTGTTGCAACGTGGACCAGAGACGCTTTTTACCGGCGCCGTAGTCGCTCAGCGATCGGGCGCCAGACTTCTCCAGAAGATCGTGGACCAAGGGCGCGTAGTGCACCGACATGACGCCGTAGTTGGGGTTTTGATGCAGCTGTCGCTGCATGTCACGATATTCGGACGAGATGGTATTCATGTGTAAGACCCTGTGTAGTGGAATCCGTCGCCTCGGGAAGCACTGAGAACTTGCTCCCGCGATCAGGCGAAGGCCTCCATCTGCTGACGCTCAGCCAGCCACTCCTGCGCAAAATCGCAATCCTGCATGTGGTCGAACCATGGTCCGCCACGGGTGTAATGAATGGCCTTGAGATTGTCATAGGCCGGGGGATACCACCCCTCGAGGTAATTCCAGCCCTTGTCGAGTGCACCGATCATCGAATCGCTCAGCCACATGAAACGATGCAGATAACCCGGTTCACGGGTATTGACCACATCAGGTGTCAGCGCCCGGACGGCGGGATGGTTGCAGTTGAACACGATGAACGATGACCAGTTCTTGCGCGGGTAGGGATGCTGGATGCAACCATCCATCTTGGTGATTTCGGTGGGACGGTAGTCGTGCTGCACCACGGAAATCGCCTTGGCGGGGTCCACCTCGGCCAGAACGCTGCGGATGTCGGCCTGAAACAGGAAGTCACAATCAACGAACACCGCGTAGCCATCCTGGCCCGCCAGCGTCGGTGTGAGGAATCGTGTCAAGCTGAACTCGGTCGAGGCCTTGCGATCCACTGCCCGACGGTAGAGACCTTTGTCGCGAAGTTCCGACTGGATCAACGGGGTCACGGAGACCTCATCCGGGTTGGTCCGGCTCAAAATGGAGTGACGGCACACTTCCCAGGCTTCATCTTCCCTCGGATCCCAACCTACGAATACCTGCAGTTTCATTGCCGACTCCTTGGTTTTGGCCTTGAGGCGACTCAGGTACGAGTCCCTCACCTCTCTGATCAGGTTTACGGAAGAAAGCGTCATTTCAGTAAGCCAGACAGTTTTCGCAGACGGTGCCGCGTACATCCCTGCCCAGATGAGCCTGCCGCAATGCAACAAACTCGCTGGAATTCCACGCCTCCATGAAGGACTGCTGATGGAGATCACCCATGGTCCAGTTCGAGGTCGCATCGAAGCAGCAGGCAGACAATTTGCCCTCTGCAGTGACATGCCCCTCGGTGAAGGCCGACCAGCAGGGCAGAGGCTCCCGCAGCGCGTCAAGGCGCCCCTGATTACCGGCCGTTGGGCGATACCCAAGCTCTTTCTCCCGCTGGGTCGCAAACGCTCCCATTGAATAGAGCGGCAGCCAGTAGTGCTCATCCACATAGGGCCGGATTTCGGTGTCCAGCAGGTGCTCCATCCTGGCCTGCTGCTCTCCGTCGTAACGGATCGACGACGCATACAGCCCGGTGCGATGGCCACCCCGCTCGCGGACTCGCCAGGCCGCCTGGATGTTGTCGATCGCATCGTGAAACAGCTTGCTCTTGACGCCCATGACCTTGGAAAACTGTTCCTCATCCGCGGCATTGACCGACCACTTCAGTGAATCGAGTCCGGCCGCCATGCACGCCTCCACCGCATCCGGAAAGGACCGCGAGGCATTGGAGGTCAGAAATACATAAGGCATGCCGATGCCTTGCTTGAGCCAGTCGATGCAGTCGACCAGCAGCGTGGGATTCATGAAGGACTCGCCCAGGTAGAAAACTCCGATCTCCTCGACGCCAGCCTCGCGCATCTCCGAGGTGATGCGCTTGAAAAAGCCGAAATCCATGTCCTTGGTGGGCTGGGCCTCGCGCGTTCGCAAGGCGCAAAAACCACAGCGATAGTTGCAACGCGGCGAAATTTCGATCTTGACGCTGTGCGGAGCGGGCGGATCTGCTCGGAGAAATCCCGGAGGAATCCGGGTCACGTTGTCGATACGATCGGTTATGCGGGCCATGGTCATCTTCCTTTCTCTCGGCGAGACAGCAGCAAGATGCATGCCTACCGCTTTAGGCGACTACCAGAGGCCTTTTTTGGCAAAAAATGCCGAACTTGAGAGGGGGGGAGCTTCCCTGCTGGGTCGTGCCGGAATAACTTGCCGATTCGGGAGGAAAAAGATCACCGTTACCCGGCAGAAATACCGAAGGAAAAATCATGTGTAAACCAACCGTCATGGGTTTCCGTTAATGACATCAAGTAGTTTTGCAACTAAACTCCTGAAATCATGCGACGTCTGCCACTCTCTGCATTGCTCGCGACTCTTGTGCTGTTGGGCACAGAGCCCGCAAGCGCGGCGTCCACCTCGCTCTTTCAGTGCGGAGGCAGCGAACAGGCAAAAACCTGGTACGGGGGTACGCGACACATCCGCAACCTCAGTTTTCAACTCGAGGCAGCCACGGTCAACGACAAGACCTTCACGATCCGCTTCCTTGGCCGCTCCATCAACGCCACATTCGCTGCCGGAGCCCTCTCCAGCGCCGTGGACAAGTTCACCCTCTACCACGACAAGATCGGTGGTTCCCACCAACTCACCTACGAGTTCGACGGCGGCAGTCGCATGATCACTGCCAGTTGCGTCCTCCTGGCGGTCCAGTAAAACGCCATTCCCACATCCGCTCCGCCACTGCGGACCGGGTCTGAGTCAGAAAGCCCAGAGGGTTTACGGTTGGCCCATGGGGTCGAACCGAATTACGCGTTAACATTCGAACAGGCTTCGTGAGTGCGGTATTTCATTGCGCTCCGCATTGGCGGCGAAGTTCGAAATTATTCGACAGGAAACAGGGATCTATGGCTTACGACATGGAAGACGGCGAACGGGCAGTCAAGGTGGGTGCCTACCGTCATGCATTCCAGATATTCATGATGCTGTGCGAGAACTCCGAGGACGAGGCGCTCTTCAGGGCCACTCAGATGGCATTGAACGATCAGTTGATCCCCGAAGAGCGCGAAAGACTCATCTCCTTTCTGGAGAGGGAAATCAGGTCGTACAACAAGGATGCGGCGTTCAACCTCGCGGTCCTCTACTGGCGCGTTCCGGCCATGCAGGACATCGAGAAAGCCATGGATCTCCTGCAGAAGTGCTGTCGTGATGGTGTGCCCAGGGCATTTGTCGCGCTGGCCAAATTGCTGATGAGCGATGGGCGGAACCTTCCGGGCGCCACGCCCGACACGATCGTGAAGCTTCTGCAGGATGGATTCGCTGCCGGCTCGATCGAGGCAGCCTGGCTGATCGCTAAGCTTCACCTCGATGGTGCATACGTGAAGAAGGACGACTACGAGGCATTCAAGTGGCTGTTCATCGCGGGTCGCCTGGGTCACGTCGAGGCGCGCAAGCATGCCCTGATGATGCAGGGCCTTTATCCCAACGGGGCATTCAAGTATGTTCAGGACGAAGCCCTTGATCTGATCGAGAAACTGGAAGGTCGGATGGTGAAGTTCGAATAGTTTTTCCCTCATTGGGAGAGACGCAAGCTCGGGAGGTGCACACCATGAATGTCAATCCTCTACAGTCCGAGATGGAAGTTCGCGCTCATCGCTTCCGCGAGATCGCAGGCACCCTCAAGGCGGCAGCCAGCGCGTATGAACAGGCCGCCGAGCACCTGCTCGAAAACAACGAGCCCCAGTCCTATGTGTCATATCGGCACGCCCGGGAGGTCCTCGAAACGATCGTCGATGATCTGCCCCGGCCCGTGGTCAAGACCGCCGTGGTTCACGCCGAGGAAAAGCCCCGACATGACTGGGGCTGGGTCAAGTACATGATCCCCGTGGCGATCGTGCTGGTGGTCCTCTATTTCCTGGTCACGAGTGGTACCACAGGCGACCTGTCGAAGACATGGGATACCTCCCGAGACATTCGGGATGCAGTCCGTTACCCGAAATAACGCCTCGTTTCGCAGAATGTCCCGCATAATGCGGGTCTAAATGAAGCTTTCGCTCAAGTCGCTCCAGTTGCCGGGATTCTCATCCCAGGCAGTGGCACCGGCCATCGTTCTCGCCGTTCTGGCGATGATGCTGGTTCCCCTGCCGCCAGCGGCCCTCGACGCGCTGTTCACATTCAACATCGCAGCCTCGATCATGGTGCTTCTGGCCGCCATGCGAATCCGCACCTTCAAGGACTTCATTGCCTTCCCCACCATTCTTCTGATCACGACCCTCCTGCGCCTGTCACTCAATGTGGCGTCCACCCGGGTAGTCCTGGCCGAGGGACATACCGGTACCGATGCGGCGGGTGTGGTGATCGAAGCCTTTGGAGAATTCCTGATTGGCGGCAACTTCGCCATTGGCGTGATCGTGTTCGTCGTGATCACCCTGATCAATTTCATGGTGATCACCAAGGGAGCTGGCCGGGTTGCAGAAGTCTCCGCGCGATTCGCGCTGGACGCCATGCCCGGCAAGCAGATGTCGATCGATGCCGACCTCAATGCGGGTGTCATCAAGGAGGATGAGGCCCGCAAGCGCCGCGCCGAAGTCAGCCAGGAGGCAGATTTTTACGGATCAATGGACGGTGCCTCGAAGTTTGTGCGTGGCGACGCCATCGCTGGCATCGTGATCCTCCTCGTCAATCTGATCGGTGGACTGTTTATCGGGATTGCCCAAAAGGGGCTGTCGTTTTCCGCTGCCCTGAAGACATACGGCACCCTGACGATCGGTGATGGTCTCGTGGCACAGGTACCCGCACTGATCATCTCCACTGCCGCCGGTATCCTGGTGACGCGGGTCGCATCGGACGAGGATCTGTCGGGTCAGGTATCCAAGCAGTTCGAAAACAGCGGCAACATCCTGTATGTCGTCGGCGGCATTCTGTTTCTGCTGGGCCTTATTCCCGGAATGCCCCATATTCCTTTCATCATCTTCGGACTGATGTTCGGCGGCCTGGGCTACCTGCTCAACCGGCGGATGCAGCGCATGGAAAGCGCCGCAGCACAGGCGGCTGCTCTGCCGCCCCAGAAGACCGAGCTCGACTGGTCCGATGTTCCGGTAATCGAACCCCTTTGCCTGGAACTGCCATACCGTTTGATTCCGCTCGTCGACAAGGGCGACGAAAGTGACCTGATCAAGCGAATCCGTGCGATCCGCCGCAAGTTCGTCACCGAAGTCGGTTTTCTGACCCCATCCGTCCATATCCGGGACAACCTGCAATTGCCGGCGGAAACCTATCGCTTTCTGTTGTACGGAGCCGAAATCGGCCGGGGGCAGTGCCTGCCGGACAAACTGCTGGCCATTTACCCTCAGGGGGAAACGCAACCGATTGCCGGTGTTCAGGTCAAGGACCCGACCTACGGTATGCCGGCGGTCTGGATCGATCGGAACCAGAGAGACGAGGCGATGGCACGGGGTTACACCGTGGTCGAACCCGCGGTGGTGATGACCACCCACCTCGATCATCTGGTTCGCGCCCACTCGCATGAACTGCTTGGCCGTCAGGAGACTCAGGACCTGCTCGACCACTTCAAGGGCACCTATCCCAAACTCATCGAGGATGTGGTGCCGAAGATTGTCAGCGTCGCCACGCTGCAGCGAATCCTTCAACTTCTGCTGGAAGAGAATGTTCCGGTGAAAGACCTGCGTACCATTCTCGAGGTGGCCAGCGAGAATGCGGCCCTGCTTGCCGATCCGAACAATGTCCTGGCTCCGGTCCGTCATGCGCTGCGCCGCACCATCGTGCAGGAAACCTTTGGCGAAACAACCGAATTCAAGGTCCTCGGGATCCACCCGGATTTCGAACGACTGATTGATCAGACGGTAGGCAATGCCGCCGTGGCACCCGATGGCGCCATCGAGCCCAGTCTCGCCCGTTTCTTCGGCGAGGAGGTGATCGCCGGCGTCAATGAGATGGAAAGCCTTGGTGTGGCGCCCGTCATCCTCAGCGGCTCTCGCAGCCGACTCACCCTGTCCAGGCTCGCACGACGGATCAAACCCCAGACAATCGTTCTGGGCATGAACGAATTACCGCCGAATGGCAATGTGACGTTTCACAAAGTGCTCTGCAATCGAAGCGCTGGCGGTTAAACTTCGGGAACCGGACAGAACATCATGGGACCAGAACGTTTCGTCGCATCCTCGGCAGCCGAGGCACTCAAACTCGTGCGTCGGGCCCTTGGCCCTGACGCCATGGTTCTGTCGACCAAGCAGACCAACGACGGTGTCGAAATCCTTGCCATCACCTCCGATGCCCTGGATCAGATGTCGGGCTCCGCCCGCGTCTCGGCGGCCCCGGCTCCAACCGAGGAGTTTGCCGACGACACCTATAGCGCCAGCACCCGCCGCGGGCTGACCGGCGTCACCTCGCCGGGCCCCTCATTTCCACATGAGTTGGTGATCTCGGATGTCATCCGTCCGGCTCAGCGGAACCTGGACCGCTCACCGGTGTACACGCCAGAGCAACTCGGACGGTCGTCGAGTCGCCCGGTCGATCATCGCAACAGCCCGGATGATGAACAGCGCGCAAGTCAGAACAGCGCGCAAATCGCCGCGAACGCACTGGCTACAGCCTCCGCTCAGGCCGCTGAAATGAACAAACTCATGGTCGAGATGGCCGAGGTCAAGAACCTCCTGCAATCTCACCTGGCATCGAATTTCTGGAGTGGCCTCCAGCAGAATGCCCCGAGCCATGCCGATGTGGTGAGAACGCTCATCAATGCGGGGTTCTCGCCCAAGCTCTGCGCCGATATCGTTCAGGCGCTCCCCAAGGAAGGGGATTCCGCCTTTCTGCTCAAGCGTGTGTCGGATATCCTCGAAGCGCTGATCAAGACACAGGACCCAATCGATGTCTTCGACGAGGGCGGCGTCTTCACCTTCATCGGTCCGACGGGTGTCGGAAAAACCACTACCGTTGCGAAGGTCGCGGCTCGCTGTGTGCTGCGATTCGGTCGTAATCAGGTTGCGCTTCTCACCACGGACACCTACCGTATCGGTGCGCAGGAACAACTCAAGGTCTTCGCCAAGATTCTCGGTCTTCCGGTGGTCTCCATCCGGGACAGCGACGACCTGAATGCGAAGCTGAAAGAAGCGTCCAAGCGCAAGATCGTTCTGCTTGACACGGCAGGTGTCGGTCAGCGTGACACGCTGATGGTGGATCAGGCCCAGATGCTTGCGAAGGGCTCAGGGAACTCCCACCGTATCCTGGTGATGAGCGCCACCACGGATCTCCGCACCCAGGAGGACGTGATCATGCTGCACAACCGTGCGGACTCATCCCAGCATATCAAGTCCGTTATCGTGACCAAGACCGACGAGGCCGCGCTGGTTGCCCCGATCCTCGACTGCCTGATCCGTTACGAGCTTCCGTTGCTCTTCATCTCCAACGGCCAGCGGGTGCCGGAAGACCTCAATCCCCCCAACACCCAGTACCTCGCCCACCGGGCCATGAGGCCACGCACCCTCAATGGCGATGCGAGCGTATTGCCTGAGCAGATCCCGGCAATTCTGGCCGACAACCTGACACAGTGGTCGAGGGCACCGGCGTGAACGACACACGCTCCGAGGACAACACCACAACCGAACCAACGTCCGACGCCTCTGGAGTGCCACCGGAACCGGTCACCGACGCGCCGGTTCTTTCAGAGCAGGACGCGAGCACTCCTGATCCGAACCGGGAAGATGGGTCGTCCTCGGAACCGAGTGCGATACGCGCTGACCAGGCCGAGGGCCTCAGGGCCATGTTCGGGGCTCAGGAGCCGCGTGTCATCTGCCTCGCATGCGCGCTGGATGCCGATACCGCAGCAGCCATGGCCATGGGCGTGGCTCATGCGCTTCGCCGTCAGGATCAGAAAGTCCTGCTGATCGACGAGATTGCCCTGCAGGAGAGACGCCAGGTAGGCGGCCTTCCCTATCGTGTGCGCTATGACATCGCACAAGCCATGGAAAACGATATTCCCCTGACCAAGGCGATCCAGTGTGTCGAGCCGAATCTCTGGTTTGCGACAGGGCTGCGCATGGCGCGGTCGTATCAGAACCGCAAGTTGCGAAATCCACCGCTCATGGACAGGTTGGCAAGCGCTGA
Source organism: uncultured Burkholderiaceae bacterium (assembly GCA_964470595.1). Taxonomy (GTDB): domain Bacteria; phylum Pseudomonadota; class Gammaproteobacteria; order Burkholderiales; family Burkholderiaceae_A; genus Lacustribacter. The sequence continues at coordinate 31,875 of CAYYDO010000001.1, read as the reverse complement.
GCTCCATTTCGATCTGATACTGATTGCATCGACTCATCCGGTACAAGGCGTCTTGCGCCATTACTCCAGACAGATGCAGCACCTGGTGGTCAGCGCGCCCGAAGAGGCCAATATGATCCAGGCGCTCGAGACTATCCGTACCCTGTCTCAGGTCAGCGATTGCGAGAGAATCCCGCTGCTGATCGTTGGGGGTGAATCTTCCGATACCGCCAGGGAAGCATTCGAGCAGATCGAGCAGGCCTCCCAGCAGATGCTCGAGCAACCCCTCGAATACATGGGGTGGATTCCCGCGGTCACGATTCCATTCGAGACCGACAAATCCGCTGAACCGGCTGGCCTCATACTGCCTGCAACGCTTTATGCGAAACTCGCAGGATATGCAATGCAACTCTGAGCCGGCTCCATCTTACTGATGCCACCCCGACGTAACGCCTACAAGCTGAATTCCGACACCGATCTCAGTGACACGGTGTCCAAATACGCGCCCCTGGTGCGCAAGCTTGCCTTCCAGGTGGCGTCGCGATTGCCACCCAATGTCGTTCTCGATGATCTGATTCAGGAGGGAATGCTGGGTCTGCTCGATGCAATCAAGCGCTATGAACCTCGACCGGGTCTTAATTTCGAGGCTTACGCCCGATTCCGGATCACTGGTGCGATCTACGACAGTTGCCGAGAAAACGACATTCTTCCCCGGAATCAACGAGACAAACTCTCTGCTGTCGAGAGCACCATCCGTCGACTGGAACAGGAACTCGGTCGTTCACCGAGCGAGCAGGAAATCGCAGACGCCTGCGATCTGACTCTGGAGGAGTTCCACGGGACGCTCGACAAGATGATTGGCATCACCGCCATCGACGATGTCCCCGAGCATCTGCTGCCAATTGCTGAAGGCGCTGATCCCTCGGACATCACGGCCTACAAGCAGATGGCGGGGCAGCTGTCACAGCTGGTTCGGGACCTTCCCGAAAAAGAGCGGATGGTGGTTGCACTCCATTATCAGGAAGACCTCAGTTTCCGTGAGGTCGCCTATGTCATGGACCTCACCCCGGGACGAATCAGCCAGATTCATACCCAGGCCATGCTGCGCATCCGCGCGCAACTCAACAGCAGCCCGGAACTCAAGAGCAGTTTTTAAGCGTGTCAGGAGTCTCCGCCTGCTGCCGATGTCAGGCGGGAAGCGGCGCGGCGGTCAGACCTTGCGCGAGAGAAGGCTGCCGAGCACGCCCGGCACGTGGCCGCGACCGGAGTAGGTTGCTGCGGGCGATTGCTGAGCCACATTGGCCTGAAGTGCAGCGTTCTTCTGCATGGCGATCCGGATCAGTTCACCGCTGACCTTGTGATCGACCGAGGCCTTCATGAGCAACTCCCGGAGTCTGAGTTTTTCCTGCTCAGGGCAGCGATCGATCTCACTTCTGAGTTGATCGAGTCCACCCGGGAAGTTCGTGATCACATCGAGAGATTTCTGTGCATTCGCAATGGCATCCGGGTAGTCATTCACCCGTTCAGCCTCGAGCGCGGAACGCAATTCGGACACCGCCATCGCCATGCTTCCGATGATGTCGGAGACCGTCACGGTAGTCGGCGACACTTGGGGTGTCAGGAAGGGTTGGCTTCTGGACGCGTCAGCCGGTGCGACGCATGGCCGAGGCAATCGCATCACCAAGGATGGATTCCGCAACCTTGTCGTAGTTGCTTTCAAACTCGCCAGCGGCGACTTTCGAACGAATCTCGTCGAGCAGTTTGGTGTCGACCGATTTATCAACCGAACGCGAGGTCGCAAGCGACGCTGTGGCATTGATCTGGACGCTGACCGCGGGGGTTGGGGCCTTGGTGGCACTCGCATTGGATGCTGCGACACCGTTCTGGGCGGCTTTGTCCTGGGCTGCGTCAGCCGTGGGTCGGCGATTTTGCTCGACCCTCGGATCAACGAAACTGGATGAATCAATTTTCATGGCCATACCCCTTCCCAACTCCACAACGTTCAGTGAATCACAACTTCCACCACACCCTGACGCACGGCCTGCCCTGTCAACTGCTGCCCATCCGGCATCCGTACCCGAATACTATCGCCGATCGCTCCACCCGAAACAGCCACGCCTTCACCAGTTGCCTGGAATCCTCTCCCGGTGATCTGCACTTGTACTGCTTCTCCAATCTTGATTACGGCAGGCTCCTTCAGATTGTTTAGCAATACCTGACCGCCTTGGGTAACTGGCCGGGAAACCGCCTTGCCAATCGCCTCCGTCGGAGTGCGAACGAGATCGACCGGAGACTTTGTTATGTCCCCGTTAACGACCATGATGTCCTCCGCCCGGATACGCGCCCCGGGTGCCAGATAGCGGCTCGCGACCACGGATGCCCCGCTGACGCGGGTTTGAACGGGGACACCCAGGGTCCAGGCCGGCTTATTGCAACGCACAACAACCTGAAAGGCTCCCCAAGGCCTGCCCTGGGGCGAGGCAAAGGCAAATTCGAGCCCCTGACCGCATTCCCCTATGTTTCTAGTGGGCTTTCCTATCGAGATCTGAACCTCCAGGCCGGCCAGACTCGGGTGGGACAAGACCATCTCGCGGATCCTCTGCTGGGCGGACTCGGGCAGTGAGGGATCGACCGCAGCGACAGGTTCCTGCGCCACGTGCTGAGAGGGCAGCAGGCCACGTTGCGCAAATCCCGAGGCCGGGCAGAGCACAAACGCTGCCAGCAGCAACAGGGGTGTAAGGGGCCTCAAGGGGACTAGACGCTTGATGGCACGATCCAGACGAGGGGCTCGGCCGAGGGCCCCACCAGAACACCCGCCGTCCAATCTGGAGCCTCCACAGCAGGCGGCAGCAGAAAGGCATTCGCCACCTCGAAAGGATGAATCTCGTCAGCAAGAATCCTCATGCTCTCGGCACCCGATCGCAGGTTGAGGACAAGGCGGGCCGAGGGCAGCTCGCCCAACATGTCCTGGGTGTCGTGATAACCCGACTTGATCGCCTCCGCCTTGAGAAACTGGGCCCAGCTGACGGCGTACATCAGACCCGCCCGACGGAATGGCACGACCCGCAGTCGACTGAGGCTGGATGGCAGAACCAGACGCAAACCATCATCGACCGGTTCAGTCCGACCGGCAAGTATCTGCAGTATGCGACTCGCGCGCTCCAGCTCCGGGGGTTCCGGACGCACCTCCGTGAGTTCGATGAAGAGTGTCTGATGCTGCACCGAACCCCGGATCGAGGACGACTGGGGCAGGACACTCATGGCGGAGATCAGGTAATCGATGACGTCTGCATCCGCCCAGACTCCAGCGAGTTCGAGCGTTCTGGACATCCCGACCAGACGGCGTTGAAGCGGCTCCTGCGCCAGCCCCATGAGCCAGTTCGCATGGTCCGAGAGCCTCAGTCGCACCTGATGGGAGAGCTCGGGGCTGGCCGTCCGCGAGATCTCATGATCGAGCGCCTGCAGGCTCTTGAGCGCATACAGACGGTCATGCATGGTCATGCGCGGGGAAGCGGAGGCGTCCGGCCCCGAAAGGTCGCTGGACAGCGGAATCCGGGCCATGGGCGACTCCGCCTCCTGGCCGGCGAAATACATCAATCCGGTAACGTCCTCGAGATCAATGACCCGCCCCTGCTCGCCCGACTGCCCTCCCTCGCCCCCCCTCTCGTCGGCCTCCTCGCTCTCGCCAGCTCCGGCAGACTGCTCCGGCGCAGGCGCCGGCACGCGGGATGAATCCGTGGTCGTGAGGAAAGCCGGTGAACTGAAGTCAACCGGCTGCTCTCCGAAGAGCGATACCGATCTGGCCAGAGCAGCGATCGCCTGATCCTGATTGGGGAACTGCTGCCCCTCCTCGCCCGAGGACAAGGCGTCAATCGCCTGCTGGACGAGTTCCAGGAGATCGGTCGTGAACTGTTCCGTGCCCGGACGCCCGGCTGCAAGATGGCGTGACACCACCAGCGCAATCTCGGCATGCCGGGGAAGATCAACGCTCTGAAGCGCATCCGAGAGATCCCGGGCATGCAGTGATGCCTGAGCCATTCCGTCAGGACCCAAGTCCATGCTCTGACGAAGCCCTTCCATGGATCGCGTCAGGTCAGAAAGAAACAGCGACAGAATGTCGTTCACGAGGGGTCCTTCCTGGCTGCGGGCGCATCATCGTCTGACATCTGCTTGCGTGACGTCGTGTTCGCCGCAACATTGAGCAGTTTGTCGAGATCGGCGAGCGCTTCGTTGAGCCGATCAAACTGCCGTGTCCACTGCCCGGTAATCAGCAACAGGGCCTCGGTATCCCGGCGCAGGGCAACGGCCTCGCTTTCCACCGGGTCTGCCTCGGACTCACTGCTCATCTGTCTGGCGACAGCGTCATCGAGCTCGCGTTGCAGGCCGCGCGTTAACGATTCGACATGCTCGATGCTGTCCGACAGCCGGTCACCGAGTTCCAGAATCTGGGCTTCCGCGTTCGACTGCGACACCGCGAGGGACATCCGGATACTCTGTTCCTTGAGAACCGAAAATGATCGCTGGATCTCTCTGGCCCGAAACTGGGTCTCGATCAGCGCCTTGATGCGCGGGTCTTCCCTGGACACCTCCTTCGGATGCTCCATGTCGGAAACGGAGACTCCGAGACGTTTGATCGCGGCAATCAGCTGCTTTCCAAGATCCGAACTCTGTCGCGCAGCCAGTTGCAGATAGGGCAGGTTGTCGCTGGCCTTCTGAATCGCAACGAAGCGGCCCGAGTTGGTGAAGGCTGCGTCGACGGCAGCCAGATCGATCATCGCCAGAAGCCGACGATCCAGGCGTAGAACCTCGAGAATGCTGAGGAGCAGAGCGATCGCCCCCAGCACCCCGAAAATGCGCGGCAACATGGCATCGTCGACACGCAGACCCACCTCTGTCGGCTCTGCGGCCCGCACTGGCGGCGTCGCCATCGCTCCTGCAACCCGGTTGAGTTCCGCAGAGATCGCCATCGCCGCAAACGAGGCCGATTCCCAATCCTTGGCGCGGCGCATCAAGGTCAGGCTGTCAATGCGCGCCACGATGGCCTTGCGTCTCTCGTTCATCTCGGGAGCGAGCGCCGGGGCATCCAATTTGTCCCGGGCCTCGAGAAGGGCCTTGAGCGACGACTGGAAGGATCGCATGCCCTCCAGAGGCCGTCGCGCCTGAATATTCAGGAAATCGACGCGCAGTTTTTCAAGGACATTGGAAATGGGTAGAAACGGAGAGGCTGATGGAATGATGCCCTTGAACAGAGGCCCGCCCTTGGAGAGCAGAAATTCGAGTTCGCGATTGATGGTAGGCGCCAGACCCCTGACAGCCACCAGGCGCTTTTCCAGATCCTGAAGCGCCACGATCTGCTTCTGTGCCTGGGCAGATTCCTCCGTGACCAATCCGCCAAGGCGGGTCCGCAGCGATGTCAGCGACACGTAAAAATCAGGCTCGAAAAAATCGGCTGCTGCAAGGCGCGCACGGATCTGCTCGGCCAGTTCCGTGGGTGTCCCGGGAACCATGCCTCCGACCGGCCGATCCGTATCTGCTGCCTTCGGTGCCGTCTTGCCCGGTTGCTGCTTGCTGGCGCTCGGGGGCTCGGCTGTGGGCTGCACCCCGGAGGGCAAAGCCGTCATGATCGCGAAGCACGCCACCGAGAGCAGCAACAGAATGCCGGAGATCAGCCGGGACTTGAAGATCATCCGACCGACCGTCTGCGTCTCACTCATTCCGATTCACCGTGAAGACTTTCGGTCACATTGGGTCGGAGTCTGACAACGCGCCACGACATGTCGATATGCCGGATTTCTCTCTGATGAAACGCATCGGACTCTGATGTTTCGGGCACCATGCGAAAGGGCCCACTGGCCCGATCGACCCGTATTCCGACACCGGAAAGCGAGTCACCGCGGAAAATCACGACCCATGGAGCGACCGACGCAGGTGGGGATGCAGCCATATCACTCGGATGCTCTGCAGAGGGCTCCGCAGGGGGCTCCGTGCTGATCGGTACATCATCCTCGGCAGGATCGAGCGGACCATCAGCGGACATGAAGAGACGACTCGGGGAGAGCAGAAACACCGGCGCGCCTTCGTGAACCATCAGCCCTCGAATATTCAGAAAAGGGCTGTCCTTGGATGCAGCCCGCAACGCCGCAGCGGACTCAGTGGGTTGATAGAAGACGGTACTGACCGCCTGGAAATCGACGGCATACCGTCTGCCACCAATAACCAGTCCGAACCAACGGTAGGGCCGGGTCAGTTTGTTCATCTGGCCGCACCAGATCGCTGAGGAAGTTTCATTCAGTCATCCGATGACGAGGTGGAGCGGTGATGAATCCAGAATGCCGAGAAGAACAGGGCAATCGCTGCGATCAGCCCAATGATCGCATCCCCGAAACTCCCGAGAGCTGCCAACTGGCTGGCACTGGCTGTCCGGGCCTCCTCGATGTGACGTTCGATGGCAGACATGAATGCATCGTGATGCCAGGACAGCATCTGATCCATGCGTATGAAACCGGGTTCACCCTCGACGAGACCCTTCTGCGACGGGATATAGGCCAGGAGATCGTGCGCAAACTCGGCCAGGCTGCTCTGATACTGCCGGCGCCACTCCGCTGGTATGAGGAGCATGAAGCGCGAATCGAACTGACTGGCCAGCGCCGAGGCCTGACTCTTGCCGACCACATTCAGACCCTTGGGTACATTGAACAGAAGACCGCTGTTCTCGGCGTTGATCCTCTCGCCCGGAGGCGCGGAAAGACTCGCTGCAAAGAGTTTCCCCTGACGACGGATCACCAGTTTGACCGTCTGCTCGCCCCGCTGATCGAGCATTTCGTAGACCGCCAGGACCGAGTCCACACTGGCATCGTTGACGCTGACGAGCTCGTCGCCCGTGCGGATACCAATGCGCTCGGAAAGGCTTCCGTACACCACGCCACTCAGAACGGGGGGAATCTTGCGCAAACGGTCAGCGGAACGCCCGTTCTCGAATTCCGCAATCCACTCGAAGATCTGCGGAACAGAAGCATCGCGAATCGCACCGCGATCAGGCTCGATCGCAGGTTTCGGCGCGGCCAGATGATCGAGACGAAACGCCTTCAGGTAGGCCTGAAAATCCGGGGCAGCGAGCGCCTGTGCGGTAAACCGCTGCCCGGCAGAGGAAATCTGAATTCCGATCAGGGATAGCCAGCCGGCGGTTCCGGCCACGATCAGGAAAGACAGCCACACCAGCCAGAAAGTGATACCCCGGGTTCGTTTCGGTTTGGGCATGATCAGGAGGAACGTAGGGATGGCTCGGGCAAATCGTCCGACTCATCGTTGTCAAGGGCGAACTTCTCTTTGAGTTGCTCGATATCACGATGCTCGGCAAGCAGGGTCACTTCGCGATGACGCGTGTCTATCTTTGCCCGGCAGGCCAGAAGTGTCTGAATCCAGGGACCGGACTTCATCGAGATCACTGCATCGGCAATCAGCTGCTGGCCCCGGGTATCGGGCCGGACACGCGCCGTGACGAGCAGGGTATCGGTCTGATCAAACAGACTCAGCTCGATGAAGGAAAGACGGCTGTAACGGTGGTGCAGGCCCACCAGCAGGAAGGGTTGCTCATCCAGGGTGAAATAGATCTCGTGACCGGGATGAATCTGAACGGTATCCACCACATCGACTTCCGTTATGCCGATCTTCCCATGCCACTCCATATCGGCTCGTTGCGCCTCGGGTGCCTTGCGATTGAAGTGACGCATCCCCTCGTAGAGTTCATACAGCGTCAGGGGAATGCGATTCTGACGGGCCAGATTCTTGAGCGCCTCGGCCTTGGTCTGGATCTGCTCTCGCTCCGTGGCGAGTTTCTCCTCGAGGGTGCGTATGTCGTCCTTGAGTTGTGTCTGAAGGTTCTCGATCCCCTTGAGGGCTTCGCTCCACACCTCCTCCACCTCGTCTTTTGGGGAAACCACGCCAGGCTCGGAATCCGTTGAAGAGGCGGATGCGGCAGCGGCACGCCGACGTGCCGACGCGCTTCGCTCCTCCTCGCGACGGCGCGAGTCACGCACCGCAACGACGCCGAGGACGACGGCCAGAGCAACACACACCAGGGCAATCAGAACCCCTGGTCGCAACATGGAGACCGCGTCAATCATCTGGAGGAGGCGCGCCTTTCAGAATCCAGTCCACAGCGGCAAGTGTAACTTGTGACAAATCGGGTGATTGCATCGGGGAATCCAGCACAGCAACCCTGCCGCTGAGGCTCCGGAGCAGAACCTCGACATCGGCCGCCTTCGCACCTGCATCCAGAACCACGGCCGTAGGACGCTTCAGGCTGGGAAGTATCTCCGCCACAGAGGCAAACGGGAGCACCCTGGCGAGATCCGCCCAGGTGGGAGTTTTGTCCGCATGCAGACCATGCCCTCCGGACTCGTGGACATACAGACCGCCCATGACCCCCGCCCAGAAGCGATGCCGGCACAGACGCAGGCGCACACCCTTGGCGCCAAGCGCACCCAGTCTCGGTCGCTCAAGGGAAAAATCGAAACCCAGAAAGGGACCAAGCGCGACCACACCGGCAAGAACCGGCGCCGACACGAACTGCTGTTCGAGTTCAACCGAATGTGTCGCCAGACGTATGCGTCTTGGTTTGGGCAGGTCAAGCGCGTCTATCCAGAGGGCCAGACAAGCCCCAAGCCCCAGCGCCACCAGCACCGGATGCTCCGGTTCAGCCCCCTCCCCCGACGGCCCCACCCCTGCTGCCGTGCCAGCCGGCAGCGGTTGATCTGGACTGCAGGCGCTGCGGATTTCGGAAAGAGTCCGCAATGGCCCCTCATCACTCCCCGACAAGGCATCCGAGGCCACGACAAGATCTGTCACCGAGTGGCCGGCGGCACGCAGACTTTGCCGCAAACCGGCAAGAATCGTGGCGTCATCTCCGTCCAATTGCAGCAGAAAGATGCGCGTTGTTCCCATGAAGGCCAGTATATATACTCAATCGTATGGAAACCTTTCTGCTCGCCTTTGCTGTCGCAATTGCCGTCGCCTTGCTGGTGCTGTATC
>CAYYDO010000001.1:11485-22856 GCA_964470595.1 uncultured Burkholderiaceae bacterium | reverse complement strand
AAGGCTCCAGAAAAAGATTGAGGCTCAGAGCGGGATAAGCCTGATCGGCAATCGTGTACTGATCACCAATATGCTGACTATTGGTCGTTCCGTCGCACGTTTGGAAAACGGTTATCTCATCGATAAAGATCGGCAATACCCGCAGCGAGGTGTCAACTCTTGTCACGACCTCCGTCACGGAGGCGACGAAACCACTCATGGAGAAACTCCCGGGATTTGAAAAACGGGTGGAAGATCTGGGGCACGACGTCCGGGATCTGAGCATCGCCGTCAAGGCGGTTCAGCAGGTGCAGATTCAGAACTCCCAGGGCAAGCGCTGATCATCATCAGCGCGTCTCTTTCGCAAGTTCATCCCGGGATCATGGGGTTGCGTGAGTCGTCGCAGTGTCTTCATACTTGAGGCCATGGAAAATATCCTGCTTGCCCTCCTCATTGCCAACATGGTTGCAGTTCTCTTGCTCTACATGGAACTGAAAAGCACCCAGGAGAGAATTTCCGCGGTGCAAAACGGCATATCCAGGCTGGTCAATGCCGCTGTTGAGTCAGCCATCAAGGAGCGAGGGGGCAACCCGGATCAGATCCCTCTGCTTCAGCAGAGGGTGGAGCGACTGACCAATGACATGTTCGACCTGAAGGAAACTGTCAAGGTGGGTGCAGCCGCCAAGGCGGCTCAGACAAATCGTTGATCATCCCAGCCGTTGGCTGATCGATACCAGCAGGATCAGTGCCCACCAAAAGATCGGCGTACTCCACAACCGCCCCACGGCCGAACACATCGCTGATTTACCCGACTCGTGACCGAACACGTCGCTGATTGATCAAACTCGCTCAGATCGGGCAGGTCCTGGTCTGCACAACGCCCGGGGGCACTGCGCCCTTCTGACCCAGGCGGCTCCCACAATCATGTGCTAGTCGATATGGATCGTTCTTAAATACACTTTCCGTATGGAAAACATACTGCTTGTGATGGTGATCGGCAACATGGTCGCCGTCCTGATGCTCTTCATGGAGCTGAAAAACCTTCAGGAAAGAATCACCACCTACCAGAACGGCGCCGTTCAACTCATCAACACCACCGTGAATATCGCGACCAAGGAGTTCGTGCAGCGACTTCCCCTGCTTGAGCAACGGCTGGAGCGAATCACACAGGACTTCAACCACCTCCACGAAAAAATCGAACTCGGGACACTGAAAAGCAAATAAGCGAACCCAGGTTGAAGCACCTCGAGCTTATCCTCTTCCCGCAACAGATCATCCCAACCAGTAGCCGATCGATACCAGCAGCATCAGCGTCACCCAGAGGATCAGCGCACGCCACACCAGGCCCACGGCTGAGCGCATTGCTGATTCATCAGCCTCGCGCAGATCGGGCAGATCCTGGGTTGGAGACGGCCAGGGACCACCAAGTGCCTCGGTCTCCGCCGGCTCTCCGACCTGTATCGAAGCAGAACGGGCCTCGGGCACACTGAGTCGCACACCCATTGCCCCCGCACCTGCAGACAGGACAACACGCTCGGTATCGTTTGCATGTGGGGCGAAACCCGATTTCAGCCGCCACATCAGAATCGCATCCTCGAAGTTGCCCACGATGGCAAACACCACGGCCGTCACGCGTGCCGGAAACCAGTCCACCCAGGAAAACGCCTTGACGGCGAACTCACCGTAGGCCGACATGGGCACCGACGGTGCCATGGGAGAAAGGTCGGACGGACCTTTCGTGTCCGCCCAGACACGCCGTGCCTCTGCACTCAATCTGTACAGTACCGCTCCCGCTGGTCCGGGGAGGATGACGAACCAGAAGATCACCCCGAATACATGGCGTTGGGCCCCGATGAGGGCCAGCCGGATCGCCTCTCGGGATATCGCCGAGGCATCCCCTGACTCACTGGCGATGCGCGTCATCAGGTCACCACCGGAGTGGGCAGCCCATGCAGCCAGTTCGCGGCGGGCACGGCTGTATTCGTTGCGCGCCAGAGCCAGTTGAATCTCGGTAAAGCGATTGCTGAACTGACGGAAGCCAACGGTCATATACAGCACAGCCACTGTGGCGACGAACCCCAGCAGCACATGCACCCGGGTCAGCAGGGCCACGACGATCCAGGTCAGAAGGGTACCTCCCACCACCACAGCGATCCATGCCCACTTCGCCGACACCGGATCGCCCGTATCGGTGGAGCGCTCAACACGCAGCAGAAGGTTGCCAATCCACGATCCAAGACGCGAATCGTCACGGACGGGGCGAAGCTGCTCGAGCAGCATGGCGAAAATGAAACTGAACAGTGTCATGCCGCTTAGTCTAGCGGGTGAATCCCAAGTTTCAATTCAGCATCCAATCGTTGCCTTCGGCCAGGGGTTGGCAAAGGGCTGGGCTTCGTCAGAGAGGGCCGCGTGATTGCAGCCAGGCTGCATGAAGGAATCGGTACAGGTTACGAAGCATGGCGGCCGTCGCACCCCAGATGAAAAACTCCCGGCCATCGTGTGCTGGGCTGCGGTAGGGTATCGCGTAAAACGCCACCCGCCGACCCAGCAACTGCTCGGATTGCGGAACAACGCGCCATTGGTGATTGGCTGGGTTCATCAGGAAAGCCAGAGGCACGCTGAAGATCTCCTCGACTTCCGAGCGATCAGGAACAAATCCGGGGTGATTGGGACTGATCCGGGCCACGACAGGTCGGACACGAAATCCCGTGACCGTCAGGTAATGAGGCAGGTGCCCCAACAGCGTGACACTCAGCGGGTCAAGCCCGATTTCCTCATGTGCTTCGCGAAGCGCAGTGACCTCCTCGGAGGCATCCTCCGGCTCGCTTCGGCCGCCCGGGAAACTGATTTGCCCCGCATGGGTCGACAGGTCGCCAGTGCGCTGAGTCAGCACCACGGATGGCGTATCGGCCCCCTCGAGAGCGACAAGGACAGCAGCCGGGACGGGTGTGACCGATGCCGAATCGTCGGGTCTTCGGCGATCCTGGGTGAGTTCCGGTGTCCACAGTGGGAAATCGGCTGCCGCTCGCGCTCTCTGAAAAAGCGCCTCGATGCGATCGAAGGTGAGCGCATCGCCCGGAATCTCGAGTTCGGAATCGCGGGCGATAACAACCGACTGTCTGGGATCGAAAGCAACAGGCCCCTTCATGGAGAGCCCCGTTTGCGTCGATCGGCGGGGATCAGCTGCCAGCAGCCTCGCCCGACACCGCGGCCTGGTTGCCCGCGGACTTGCGTGAGGAGAGTTTCTCCCGGATCCGAGCCGACTTGCCGGAACGATCGCGCAGGTAATAAAGCTTGGCACGACGCACATCGCCGCGACGCTTTACCTCGATGGCGGAGATCAGCGGTGAATAAAGCTGGAATGTCCTCTCGACGCCCTCGCCCGAGGAGACCTTGCGAACGATGAAAGAGGAATTCAGACCACGGTTGCGTTTGGCAATCACAACACCTTCGTAGGCCTGGACCCTTTTGCGGTTACCCTCGACAACATTCACGCTGACGATCACCGTATCGCCGGGGGCAAATTCGGGGATGCTTTTATTGAGACGAGCAATTTCCTCTTGCTCGATCTGCTGAATGAGATCCATGTTTTCTCCTTGATCAGCCGAACCTGCCCTGATCACTTTTGCGTTGGTTCGGTTTGGTTAGAGCGGCAGGCCAGAAGATCTGGCCGCAGCCTGCGGGTCAACTCCAGAGCTGACTGCTGGCGCCAATCGGCTATTTTGACATGATGTCCGGATAAAAGCACCTCGGGAACGACCGCCCCCTGAAAAACCTCCGGACGGGTGTAATGGGGCCAGTCCAGAATTCCGGCCTCCCCGAAGGACTCCTCGACCGACGAATCTGCGGCTCCGAGAGCGCCGGGAATCTTGCGCACGGCCGCATCGATCACAACCATTGCGGCGAGTTCCCCACCCGAGAGCACGAAATCGCCCAGGCTCCAGAGTTCGTCGACCTGCTGGTCGATGAATCGTTGATCCACCCCTTCGTAGCGACCACACACCAGTGTCCACGATGATCCGAGTGCCACGCGATCGACCAGCCCCTGGTTGATCGTCCTGCCCCATGGGCTGAGCAGGACGACCGGGCCGGGGACGAGTCCTGCATCACGCTGAGCCTGCCTCGCAGCATCAACAGCGGCCGACAACGGGCCCGGCATCATGACCATGCCAGGCCCCCCACCGTAAGGCCGGTCATCAATGGAGCGATAGGCGTCTTCGGAGAAATCCCGAAGTTGATGCAGATGCAGGGATGCGAGCCCCCGCTCGATCGCTCTTGCGGCAACACCGAAGCGTGTCATCGCGTCGAACATCTCGGGGAAGATCGTGATGACATCGAAGCGCGGATGCGGCTGTGTCTCGGGCCGTGAGGGGGCCGTCATGAAAACCACTCCTCGAGCCAGTCCACCGTGATCTGCCGATGCGCGTGATCGACATGATCCACATACTGCGAGACGAAAGGAATCATCCCCCGCTCCAGAACAAGCCAGTCATACTCGCCGTTGGTCTGCATGGATGTCACGCTGCCGAGTGTGCGGCCCTGCCGGTTGATGACGGCGCAGCCGATAAGGTCGGCCCAGTATGCTTCGTCTTCCCCCTCCACCTCGGGAAAGGCACTTCGAGGCAGTCCCACACTGGCGGACCTAAGGTGTTCCGCCTGATCACGATCAGACACACCCGCAAGCATCAGTTTCAGCCCCCGGGTCTGTGGACTGCAGGAAACGATCCGGTCATGCCGCCATGTCCCGTCCCGCAGACGCACCCAGCAATCCGGGGCACTGAGAAGAAGACTGTCGTCGATGGCGAGACCAGTGACCGACTTGAGGGTGTGCAGTCGGACCGCCCCTTTGAGCCCGATGGGAGCACCAACTTCGGCGAGAGCAACCCAGTCCTCGGGGGGATGCGGGGCCGCAATGCCATCCGCCGTTGACACTGCGGAGGCCGAGCCCGCCGCACCGGGCAGGCGAGCGCTCAAGCGCGCCTCAGGCAGCCTTCTGGCTGGCAAATTCCTTGATCAGACGCTGAACACGGGGGCTCAGTTGCGCGCCCTTGCTGCGCCAGTAATCGACACGATCCATCGCGACCTGGAGTTTGGTCTCCTGGGCAGCGGCAACCGGGTTGAAGAAGCCGACCTTTTCGATGAAGTTTCCATCGCGGCGACTGCGGGAGTCGGTCGCGACCATATGAAAGAAGGGGCGCTTGTGAGCGCCGCCGCGGGCAAGACGAATAATCACCATGGTGGTTTTCCGCAAAGGAAGGTAAACCCGAAATTGTAGCCCAAAAGAGGGATATCCGTCGCCTTCTATCCCCGGTTGGCGAGAGCTTGCGTCAGCTCGGGGACAATCTGGAACAGATCGCCCACCAGGCCGTAATCGGCGACCTGAAATATGGGGGCCTCCGCATCCTGATTGATGGCCACGATGACCCGGGAATCCTTCATGCCGGCGAGATGCTGAATGGCACCGGAGATGCCTACTGCAATGTAGAGCTGCGGGGCCACCACCTTGCCCGTCTGCCCCACCTGCCAGTCGTTGGGTGCATAGCCGGCATCGACCGCCGCGCGGCTGGCCCCCATCGCGGCGCCAAGCTGATCGGCGAGTTTCTCGAGCATGCCGAAGTTTTCCTTGGAACTCAGCGCCCTGCCGCCAGCAACGACGACTTTCGCCGCACTCAGCTCCGGCCGGGCCAGCACAGCAATCTCGCGCGACTCGAAGCGCGCCTGACGGGATGGCGCTGCGGCAGCCGCAACTGCTTCCACCGACGCAGGCGGCTGAGCGGAAGCAGCCTCGAAGGCAGTGCCCCGGACAGTCATCACCTTGACGGCATCGTCAGACTGCACCGTAGCAATCACATTGCCCGCATAAATGGGCCGGCGAAAGGTGTTGCCGGACTCCATCGCCACCACCTCGGAAATCTGCGCCACATCGAGACGGGCTGCCACACGGGGCGCCACATTCTTGCCAAACGCGGTTGCGGGGAAAAGGATGGCGCCATAACCGGCTGCCAGTGCCAGCACCTGCTCGGCCACCGGTTCAGCCAGTTGATCCCGGAAATGCGGCGCATCGGCAAGGAGTACTCTGGACACGCCACCGATCCCGGCCGCCGCCGCTGCCGCCGGTCCGGCACCCTCGCCCGCCACCAGAACGTCGATGTCGGCTCCGCCCGTGCATGCCGCGAAGGCGGCCGCCGCCGACACCACATTGGCTGTGACCGGGCGAACGTGGTCGTTGCCGTGTTCTGCAATCACAAGAATCTTCATGCTCTGACTCCTCAGATGACCTTGGCTTCGTTGCGCAACTTGTCGACCAGCGTCGCAACATCGGGAACACGAATTCCGGCCTTCCGGGAGGGTGGATCCTGAACCCCCAGCAGACGCAGTCTTGGTGCCACATCGACGCCAAGTTCAGCGGGGGCAAGTTGCGCGATCGGCTTCTTCTTGGCCTTCATGATGTTGGGCAGGGTGACATACCGGGGTTCGTTCAGCCGAAGGTCTACGGTGACGACAGCGGGAAGGTCCATGGACAGCGTTTCGAGCCCGCCATCCACCTCGCGGGTCGCTCGAAGGACACTGCCCTGAATATCGACTGCAGATACGAATGTGGCCTGCGGCACGGCCCATAGCGCCGCAAGCATCTGACCGGTCTGATTTGCATCATCATCGATGGCCTGCTTGCCCATGATCACGAGCTGGACCTGCTCGCGCTCGGCGAGCACCTTGAGCATTTTCGCCACCGCCAGCGGCTCGAGCGGTCCATCACACAGCACATGGATCCCGCGATCCGCTCCGATGGCCATGGCGGTCCGAATCACATCCTGGCATTGGCTCACACCGCAGCTGACAGCGATCACCTCGGTCACCAGACCCGCTTCCTTCAGGCGCGTTGCCTGCTCGACCGCGATCTCGTCGAAAGGATTCATCGACATCTTTACATTGGCGATGTCGACGTCACTGCCATCCGACTTCACCCTGACCTTGACGTTGTAATCCACCACGCGCTTGACTGGAACCAGAACTTTCATGACGTGTTTTTCTCCTGATGCATTCCAGAGCAGACGGGCTGACGACGACGGTTTACCGCATCTGCTGATCAGGCTTCATTCTAATGC
This sequence comes from uncultured Burkholderiaceae bacterium, assembly GCA_964470595.1. Taxonomy (GTDB): domain Bacteria; phylum Pseudomonadota; class Gammaproteobacteria; order Burkholderiales; family Burkholderiaceae_A; genus Lacustribacter. The sequence continues at coordinate 15,771 of CAYYDO010000001.1, read as the reverse complement.
GACAATGACGACCACCTTGAGCAGCAACCCCGAAAAGCCGGCGGGCAGACTCATCCCCACCATGCAGCCCTTCCGACGACGCCTGATCTGCGCAGGACCCCTGCTCTGCCTGGGGGCGACTGGCGCTCTCGCCCAGCGCCGCGAAGACGGCCACCACCAGGACCCTTGCTCTGTCTTGGGGCTTCTGCTGTTTTCGCCCAGCGCAACGCGCGCCCCTTGCCGGATGGATTTGCAGAGTCACTGCAGGAGCGCATGCGCTTCGGATGGCTGGGACGCAGTGATGTTCAGGAGTTCATTTCGGAGATCAGTGACCGGCACAGCATTCCCCGAGGCTGGCTGGAGCGCCAGTTCCGGGGACTCGGGACCCAGCCGCGCGCACTCAGTCTCGTCAACCCGCCGCCCCCATCGCCGGGCGACTCGCCACCCCGTCGTTCCTGGTCCCGCTACCTTGCACAACACGTCGACGCACGCCAGGTCATCGAGGGTTACGCCTTCATGACACGACACCGCGAGACACTGGCCGTAGTGGCCTCCAGAAGCGGGGTTCCTGTGAACATCATATGCGCGATCATCGGCGTGGAAACGCGTTACGGAAAGTTCACCGGCAGTTTCCCCACCCTCGAGACACTTGCCACGCTGGCCTTTCATTCCCCTCGCCGAACTGACTTTTTCCGGCAGGAGCTCGAGGCCTTGTTGCTGATGGGACATCAGGGCATCGTGCCCGTCCGGGATGTAAAGGGTTCATTCGCAGGAGCGCTCGGGCTGCCGCAATTCATGCCCAGCAGCTGGATGAACTTCGCAGTCAGTTTTCGCGGTCGTCCCACAGCAGACCTGATCAACGATCCCCAGGATGCGATCGCATCAGTGGGCGAGTTTCTGAGGCATCACGGCTGGAGAAGAGACGAACCCAGCCATGCCAGGGTCACCCTGCCAGATGGCCTCGACGGCAGTGGCCACGCGGCGCCGAAGCTGGAACCGATCCACACCGTGGCCACCATCGAGGCGGCAGGTGTCATCCAGATCGGGCGACAGCTCCCATCTCACCTGCGGGCCAGCCTGATCGATCTGCCAGAGGCGGAGGGTCGGGGTGAATACTGGATGGCTGCGCAGAACTTCTTTGTCATCACCCAGTACAACCGGAGTTTCATGTACGCGGCAGCGGTTCTCAGCCTGGCTGAATCGCTGGAGGGCGGTGGGGCATGACACACATCGTGAGAGCCGTGCTCAAGTGCCTGGCCATGCTGTGGCTGTCTGCGCTGATTCTGATGAGCGCCGGCTGCAGCGAGGGCGGCGGACCAGGACCAGCGCCAGGGCCCTATTCCGTGGCAGAAGTGTTTGACGGGGACTCCTTCAACCTCAAGGCTGCAAATGGCAGCATCGTGAGAGTGAGGCTGCTCGGAATCGATGCACCGGAAAAAGGGCAGCCCTATTCGCAAAAAGCCCGGGAGTCGCTGGAGAGTCTCCTCGGTTCCGGTCGAATCGAGTTGTCCGCACAGAAGATCGACCGCTTTGATCGGTGGATCGCCCGCGCAACAGCAGGCGGAGCAGATATCGGACTGAGCCAGATCGAGCGGGGCTATGCGTGGTTCTTCGTCCGCTACCAGAAGGATCTCGACGAGACATCACGTCAGCGCTATGCGGATGCAGAGCGCAAGGCACGGGATGAGGGCAGGGGGCTCTGGGCCGGCATTGCATTGTCCGAACGCAATCCGGCGCTGGCGCCTGAACCGCCGTGGAAGTATCGCGAACGCAACCGGAAATGAGGCTCAGGACGAACGCCGGCGTTGACGCACGAGCTCGTAGCAACAGACACCGCAGGCCACCGACACATTCAGGCTCTCGACAGCCCCGCGCATGGGCAGACTGACCAGAACATCACACCGCTCGCGCGTGAGTCGGCGCATGCCCTCACCCTCCGCGCCGAGAACCAGGGCAATCCTGCCGCGCAGATCAGCCTCGAACAGGGACGAATCGGCCTCACCGGCAAGGCCAATCACGGTATAGCCCGCTTGCTGGAGTTCATCAATCGCCCGGGCGAGGTTGGTCACCTGGAGATACGGGATGTGATCGGAGGCCCCCGCAGATACCCGAACGGCCACGTCGCTCAGCGGCGCGGAACGGTCACGCGGGGCAACTACGGCTGCAGCCCCTGCTGCATCAGCCACACGCAGCACCGCACCAAGATTGTGGGGGTCGGTCACGCCATCCAGAACGACCATCCACTGGTCATCGACAGGCATGTTCTCGACGCTCGAGAGGAGATCGGACAGGCTATCGGGTTGGGCTCTTCGGGCCGCAATCGCCAGAACACCCTGATGCCGCTGACCATGAGCGAGTTTGTCCAGTGCCTGGGGCGCATCGGCAACCGCGCGCACCCCAGACTGTTCAGCAAGACGCAACAGCCCCGTGAGCCTGCTGTCTCGGCGCTGTCCGTCGAACACGATACGCGATATGGTTGCGGGGGCGGATCGAAGCCGGGCACGGACCGCATGGAAACCGAGCAGGCATACCTCGTCGGAAAGGCGGCTCATCGACGGGTTGACCTTGCCTTGCGCGACTTCCCGGCTCTGGCAGCGGGCTGACGCGACGCCTTGGCGGCCTTGCCAGTTGCCGCGGCAGCCTTGCGTCCTCCGCTTGCCGCCGTGTCCCTTGCGCCAGAACCTTTACGGGATTTCTTGCGCGCGGCCGGCTGGGGATCCGCAGCCATGGCCTCGGAGAGCCAGGGTGGAGTGACATCGGCATCCGTGTCATCGGCATCCGGCGGAGCATGAAACTCTGCATCACGATCCGACACCTGACGGCTCGCCCGGGTGGCTCGGACCATTCCGGGCACCAGCTGAAACTCGATACGCCTGGAATCGAGATCCACACGAGCGACCTGAACCACCAGACTGTCGTAGAGCCGAAACCGCCGACCGGTCCGCTCACCGCGCAACTCATGCAGCACCTCGTTGTGCTGAAAGTACTCAGCCCCGAGCTCGGACACATGAATCATGCCCTCGACATACAGGGCATCGAGCGTGACAAACAATCCGAACGGCGCCACGCCGGTAACCGTTCCTCGCAGCTGCTCACCGACACGGGACTTCATGTACTGGCACTTCAGCCAGGCCTCAACATCGCGCGATGCCTCATCTGCCCTGCGCTCGGCAGCCGAACAGTGATCGCCGATGTTTCGCCAGCGCGCAACAGGATCATCCTGGACGTGATCCCCGTATGGCGGAACGTAGTGACCCTTGTTGTGAATGATGGCCTTGATCACACGGTGCACCAGCAGATCCGGGTAGCGACGGATCGGCGACGTGAAATGCGCATATGCCTCGTAGGAGAGACCGAAATGGCCCACATTGTCAGGACTGTAGATCGCCTGCTGCATGCTTCGCAGCAACAATGTCTGAATCAGGCGTGCATCAGGCCTGACCTTGATATCGCGGGCCAGCCGCGCATAGTCCGCAGGTGAGGGTTCGTCTCCGCCCTCGAGCCGCAGACCCTGCACACGCAGAAACTCGCGCAAGGTGCGCAGACGCTCTGGCGTGGGTCCCTCGTGAATGCGATAGAGCCCGTGCCGGCGGGCGCGCTTGAACAGATCGGCGGCACAGGTGTTGGCCGCAAGCATGCACTCCTCGATCAACCGGTGCGCATCATTGCGCACGCGAGGGAGAATCTTTTCGATCCGACCGTTTGCATCGAACTGCATGAAGGTTTCAACCGACTCGAAATCAATCGCGCCGCGCGCTTCGCGGGCTGACAACAGGACTCGGAAAACGCCTTCAAGATGACCGAGGATCCCCGCGACGGGACCAAGCTTGAGCGCATCCTCCGAAAGCGGATCGCACATCGCCGCCCAGGCGCGGGTGTAGGTCAACCTCTCGGCGGAGCGGATCACCGCCTCGTAAAACTGGTAGGCGCGCACATCACCGGATGTCCCCACCACCATATCGCACACCAGAGCAAGACGGTCCACATGGGGATTGAGGGAGCAGAGCCCATTGGAGAGTTTCTCCGGCAGCATCGGAATGACACGACGGGGGAAGTACACCGAGGTGCCACGTGCAAAAGCGTCCTGATCGAGGGCGTCACCGCTCTGCACATAATGAGACACGTCGGCAATCGCGACCAGCAAACGCCAACCCTTGCCGGAAATGGGCTCCGCATAGACAGCATCGTCGAAGTCGCGCGCATCCTCGCCGTCCATGGTCATGAGCGACACATCGCGAAGATCAATCCGGTCGCGAACGTCTTTCGGACGCACCTGATCGGGCATCCTGTCGGCAAGCTTCGTGGCG
>CAYYDO010000001.1:6481-11475 GCA_964470595.1 uncultured Burkholderiaceae bacterium | reverse complement strand
GTCGCTGAACTCGTAGGGCACATCGAACTTGCGCACGGCAATCTCGATTTCCATCCCGGGATCGTCAACCGCACCCAGCACCTCGACAACCTTGCCCACCGGCGGGGTGTAGCGCGTCGGAGGGTCCACGATCTCGATCGACACCACCTGCCCGGGATCCGCGCCCATGGTGTCCGAGGCGGCGACGACGACATCATGCTTGATCCGTTGATCCTCTGGCACCACCAGGAGAATGCCCCGCTCATGAACCAGTCGGCCTACGAGCCGCCTGTTCGCATGCTCGACCACCTCCACGATGACGGCTTCTGCCCGTCCACGCCGGTCCGTGCCAACAACCCGCGCGCAGACCCGATCGCCGTGCATCGCCTTGAGCATCTCCTTTGGCGGAAGGAAAACGTCATCGCCCCCCGCGTCCGGTCGTACGAAACCGAAGCCCTCCCGGTGACCGATGATTCGGCCGAAAAACCCGCCGCTCGGGCCGGAGGCGGAGGTATCAGGAGGGGGGCGTTTTGACAATTGCGTGATTCCGGCTAAAGTAGCCGCCTCATTGCCCAGATGGCGGAATTGGTAGACGCACTAGGTTCAGGTCCTAGCGGTGGCAACACTGTGGAGGTTCGAGTCCTCTTCTGGGCACCATCTTAACGCCGAAATCCGGCGTGCTCCGTTTTCACCGGAACGGATGCTCCAGCAGAATCGTATGTTCGCGATCAGCGCCAGTGGAAACCATGGCGATCGGAGCACCCACAACCTCTGCAAGCCGGTCCAGATAGCGCCTCGCCGGCAGCGGCAGGTCCGCCCAGTTGCGGACGCCGAGCGTGCTGTCCGTCCATCCAGGCATCGTCTCGTACACCGGACTGCATTCGGCTACCGCATCGGCGCCAAAAGGGAGAACATCGCGACGTCCGCCCGGGGTGTCATAAGCCACACACAGACGTATCTCGGACAACCCATCCAGGACATCGAGTTTGGTGATGCACAGACCGGTCATTCCATTGATCTGTATCGACCGGCGCAGGGCAGCAGCATCAAACCATCCGCAACGCCGCGGGCGGCCCGTCACGGAACCGAACTCATTGCCGCGCCGCGCCAGCGTGGCACCAATCTCATCGGTCAGTTCTGTCGGAAAAGGTCCGCCACCCACCCGGGTCGCATAGGCCTTGGTGATGCCCAGAACGTAATGCAGACTGGAAGGGCCAACACCGGCTCCTGCGCCAGCCGCTGCAGCCACGCAGTTGCTGCTGGTGACATATGGGTAGGTGCCATGATCAATGTCGAGCAGCGAGCCCTGCGCGCCTTCGAAAAGAAGGTTCTCACCCTTTGATGCTGCCTCATGGAGCAGGTGCGGGACGTCTGCGGACATGCGCAGGAGCCGCGGCGCCATGGACATGAGCTCGTCGAACACCTGATCGACCGAAACTTCTGCAGCCTTCAGATATTTTGAAAGCACGAAGTTGTGCAACGCCATGACCTCCTCGAGCCGACCGCGCAGCGCCCGGGGATGGGCGAGGTCAAGAAGGCGCACCGCTCTGCGAGCCACCTTGTCTTCGTACGCGGGGCCAATACCCCGGCCGGTCGTGCCGATCTTGGCATCGCCCTTGGCGGCCTCGCGCGCCTGATCAAGCGCCACGTGATACGGCAGGATCAGTGGGCAGGCAAGGCTGATGCGCAGCCGCGACTCGACATCGATCCCGCTCGCCTGCAGTTCATCGATCTCGCCGAGCAGGGCACTGGGAGACAGCACCACCCCGTTTCCGATGTAGCAGGTGACCTGCGGGTGAAGAATTCCAGAGGGAATGAGTCTGAGAATGGTTTTCCGGCCATTGACCACAAGCGTGTGACCGGCGTTGTGCCCCCCTTGGAAACGGACCACGCCGCTGACCTGCTCGGTCAGCCAATCCACGATCTTTCCCTTGCCTTCGTCGCCCCATTGGGTGCCGATCACCACCACATTTCGGCCCTGCCGGGCTGTCACTACTGCCGTCATGTCAATTCCCTGAAATCGGCGTCAACCGATGCGCCATTGCCCGTTGTCGAAAACCAGCCGTGCAGATGGCCAAACCCGCAATTCTGCATCAGGAAGACAAACGACAGCGCGCCCCTCACGACGCAGCGCCGCAATCGCCGTCCGCAGGCCGGCATCATCGCCCCACGGCGCGGCTACCGGCGAGGCGGAGGGTTGACCGCCAGCATCACCGGCGATCGCGAGCAATTCACGCAACTCGAGGCTGAATCCCGTGGCAGGGCGCGCCCTGCCAAACACTTCACCCACCCCATCGTAGCGCCCGCCCCGAACCACGGCATTGGGAAGGCCATGGCAGTAAATCGAGAACATCACCCCGTTGTGATAGCGGTATCCGCGAAGATCGGCGAGATCGACAGTCAGCACGCAATGAGGATGTTCGGTGAACATGGCCGAGTCGGCGACGGCGGCAAGGCGGTCCAGAGCCATATGAATGGCGGGCATATCCGGCAGACAACGACGCGCCTCGTCGATGATGCTGCGGGGCCCGGATGCGGGGCCGTAGAGATCGATCAGCACATCGAGTGCTGCAGCCGTTACCGAGGACAGCCCCCCCAGCAGACCGGAGAGCGCAACCCTGTCCTTCGTTTGCAGGGCGATCAGTACATCGTTCTCGACCCTCGCCAGCGCAGGATCATGATCCCGCAATGCGAGCAGCACGCCCCGGTGCGACAGATCGAGACGCACTTCAGCTATTCCGGCGGCATCGAGGGATGCCAGAGCGAGTTCCTGAACCTCGAGATCGGCCTCGATACCCGCATGCCCGAATAGTTCGCAACCCACCTGAACCGGCTCGCGGGAGGACAACAGCCCTGCCGACTGGGCATGCAGGACAGAGCCTGCGTAGCAGATGCGGGTCACGCCTTCGTTGGGGATCTGATGCGCATCGATGCGTGCCGCCTGAGGCGTCATGTCGGCACGCAGACCCAACAGGCGCCCCGTGGACTGATCCACTACCTTGAACGTGCGAAGGTCGAGATCCCGGGCCTCGTGAATGAGGAGCGACTCAACGTGCTCGAGCAGGGGTGGCTGAACCAGCTCATAGCCGTAACCCGCATAAAGATCGAGCAGTCGGCGCCGCAAGGTTTCCAGTCGGACAGCCTCCGCCGGGAGGATGTCCGAAATCTGGTCGGGAAGCAGCCAGGCCGGCATGGTCATGAGACCGGCATCACTTCGCGCTGCCGGACCGGACACCCGAGGAACGGAAATAACGGAAGAAATCGGACTGCGGGTCGGCAACGATGACATCCGACTTGCTCTTGAAGCTCTCCCGATAAGCTTGCAGACTGCGATAGAACGATGCGAATTCCGGATTCTGGCCAAAGGAGGCCGCATAGAGGGCGGTTGATCTCGCATCGCCATCGCCCATGATGCTCTGCGCACGTCTGTAGGCCTGCGCCAGCAGCACCTCACGCTGACGATCGGCATTCGCGCGAATCTTTTCGGACTCCGCTGCACCAGAGGATCGGCGCTCGTTGGCAATCGCCTTTCGCTCGGACTCCATTCGGCGGAAAACGGAATCACGGATCTCGTCGGCCAGGTCGACACGCTTGATCCTCACATCAACGACCTCGACACCAAGGCGCTTGGCGTCGGCATTGACGCGCTCACGGATCCCGGTCATCACCTGCTCGCGGGATGCCGAGATCACCTCATTGACCGTACGCTTGGCAATCTCGTTGTTCAGGGCATCGCGCAGGCTGCGCGAAATGCGGTCGGCCGCACCGGCCGGCCTTCCGGCCACCGACACCCAGTACTCGCGGGGATCAATGACACGCCACTTCACATAGGTGTCGACCAGAACGTTCTGCTTCTCGCTGGTAATGAATCGATCGATTTCCGGAGTGTCGATGGTGAGGATGCGCTTTTCCACGTAAACGACATTCTGGAAGGGCGGCGGCAACTTGAGATACAAGCCGGGCTTGGCGACCACCTCCTTGATCTCCCCGAGTGCGAACACAATCGCGTACTGACGCTGATCCACGACATAGATGCACGACCCGGCCAGCAGGACGGCGATGATGAGGGCCGTAACGGCGGTGAAGAGCTTGTTCATCAACGGGCCTCCCTCAGGCGATCTCGCAGACTTGGTGCCGGTGCGGAAGGGGAAGGAACCGATCCAGACTCCGCCGACTGCCCGGCAGCCGAGGACTGCCCGGCCGTACCGCTCGAGGAGGAGGCACCGCTGTTGCCTGCCATGGAACCTCCCGCTGCTGTTGCGCCCGACTGTTGCAACAGTCGGTCAAGGGGAAGGTAGAGCAGGTTACTGTTTGATTTCGAGTCGACCATGACCTTGCTGACATTGGTGAACACCTGCTGCATGGTCTCGAGATACATGCGCTCGCGGGTCACCGCAGGTGCCTTGGTGTATTCGGCAACAATCTTGCGGAAACGGTCGGAATCACCCTGCGCCGTGGCGATCACTCGCTCCTTGTAGGCCTCGGCCTCCTGCATCAGGCGCTCCGCAGAACCTCTGGCACGGGGGATGATGTCATTGGCATAGGCCTGCCCCTCGTTCTTGAGACGCTCGGCGTCCTGGCCGGCCTTGATCGCATCGCTGAAAGCCGCCTGAACTTCCTCGGGAGGCTGTGCGTTCTGAATAGTGACATCGACGATGGCGAGTCCGGATCCGTACCTGTCAGCGATGGCCTGTATGGCCGAGAGTGCCTCGCGGGCAATTCCCTCCTTGTTCTCATACAGCACGGTGTCGCTGAGGCTGCGGCCAACAATCTCGCGCATGACAGTCTCCGCGGCCTGCGCGACGATATCGTCGGTGGCCACGTTGTTGAAGAGGTAGTCCTTGGGGTCGCCCACACGATACTGGACGGCAAACTGCAGATCGACCATGTTTTCGTCGCGCGTGAGCATCAGGGAATCACGCCCCCGATTACTTCCGCCGCTGCGCACGCCAACGGTGATCTGCCGGATCTGGGAGAGATTGACGATCTCGTGGGACTCGAAAGGATAGGGAAGT
>CAYYDO010000001.1:1687-6471 GCA_964470595.1 uncultured Burkholderiaceae bacterium | reverse complement strand
CAGCTCCGGAGGTGGTGCGGAACTCGCCAAACCGCAGGACGATGGAGGACTGTCCTTCCTGCACGATGTAGAAACCGGTCGCCATCCAGACCAGGACACCAGCGAGTGCCACTATCCCGAATGCGGGCCCGGTCCGGACCGTGGGCGGCTTGAATCCTCCACCCGAACCGTTCCCCCGCCTGCCCCCGAAGCCACCGCCGCCATTACCGGAGCCACGACCGCCGCCACGATTGCCGAACATGCCACTCAGGCGGCGGTTGAAATCCCGCCAGACCTCGTCGAGGTCGGGAGGCTCATTGCCTCGATCGGGCCTGCCACCTCGGCCATCGCCCTGTCGGCCCTGATCGGGAGGGTCCTGCCGGCCGGCATCGCCGGGCCCGCGATCCTGATCGCCTGCCGAGCGCGGACTCTGCTCCTGCTGAGGGCGAGGATTATCCCCACCCTGTGACTGTCCTGATTGTCCCCAGCGGGGATCTCCCAGGGCAAACAGACGCCGGAGGGCTGACCAATTGTGCTGTCGCATGATGGGTGGTTAGAGAAGTGACTGAACGGAAGGTTGCGGGGCGACGGTATTATCACCGAGAGCCCCGAGCGTAGCCGAGGGATTAGGGAAAGCCGGCATATGTGAACGAACCGCCTCGCGAAGCAGGTCCACCCCGAGACCTGATTCCGCGCTGAGCCAGACGCGCCGGATACGCCCCTGATCATCACGCTCGCTATGGGGTACCCGACCGGCGAGATCGATCTTGTTGCAGACCTCGATGGTCGGAACGTCAGCGGCACCGATTTCCCTGAGCACATCCTCGACGGCCTTCTTGTGAGAAGTCATCTCGGGATCGGATGCGTCCATCACATGTAGCAGCAGATCGGCATCCGCAGCCTCATGCAGTGTTGACTTGAATGCCTCGATGAGACTGTGGGGGAGATCCCGGATGAATCCGACGGTATCCGACAGCACCATGAATTCCCCGGGCGCGAGGAAAACACGACGACTGGTGGTGTCCAGAGTAGCGAAGAGTTGATCCGCCGCATACACCCCCGCGTGCGTCAGGGCATTGAAGAGTGTCGACTTGCCGGCATTGGTGTACCCGACCAGGGACACGGCAAATGCGCCCTGACGGTGTCGCTGCCGGCTACGGTTGCGACGCTGCCTTTCCACCGTGGCCAGCCGCGTGCGCAATTGCCGGACGCGCTCACCGATGAGCCTGCGGTCAGTTTCCAGCTGGGTCTCCCCTGGCCCCCTCAGACCGATACCGCCCCGCTGGCGCTCGAGGTGAGTCCAGCCTCGAACCAGGCGTGCCGAAAGGTAATCGAGTTGGGCAAGCTCGACCTGCAGCTTGCCTTCGTGGCTCCTTGCGCGAAGCGCGAAGATGTCGAGAATCAGGGCCACCCGATCGATGACGCGGCGCCCCAGCCGACGGGTCAGGTTACGCTGCTGGCCCGGTGTCAGGGCGTGATCGAACACGACCAGATCGGCGCGCTCGCTCTGGCACAGCGCAAGGATCTCATCGGCCTTGCCTGCACCCACGAACAGGGCGGGATCGGGTCGATCGCGTCGACCCGCCACGGCACCCACGATCAGGGCTCCGGCCGACAGGGCGAGCGCGCGAAGTTCGCTGTCATCTGGAACCGGATTGCGCCCAAGCGCCAGCGTGACCAGCACCGTACGGGGTTGCCGGGAAAAATCGACGTCGTAGGTCGTCGATACGGAACCGAGATCGCTCAGCTCGACTCACCCTCTGCGGTGAAATTCACTGCCCGGGCGGGAACAATCGTCGAGATGGCGTGTTTGTAGACCATCTGCGTGACGGTATTCCTGAGCAGGAGAACATACTGGTCGAACGACTCGACATGCCCCTGCAACTTGATGCCGTTGACGAGATACACGGAGACCGGCACGTGCTCCTTGCGCAGCAGGTTCAGGAAGGGGTCTTGTAACGCCTGCCCTTTACTTTGTGACATGGTGTGATGCTCCTGAGAAGAGCATCAACTATACCCATTTCGGCTCCCGTAATCACGCCTGTGGCCGATAGGGATTCAGGCTCGTTTTCCACTCGATTCGAAGGGGCGTACCCTCCAGCTGGAAGACCCGTCGGAAACGGGACTCGAGATACCGTTTGTATACCTCCGAGACATGCTCCAGGGCATTGCCATGGACCACGATGATCGGGGGGTTCTGACCGCCCTGGTGGGCATAGCGCAATTTGGGGCGAAATCGCCCGTGGCGAGGAGGCTGCTGGTGCTCGACGGCCTCGCGCAGAACCCGTGTGATCTTGGGCGTAGAGAGTTTGAGAGTCGCCGCGGCATAGGCGTCATCCACCGAACGCATCAGCGCATCGATGCCGCTGCCCTTGCGTGCCGAAATGAAATGAAACCGTGCCCAATGCAGAAACTGCAGTTTGCGTGCAATGAGTCGCTTGACCTCGTCGCGCGCGACGACATCGAGACCATCCCACTTGTTGACGGCCACCACCAGCGCCCTGCCCGCCTCCATGATGAATCCGGCGATGTGGGCATCCTGCTCGGATATGTCCTGCTGGGCATCGAGCACCAGAATCGCCACATGGCATGACTCGATCGCCTGCAAGGTCTTGATGACAGAGAACTTCTCGACTGCCTCAAACACCTTCCCCTTGCGTCTGAGACCGGCAGTGTCAATCAGCCGGTAACGACGGCCCGCCCGCTCGAAAGGGATCGATATTGCATCACGGGTCGTTCCCGGCATGTCGAAAGCGATCACACGCTCCTCGCCCAGCAGGGTGTTGATCAATGTGGACTTGCCCGCATTGGGTCTTCCCACGATGGCCACCCTGAGACCGGACAAGGCCGCATCGTCGGCAGCATCAGCTGACTCCTCTTCGCTCGGAGAGGGAAGCAGCCCCAATGCATGCCCCATCAGTCCGGAAATGCCGTCACCATGCGCGGAGGAGATGGCGAGAGGTTCGCCGAGGCCCAGCTCATAGAACTCGGCGGTCCGACCCTCCGATGTGAGACCTTCGAGTTTGTTGACTGCCAGGACGACAGGCCGTCCCGATCGCCGGAGCAGATCCGAGATCTGAAGATCCTGGGGTGCAACGCCTGATCTGCCATCGACCACAAAAATGACGAGATCTGCCTCGGCGATCGCCTGCCTGGTCTGCTGAGCCATGGCAAAGCTGATGCCCTCGCGCACCACCGGCTCGAAGCCTCCCGTATCCACGACCAGATACGAGCGCGGCCCGATGCGCCCCTCGCCATAGTGACGATCCCGCGTCAGTCCGGGAAGATCGGCCACCAGGGCATCACGCGACCGGGTGAGCCGATTGAAGAGTGTCGACTTGCCGACATTGGGTCGCCCGACGAGAGCGACCACTGGCTTGAACATGGCGATCCTCAGCCGTCGATTCGGATGAGCATCAGCTGTCCACCCTGGGTCTGCACCAGCAACCCCTGGCGGAGCGGACGCAGCGGACCGCTCACCGAACCGCCGTCGAGGGGAATCCGGGCAAGAAGCTTGCCGTCCTCGCGGGAAACCGCGTGCAGCACACCCAGACTGTCCGCCACCCACACAGCCCTGCCCAGCGATACTGGTGCGGTCAGGCCACGCATCTGAAATGTGTCGATCGACCATGCCGGGCTGCCATCCTTGCGCGAGAGGGCATGCAGTCGGGACTGGTCATCCGCGACAATGACAAAACGGGAATCCGCTGCCACCGGCGTGCTGGCGACGATATCCCGGCTCCAGAGGCGACGGCCGGTATCGCCAGCCAGGCAGGAGACCTGAGTCTGGTAGGCGGCTACGCAGACATCCCGGCCATCGACCGCCGCTGAACCGAGCAGGTCAACGAGACGCTCAACCTCATTGCTGCCGCGCGGCGCGGCAACTTGCGACTCCCAGCGCAAGGTACCCGTGGTGCCATTGAGCCAGAGAAGACGGCCGCCCGGCATGTTGACGAGGACATCTGCTGCGTCGAGCGCATCAGCGGTCGACTCCTCGGGTTCGAGGGCGCGCACCCGCATCCCCGACTGTCCGTGCAGGACGAGCGGCGGAAGTGTTCGCTGAAGAATCCATCGACGTTCCCCTGTCTGGACATCCCAGCCAGCCACGCGGTTGTCGGCCATCCGGACCACCACGACACCATCGGCGAAGACGGGCGCCTCGCGCGCAGCACCACCCAGGCTGATACGCCGGAGGAGTTTCCCGTCCGTGCCGATCAGAACCAGTTCCCCCTTGGCTGTCAGCGCAGCCGACATTCCTCTGGATACCCCACGCCCACCCGCCACACCTGCAACCAGGGGTGCCTCGACATCGGTCCTCCAGACCAGACGCCCATCTGCAAGAGAGACACGGGAAACCGTTCCGGAGGACGACGCTGCATAGGCAGAGTCACCATCGACAGCAGGCGCGAACTGACCAATCCCGGATCCGACGCGGACACTCTTGCCCACATCGGCCTTCCAGGCCACCGTCGCCGAAAGAGATGGCGAAAACGGCACAAGAGCAGCTGGCTGGGGTTTCTTGGGACTGCTGCCGCAACCGGCAATCGCAAGAGCCATCGTCAGAAGCAGCGTGAATTGAATACGGTACCGGGTCATGGCGTTCCTTACCTGAAGGAGTCGAGAGTCTGCAGCTTGCGCAGAACGATCTCTCTGGATGTCGACTGCTCGGGAAACTCGTCCGCCGCAGTCTTCCAGGATGCCCGCGCCTCGTCACGGTGACCAAGGGCTGCCTGAACATCACCGCGACGGTCGAGGACGAGAGGACTGAACTGCCGGGGCGGCTTCTCGACGCCGAGCGCCTCGAG
>CAYYDO010000001.1:0-1677 GCA_964470595.1 uncultured Burkholderiaceae bacterium | reverse complement strand
CTTGGCATTGCCCTCGTCGAGCATCACGCCCGCGAGCCGCACACGTGCCACCCAGGAGAACTCCGGTCCGCCCTCGCGTACCACCTGCTCGAGCACGGATCGGGCCTCGGCCAGTTGCCCTGCCGATGCGAGGGCACGCGCCATCTGAAGACCGCCGAGAGAGGCCTGTGCAGTGGCACCGAAGTCGGCAGCCAGAACCTTGTAGGCGGCGCGTGCCTTGTCGACATCCTGGCCCGCAAGGGCCGATTCCATCGCCTGCAAGGCCTGAGCAGCCTGGTCGGCCTGACGGGATTGCCACCACTTCCAGCCGTTGAAGGCCGCAGCAGAAGCGAGGACCACAAAGGCGAGTGGAATGATCCAGCGTTTGTTGTCGTCCCAGAAGCCCCGGATCGCATCGAGTTGTTCCTGCTGTTCAAGATCTTCACGCATGTCGCGATCCACTCCGTACTTTCTGTTCAATCACTGCAGACGCATCGGCGATGGACACCTTCTCCTGCGAGGCGATGCCGCCCTCGCCACGAAGGGTCTTGATCGTGACATGGCCTGCTGCACGCTCATCGTCGCCCATGAGCACCGCGAGAGGAGCACCGCTCTGGTCTGCGCGTTTCATCTGCGACTTGAGACTCCCGCCACCGCAATGCATCTGAACCGCGAGCCCCCTGTCACGGCAGGCCTCGGACAGACCGATCGCCGCGGCGACCGAATCGGTGCCCCAGTGAACCAGATAGACATCCGGCCCCCGTGCAGGAGAGGCGATCGCACACTCCCGAAGCAACTCGATCAGTCGCTCAACGCCAATGGCAAAACCGCATGCCGGGGCAGACTTGCCGCCCATCTGTTCAATCAGGGTGTCGTAACGCCCCCCTCCGCAGACCGTGCCCTGTGCACCGAGGCGATCCGTAACCCACTCGAATACGGTGAGGTTGTAGTAGTCGAGACCACGCACCAATCGGGGGTTGATGACGTAGGCCACCCCGTGGGCTCGCAGGATGTCACACACGGCATCCAGATGCGTCCGGGAGGCCTCGCCAAGGAAATCGGTCAGAAGTGGCGCTGTGTCGATGACAGGCCGCATCGCCGGGTTTTTCGAATCCAGAAGACGCAATGGATTGCTCGAGAGACGACGCCGGGCATCGTCATCGAGCAGATCGGCATGCCGCTCGAAATGTGCAACCAGTGCCCGCCTGTGCGCCAACCGCTCTTCACGCTGGCCCAGGGAGTTCAACTCGAGTCGCGGCAGGAACGCGCCCTGCAGCCCCAGCGCACGCCACAGACGATGGATCATGAGCAACTGCTCGGCATCGATATCCGGGCCTGGCAGTCCGAGCGCCTCGATTCCGAACTGATGAAACTGGCGATAGCGGCCTCGCTGCGGCCGCTCATGGCGGAACATCGGGCCGAAGTACCACAGACGGCGGGGCCCCTCGTAGAGCAGATTGTGCTCGATGGCCGAACGCACCACTGCAGCCGTGTTTTCGGGTCTGAGGGTCAGTTGCTCGCCGTTGAGGGCGTCGACGAAGGTGTACATCTCCTTCTCGACGATATCGGTCACTTCACCAATGCTGCGGACGAACAGCGCGGTGGGTTCGACGATCGGCGTACGGATCAGTTGATAGCCGTACGCGCGGAAGACATCGGCCACCGAGTGCGCGGGAGGAGGGGCAACGGAGGCCTTGG